>JAZOVT010000092.1:0-54125 GCA_045658845.1 Alistipes sp.
TCCTCACTCTCTAATAGATTATACACTCGATGATAACAAAGTTAAATATTATGGCGGTGAAATCAAAAAAAGATAATAAAAAAGGCGTAAGTTATACGGTAAAGAGCCTATAAAAACAGTTAACAAAAAATATATACGAAAGACCCGTACAACCTACGCCGGAAAATATACTTATTTGGGGTATTACTATATGAAAAGAACTTTGTTGTAGAAATTTCTTATTGCAAATATATATACAAATTAAAAGATGTCTAACGCCACCAAAGTGCAGTATATTGACAATATAGATTTGCAAAATGTTTTATCACTGTAAACCAAACCATTAGCATCTTATAAAAGTGGAATATATATTGGTGTCATTTGCCCAAATATTCTTATCTTTGTAGAGTTTTAATAGCAAACTACTACCTATACACAATTATAATGAATCTAAAATCACTACGCGTAATCGCAATAGCGCTATTGCTGATAACGTCTACACACACATCGGCCAACATCATCGAACGAGAACTCAAATCGCTCGACGAGGCATTGGTTTCGGCAGATACATACATCAACCAACATTTGGCAAAGATAGAACGATTGAACGAGTTATTGCAGATGCCTGGCATATCTTTAGAGAACAAGTACGAGGCATACAAACAACTCTACCAGGAGTACGAGGTATTCCAATTCGACAAGGCGTTAGATGTGCTCAATCGTCGCTACGACATCGCTGTCGAGATGAAAGACAGGGCCAAACAGATTGATACCGAGTTGGACAAAGCACAACTGTACACCATATCGGGTATGTTTACGAATGTAGACAATATCTTTTCATCGAAGATAGATACTCTTGCTCTCTCACCATCCCAACTAACCAAATACTATTTCATACAACAACGCTATTACCGCAACATCGAGTGGAAAACAGGTTATGCAAAAAGCGAACAGGAGAGGCAAGATATTACACACAAATGGCAATATTACTGCAACAAGTTGATGGAGACCGACCACCCATCATCAGAGATGCACCAATATGTCTCGATGTTGTATCATATGAGCAACGATGCGTGGCACAAGGCCGAAGAGATAAACGAGATGCTGATAGCCCACTGCGCGCAAGATAGCCACTCGTATGCAGAATACGCCTATTATCGCGCCGCCATATATGAGGCTTGGGGTAAAACAAACAACGCCCTATTATGGTACATCCGCTCTGCAATAGCCGATGTTAAATCGGCTACAAAAGATACGGCTTCAATACGCATATTATCCGAGAAATTGCTCCCTCAAGATATAAATCGAGCATTTCATTATATTAATATCGCTTTAGAGAACGTTCTCTTTTACAACGCACAATTACGCCACGAAGATATTACGGCGATATTACCTCTTATTGAGAAAGAGTATATGCTCTCACAGGAGGCCCAGCAAGCCGAGACCAAAAAGTTCCTAAGCATTATATCTATTCTGGCTGCTGCGTTGGCGATTATTTGTATGGTCGTGATATATATGTATTATAAGTCTGTGATGGCTCGACACGAGATTGCCGACATCAACAAACAGATAAAACAGTATAACGACTCACTATCGGAGATAAACCTGCGACTGAAGCGCACAAACAACGATTTAGCCGAGGCCAACGAGGTCAAGGAGGAGTACATCGGTCTGTTCCTTGCTATGTGCTCAAGTTACATCGACAAACTAAAATCCTACCAGCGAAACATAAAGCGCAAATTGACCGCTGGCAAGTACTCGGAAATACTCACCGAAGTATCATCTACGGACTATATCGACACCGAGTTAAAGAGTTTCTACGAGATGTTCGACAAAGCATTCCTGCAACTATACCCCAACTTCGTTGAGGAGTTCAACGACTTGCTAAAGCCCGACAAACGCATTGTATTGGGCAAGGACGAGCGATTGAACACCGAGTTGAGAATATTTGCACTAATCCGCTTGGGCATAACCGAATCATCGCGCATTGCGGCGCTTTTGCGTTACTCGGCAAACACCATATATAATTATCGTGCTCGCGTAAAGAACTGCGCACTCGACAACCGTGAAGAGTTTGAAGAGCGCATCAAAACAATCGGAGCCCGTAAGTAATGAGAACAAAAAAAATCTGCCAGAACTACTGACAGATTTTTTATTTGTTATCCAATGATTAGAACGGCAAATCATCGGGGTCTTCATTAACCTGCGGGATAGATGCAGACTGAGTAGGCTGCTGCACGGGTTGCTGTGCTGGAGCGGAATATCCACTCGGAGCAGGAGCACCACCCTGCTGATTATCGGCCTTACGACCAAGCAACTTCATCTCATCGGCCAAAACCTCTGTTGTATAACGCTTAATATTATCCTTATCGGTCCACTCGCGTGTACGAAGACGACCTTCGATATATATTTGGCTACCCTTCTTAACATAACGGTCCACAACATCAGCCAAACCACGCCACAACGTGACAGTATGCCACTCGGTCAACTCCTTTGACTCGTTAGTCTGGCGGTCATAGATACGCTCCGTAGTTGCCAAACGCACACGAGCCACTTTAACGCCCGATTCGGTAGTACGCACTTCGGGGTCGATACCGACATTTCCTACCAATATAACTTTATTTACCATAACTCTATTTTTATTTATCTTCTAAAATCAATCAAAATCTACGCACGGCCTTCACCAAACGCACAATCACTCTATTATTGCTCCTTGTTGCCACCGATAGTCAAATCGCCAAGATGTAATTTTCCATCGAGGTCATCCTTAAGTGTCGATAACAAATCTTCATCCGAGCCCTCAAGGAACTCCATCACTACAGGCATATAGAACAATCGTTGGCGAATTATATCGGGCACACGACGGCTACGGCGCAACTTGACAGCATCTTTTTCTGTCGTAAGTAATCGAGCCGCAGGGTGTTTCTCCAGGCTCTTGGCCACTCGCTGCAAATCATCCACCGAATAGATATGATGGTCGGGGAAATTGTAGGTTGCAACAACTTTATATTGCTCGCGTGTGCTCTTAACAAATGGTTTGGGATTTCCTATACCCGACATAACGACAACCTCGTCGCCGCTATTCAACGATAAATCAGACGAGAAAAGAGCAATAGGAGCAGAGGGGATAACTCGCGTAAAATATATTTTCTGATACGCCACCTTCTGCAACTCCTTGCGCCACAATCGCTGGTCGAGTTGCGACATCGTGGGTGAGCATTTTGTAACGATAAAGTAGTGCGCTCTATCCAATGCACTCAACTTATCGCGCAATGTACCCGCTGGCAGATAATCATCCTCGGCAAATGGACGTGTAGAATCGATTATCAGAACATTGATACGAGGGTCAACATAACGATGCTGGAAACCATCATCCATAATAATGAGATTAATCTCAGGGTGCTCGGCCTCGATACGGTGTATGGCCTCGGCGCGTTTCTCGCACACTACAACCAATGCATCAGGGAATTTTAGTTTAATCTGCAACGGCTCGTCACCCACATCACGATACGAAGAGTTGGTTTTAACCTCAATATAGCCCTTCGTACGGCGGCCATAACCGCGCGAAAGCAATGCCACACGATAGTGCTGGCGCATATAATTGAGGATTAGTTCTGCTGTGGGAGTTTTACCCGTTCCGCCAACTGTAATATTTCCCACACAGATAATGGGGGTAGCAAACGACTCACTCTTGAGTAACCCGCAATCAAATAGCCAATGGCGAATAGAAATCACCATTCGATAAGGAAACGACAGAAGTTTTAACAAAAATTTCATACGCTTGGCCAAAGAGTTACTCGCTATCGGTGATAGCATTGCGTTTGCAAAAGTTTACAATTCGGTCAAAGATAGTTATTTATTTGATATTTCGCAACTTTTATAACATATTTTCACTATCCGATATTATTTATCGCAACTTTTATCGGCTTATCCATAAAAATTTCATAATTTTGTAAAATTATGAGACGATTTATATTTTTTACTTTAGCAACACTCGCTCTCTGCGCAGCAAGTTGTAACAAACAAGCCAATCAAGAGGAGCAACAAGCAGAGGTCGAAGAGCCTCAACATACAATCCTTTACGGAATTATTGCCGACAACTACCGTACCGAACAGGGCGAGATAGGGCAAGGCGAAACGCTGGGCAAAATCCTTGCTCGTTATGGTGTTTCGGCTACAACGGTAGATAAATTGGATAAGGCAGCAAAGGACATCTTCCCCTTGCGACAGATTCGCGCAGGCAGACCTTTTACGGCCTTTATCGCCGCAGATTCTACGGGCAACGGGGCTTTGGATTATTTTGTCTACGAAAAGGATGTAATCGAGTATGTGGTATTTGGATTCAAGGGCGATTCGATAAGCATTACGAAGGGCGAGAAGGATGTTACAATCAAGCGTCAACGTCGCTCGGCGGTGATTGAATCATCGTTGTGGGGCGCCATTATGCGAGACAGTCTACCCTATTCGTTAGCAGCCGAGTTGGAGGATATTTATCAGTGGACTGTAGACTTCTTCGGCATACAGAAAGGTGACCACTTCACAGTAATATATGACGAGAAATTAATTGACACAACTCACGTTGGCATAGGTCGCATTTGGGGTGCGAAGTTCAACCACGCAGGCAAAGATGTTTACGCTATTCCGTTCCGTCAGAACGACAAGATACAATATTGGGAGTTCAATGGTGCATCATTGCGTAAGCAGTTGCTTAAAGCGCCTCTTAAGTTCTCGCGTATCAGTTCTCGTTTTTCGCGTTCACGCCTGCATCCCGTACACAGAGTCTATCGTCCTCACCTCGGAGTCGATTACGCTGCTCCGACAGGCACTCCCGTACACGCAGTGGCCGATGGTGTAGTGACATTCAAAGGCTGGGGAGGCGGCGGTGGTAATACACTTAAAATCAAGCACGCCGGCAACCTCGTAACGGGATACCTCCATTTGAGCAAATTTGCCAAAGGCATAAGTCAAGGCACACGCGTTTCACAAGGACAGGTCATCGGATATGTGGGTAGTACGGGAACATCTACGGGCCCGCACTTGGACTACCGCATCTGGAAGAACGGAACAAACATCGACCCGCTAAAGGTACCACAAGAGCCAGCCGAGCCTATCAAGCAAGAGAATATGGCGGATTTCGAACATATACGCGACCGCATAGTAGCGGAACTCAATGGCGAGGCATCGCCCGAAATGATAGTCACGCAGTTGGACAGCATCGTGATGCCCGTTGCCGATACCACAAAGATGGAGGAGGTTGCTACAGACACAGAGTCTAGTGAGAAGAAGAAAAAACGTCGCTAAATGACAACTATGGAAATTGACAAAAAAATAGAGAAATTCATCAAGGCACACCACGTCCTGACGCTCGCTACGGCAACACACGATGGCGAGCCATATTGCTGCAACTGTTTTTTTGCTTATGATAATGAATCGGCAGCATTCATCTTCACGTCAGGCAAGGAGACTCACCACGCCCAAATGATGGAGCAAAACAACCGAGTTGCGGCATCAATAGTATTGGAAACGCGCACCGTAGGCAAGATTCAGGGCCTGCAGATTACAGGCAGAATAGAGGCTGCACAAGAGGGAGATAAAATGCTTTATATCAAGCGATTCCCTTATACAGCCGTAGCCGACCTTACATTGTGGCGATTGGAGGCTGACTTTATGAAATTAACAGATAACACTCTCGGATTCGGAAAAAAACTTATATGGCAACGACAGGAGTAATAATCGTAGCAGGCGGTTCGGGCCGCCGTATGGGTGCAGCAATGCCCAAACAATTTATGATGCTCGGCAATGAGCCTATATTAGCCCGTTCGATAAATCGTATTCACGAGGCTCTGCCGGCAGCCGAGATTGTAGTAGTGCTACCCGATGAGCATATAGCCTTGTGGCGCAATATTGCGGCTCGATTCGAGGTTGCACGACACAAGATTGCAACAGGTGGCGCAGAGCGTTTCTATTCGGTAAAGAACGGATTAAAGGAGTTGAGCGACGAGGTAAAAATCGTCGCCGTACACGATGCTGTAAGGCCTTTGGCGTCGAAGAAATTGATTATAAAACTGATTCTTGAGGCCGAAAAGAGCGTGGCGGTCATTCCCGTTGTAGCCCCCGTAGATTCATTCCGTCGTACGGAAGGCGACAGTTCTGTCATAATAGACCGCTCGGCTTTGCGTATCGTGCAAACGCCACAGGTTTTCAATGCCGCAATTTTAAGAAAAGCCTACGAGCAGGATTTCTCTTCGGCATTTACCGACGATGCATCGGTTGTGGAGGCCATAGGCGAAAAGATAACGCTTTGCGAGGGAGAGCGAGGAAACATTAAGATTACAACTCCCGAAGATATGATTATCGCCAATGCGTTAATAGAGGCCGAACAGACAAGAGATGTGGAGTATTAACATTTGGCGCTAAATTTACCCTAAAAAGATTATGACACGCAGTTTCAAATACCACATAGACCGCAAAACTATAATCAAGACCTCGCTGGCATTATTGCTATTTATTGCGGGCGCTGTACTGTTATATGTTCTATATACAGGCGGCGCATTCTCGGCGTGGTTTGTGTCGGCTATTTTAGCCATTGTGGCTCTTATGGTATTATCTGTACCTCGCAGAGTTGTTCTGCTTGACGATACATTGGAGATACAGTGTATTTCGGATATCACAGAGATTAACATACGCGAGATAGCATCCGTAAGGAGAGTCGAAAAACGTGATATGCGTTGGATTATATTACTATTCGGCGCATCGGGATTCTTCGGATATTATGGTAAATTTTTCGACTTGAAAGAGTTTGATGTCGTAACGATATATGCCTCTGAATGGAACAACTTTGTTGAAATTACAGACATATACGATACTCGCACATATATATCTTGCCGCGAAGCCGACGAGTTCATCAAGACCGTAATGCAAGCCAAAGCCGAATACAACGAATTACCCCCAGAAATAGAATAAGAGAGTCTATTCCAAAAATATAATGCGCTCACCGAGTTTTCAGTGAGCGCATTATATTTATAAGTCACACATCGGCATAGGCTATCCCAAAGCCACATCCAGCAACATCATCAAAGCAAAGCCCAAGGCCACACCTATCGTACCGATATTAGAGTGCTTGCCTGCCTGCGATTCAGGTATCAACTCCTCGACCACCACATATATCATTGCACCAGCGGCAAAAGCCAACAGGAATGGTAATATAGGATGCAGAATATCTATCAGAAGGATTGTTATTATAGCCGCTATAGGCTCAACAACACCCGACGCCACTCCATAAGCGAATGCTCTACCGCGAGAACGCACACTATTTTTTAATGGCATAGATACAATTGCCCCTTCGGGAAAATTCTGTATGGCTATACCAAACGACAATGCCATAGCAGCCGCCATTGACAACTCCGTGCTCTGCGTCATAACACCTGCAAAGACCACGCCTACGGCCATACCCTCGGGGATGTTATGCAACGTAACGGCCAAAACCAACATTGCCGAGCGACCAAAATCGCTCTTGACGCCCTCTGGCGTTGAAGAATCAAGATGGAGGTGAGGCACCAAAGAGTCCAACAGCAGTAATGCAAACATACCAGCAAGGAATCCCGTAACCGCTGGCACCCACGCAACACCGCCGCTCGCTGTTGCCATATTTATCGACGGAATGAGTAGTGACCAAACCGATGCGGCTATCATTACACCCGATGCAAAGCCAAGCAATAGTTTCTGCAACGACGGCCTAATATCCTCTCGCAGAAAGAAGACCATCGCAGCGCCAAGCGTAGTGCCTACGAGCGGTAACAACAGACCGTATAAAACATCCGAGTTAATCATCCCTTGCTATCTCAACTCCTCAAGATACTCAACAAACGCGCCGAAATCGCTATGCGAATCGACAAATTCGTCATACGAATGCTCGGTATCGCCCTCTTCGGGAACATCGGAAATCATCTTAACAACCACAACGGGCAAATCAAACAACTCGGCGGCTTGACACACTGCCGTAGATTCCATATCGAACAATCCATCCGCAAAACCATATTGCGCCTTGACGGCTGAAATCATCTCTCCATCGACAAACGAATCGCCTGTCCAGATGCTCATATCGTCGTGGCCCAACAATGGGTATGGCTCGGTAAGTTCGGGAACGAAATCGCCAGGAATACGGCAATCGTAATAACGAGCCACACGAGGCGTAACAATATCACCTCGATTGTGACCAATAGCCGATGCCGCATAGCCAATGATAGCCACACGGTCAACCTCGCCATCGGCTCGCATTATAGCCTTTACGGTATTTGCCGCCGACAGAGCCTTACCAACACCCGTACGAACGAGCGTATAACTATTTTTCAACTCCTTACCTTCGATGGCCGCAGTCATATTGCGGTACTCGCGCTCGGTGGGAGTTACTACAAGATACCTCATTACCAAGCGGGGTTATAGATTGAACCAATGCCAGCCTCTTCGGCCTGCTCGCGGGTATAGAGGCAACGCATATACTGCGCCATTGCGTCGTTTGTAGCAGCAATAGAGTACAAACCAGGATTACCACACTGCACCTCATTGAGGCCTACGATGTCGTCCTTTGACTTCAATGGGAAAACATTCTTGTAAACCGCAGCCAAAGCCGCACGAATATCCTCGGCTTTAACGTTATTCATTGTCGAAAGATAGAAGCCTGTCTTGCAACCCATCGGACAGAATGAAACAATGCTACCACCGATAACAGGGTCCAATCGCAAGTGATAGGCCATCAAATGCTCTATCGTATGTACCTCGCCCGAGCCGAGTGGAGAGTGAGCCATAGGCGCACGAAAACGCATATCCCACGAATGTACAGCCAACTCGTCGTTGATAGTATAAACAGACCTTAAATAGAGGCCCTCGCCTAATGTAAGATGGTCAACATCGAATGATGAAACTACAGATTTTTTACTTTCCATAATCTATTATCGTTTTATTTTTATTCATTTAACAAAGTCTATTTCTTTACAGGCGATTTACGGTCAAAGAACGGATTCTTCGAAGATGCGCTCAACGGAATAGCAAAAACCAAATCTGCACCCTCCAGCACATTCATACGCTTGGCAGCCCAACCAGCCGAGAACATCACGCGAGAATCTAATCTTACGTCGGCAATCTTCGAGCAGGCTGCACCTATTGCTATACCCACATCGACGCCATTCATTGCGCAAGGAACAAAAGCGGGTTTCTCCTCGCATCGTGCATAACCGCAATAACCACAATTAAGGCTACAATAGCCCACCTCATCCTTGATACCGATAACAATTATCGCCTCGGCCTGCAACACATTGGCGGCATCACGCAACAAAAATTTCATACCCGACTCGGCACTCAACTCCAACATAGTGTTGGAGAGTTGCTCGATATGCTCATCTGTAATCATTGCTACCTCTACCATATCACGGCCCTTAGCCTTGGGGGCTGTACGCGCAGCAACCATAACCGCTTCGGCAAGCGCTTTAACGCTCTGGGTGCGCATCTGACGTTCGTTATAAATCATAGTTCTATCTACCATTATTAAGTTTTCGGCGATAAAAGTACAATTTTTTTTGCTAACGACACATCCACAAGCGGCTATTTCGCACAAAATATGTACACTCTCATTCGGAATGGCTCACTTTTTGCGCCTCCATTGAGCAAAAATCTATGCCTATGGACAAAATTACAATCTATCAATTCACCGACCCCACTTGTATATGGTGTTGGGGTAACGAGCCGACATTGAGGGCTTTGGACTATCTGTACGGCAACAAAATAGATATCGAGTTCATTATGGGCGGCTTGGTCGAGGACATCAATACGTTATACGAGGCCGACAGCAATAATCCGCACGCCATAGAGAACGCCAACGCGCGTATCAGGGAGAATTGGGTAGCGGCTGCAAAACGGCACGGTATGCCTATAAAAGAGTCCAACATCGACCTCTACACCGAGCGTTACACATCGAGTTTCCCGCAAAATATAGCATACGAGGCGGCAAAGCGCATCAACCCTCAAAAGGCAAAGCACTTTCTGCGTCGAATACGCGAGGCGACCTTCACCGAAGGCAAGCGCACCTCGCAGATAGATATTTTGGTGGAGTTGGCGGCCGAGTCGGACATCAACCCCGCGCAGTTTATTGACGAATACACCTATGGCAATGCACAAGCCGATTTTATGCAGGACCGTATGACGTGTCGTCGTAATGGCATCACGGGGTTTCCATCCTATTTGATAAAGAGTCAAGATACGTCTATCATATTGGGTGGTTATCAAAATCTGACCACATTCCACAACATCATCAAACGCCTATCGAATGGGAGTATAAAACCAAGACGGATGGGCCCGTCGCTGGCTAATGTGATGGAGTTTATAAACCGTTATCAGAGCGTTTATCCCGTAGAGATTGAGACGGCTTTTGGTCTTGACAAGGCCCATACCGACCTTATGGTCGAGGAGTTGGTGGCATCGGGCAGCCTAATATCGATGCCGATAGGCGAAGGTCGTAAACTCACCCCTTCGGTCATATCCTCTACGGCCAACGCACATCGTACAAAGAAAAAACCGACAACAACGTCGGAGTTTCATAACGAAAAAAACAATAAAACTATGGAAAAGAAAGAGTTGAAAGCAACAGCAAAGGCAGAGAACGCCACAATCAAATCAGCAACTGCAGGCAAGGCCGCGACTTCGACCAAAGCATCGGGCGAGAAGTGTTCTTCAAAAGGGTGTGCAACCTCAAAGTCGAAGACCACAACCGCCAAGAAGGAGAAGCAGACCGTTAAGGCTTAACGCCTCTGCATAGCGAGTTGAACTTTATGTTGATTTATTGATTTGGTTTCGCGGAGTTTTCCGCAATGCTTTTCAAAAGCCACCCCACCTATCCTGCTACGGCAAGATTCGGGGTGGCTTAATTTTTTTTGGAATTATCTCTTTTAGTGTTGTGATGTCATCACGAGGAGGACTTTAGTCCGACGTGGTAATCTCCCCCGGCTCTTAACGTAGGAGATTGCCACACTCACTAATGTTCGTTCGCAATGACTAAAGTATTACATCACTAACCTATATATTTCCGCATTTTTTTGCCTTAAAATTTGCCCCCCCCGAAAAATTTTTCGTAACTTTGTAGTGTGGGGAATATGTGCCCCGCAACAACCTAACATTCAACCATTAAAAACAAAAACCTTATGAAAAAGATTTTGGTGCTTGCCTTTGTTGCAATGCTGATTACCCCTTTGTCGAGTTTTGCCTATCGAACCGATACGGTTAGATGGAGAGAATCTCTGCCGTATAAATTGTACAATTTCAAAAAGGTAAAAAAGTCGGAACTTAAACAAAATGACTATCCGATTTCGGCCGATGCGCCTGCGGTTATCCTCTACGAGTTGCAAGACATATTTGTATTCTCAAATTATGGCAAAGTCAAGGCTCTGAATACTAAAGCACGCCATTTTATGAGCGAGGAGACTACAACTCGCAGAATCAAGATTTTGTCAGAAGAGGGTAAAAAATATGCAACCGTGAAGTTTCAGTTCAAGAGTGACGCAACCTCCACTGACACCTATATGGGTTTTGCGGGGGCCACTGCCTACTCATACACATTGGACGGCAACAAAAAGTTAATCGCGAAACTCGATAAAAAGAGTGTAAAACTGACTCGTGTGGATAATCAGACTATGCAGGTCGAATTTACTATACCAAATGTTACGGTCGGCTCTATCATCGAGTATGAATATACAATAACGGGTGTAACGCTCATTCCAAATGTGGAGCGCTCTCGTCATTTGCAAAGTGACATTCCAATATTGCACAGCACCTGTCAAATATGGCACGATAGAAATATTTGGGATGTTATGGTAAAAAACGATAAGGGTGTAACCCATCAGCACGCAACGGGAGGGCGCGCCATTGGCCGTTCGTATATGGGCTTTCAGGGAGGCTCGGAACGTAGCACGTCAAGAGGCGTAGATTTCACTTCAAACGGAAATGTTCTGCGAAATAATAATTATATGGACTCTTATGTCCCCTCCGCACCAATCACAGGCCCTCGAGCATATTGCGACATAGAGATATATGATGTTTTACACTTGTCAAAATCGACCCCTGCCGAGGATATACCAACAATAACGGTCAAGGTAAAAGATTTAGAGATGTAGAGCAATTAAAAAATATTTTCAAATACTCTTTCGAATTTATTTTCAATCCAAAATAAAAACCTTATGAAAAAGATTTTGTTGTTTATATCCTTTGTGACGATTTCTTTGTCATCGTTTTCGCAGGTACTTGACGGGATGTTTCCGTATTATGAAAAAGGGAAAGTCAAAAAGTCTGATTTTCGTAAGATGAGTTATGCAATATCACCCGATGCCGATGCAATAGTATTGGAGGAGCATATACGCATTACGCCGAGCCTTGTTGATATAAAATCATTCTTGGTAAATGGGACTACCTCTCCAATGACCGTTACCGAAACTGTATGGCGAAAAATTAAGATTTTGACTGATGCCGGTGTGGCAAGAGCCAATGTAGTAATTGAATGTCCAGAGAAAAAGGTGAGATGCAATAAAGACTCTATCGAGGCATATTCTTATAGCCTTGAAGATAATAAAGTGGTGAAATCCCAGCTTTACAGTAAGCAAATTAATATTGAAAATATGGCCGATGGGACTACTCGCTTATCGTTTGAGATTCCTAATGCAAAGAACGGTTCGATTATAGAGTACGGATACACAAGGTCTTTTATAGCCACTGATTCTTATTACGACTGTCTGATGCAATCCGATATGCCAAAATTGAAAAGCAAGTGCTATATTACAGTGAATGAAAAATATCATCAGGCATTCCACTGTATTGCTCTTGGGGGTGTAGGTATGGAGATTAATAAAAGTACAACATTAGATTGGTGGATATCTCCTCCTATCCAATATGGTAATATGACAGCGCAAAAAAGCATAAAATATTCTCATAGTCGTAACGGAGGAGTGACCTATGGAGATACTCTTTTTACTACTTATTCATTTGCGACAGAAAATCTCTCAGCAGCACAATCTACAAGCGATGATGTAGGTGTAAAAGTATTATTTACCGATGCTGCTGTTAAGTAAATAAAAATCTTTTTCATAATTAATTTACCTTACCGCTTCTGCGCAGGCCTTACGGGCCTACGCGGGAGCGGATATTTATTGATATGGGTGGGATATAGTTATCCATAAAAAGTTTCTGCTTACAATTTTTAGAAAATAATTATGCACTAACAGCAAATAAAATATTATAGAAAATCAATCAGATAGGATATTCGGATGCATAAATAGCGCATTTTATATGCAGAAAAGTCGGGAAATTGTTTGTTTTTAATAAATTTTACTATTACACTTGCAGTGTAGTTAGGAATTATAAGCAGCAAGGGGCCTTTCGAGGGTATCAGAGCGGCAGAAAAGTTAGGAAATAAGTTAGATTTATGAATAGCAGTTTGTATATTATCATTAGCCTAATCCTCGTGGTCTTGCGTAGATAACGGGAGAAAGGTTGTATGTATATACAAAAGATAATTATACAAAGGCCTTTCTCCTATTTGGGGAAAGGCTTTTGGGTTAAAAACAACGATTAGCGATGAAACATCAATTACGAAGTGCAGTAACAACCGTAGGTCGCCGTATGGCAGGCGCGAGAAGCCTTTGGAGAGCAAACGGAATGAAGAGAGAGCAGATGGGAATGCCAATCATAGGTATAGCCAACTCGTTTACACAGATGGTACCCGGACACGTTCATCTGCACGAGATAGGTCAGTATGTCAAGCAACTCATCGAGGAGCAGGGTTGCTTTGCTGCGGAGTTTAACACCATAGCCATCGACGATGGCATAGCAATGGGTCACGACGGTATGCTCTACTCGTTGCCCTCGCGCGACATCATCGCCGACAGCGTTGAATATATGGCCAACGCCCACAAGGTAGATGCACTTGTCTGCATAAGCAACTGCGACAAGATTACACCAGGTATGTTGATGGCATCGATGCGCTTGAATATCCCAACCGTATTCGTTTCGGGTGGTCCGATGGAGGCTGGTCAGTTCCGCGGACGTGGTGCCGACCTGATTGACGCTATGGTATTGAGTGCCGATGAAAAGTGCACCGACGAGGAGGCCGACGAGATTGAGGCTTCGGCTTGTCCGGGTTGCGGCTCCTGTTCGGGTATGTTTACAGCAAACTCGATGAACTGCCTAAACGAGGCTTTGGGTTTGGCTCTGCCAGGCAACGGAACAATTGTCGCTACACACGAAAACCGCAAGGCGTTGTTTGAGAAGGCGGCTCGACTGATTGTCGAGAATGCCAAGCGTTACTATTTCGAAGGTGACGAGAGTGTTTTGCCCCGCTCAATAGCGACAAAGGCTGCATTCGAGAACGCTATGTCGCTCGACATTGCTATGGGTGGCTCTACAAATACCGTATTGCACCTGTTGGCTATTGCACACGAAGCAGGTGTGGATTTCACGATGGCAGATATTGACCGCCTTTCACGCAAGATTCCTGTACTTTGTAAGGTCGCTCCCAATGGACACTATCACGTTCAGGACGTAAACCGTGCTGGTGGTATTATGGGAATACTTGGCGAGTTGGCTCGTCACGAACTTATTGACACATCTGCCGCAAGAGTAGATGCTCCGACTTTGGGCGCTGTGCTCGACAAATACTACTTCGGCTCGGAAAACTTCTCGGATGAGGCTCGCAAGATATATTTGAGTGCGCCCGCTAACCGTTACAACCGTGTATTGGGCTCACAGGCTACATACTATGCCGAGATGGACGACGACCACACAGAGGGTTGCATCCGCGACTTTGAACACGCATATTTCCACGATGGCGGATTGGCCGTATTGGTCGGTAACATTGCCCGCAAGGGTTGTATCGTTAAGACTGCTGGCGTGGACCAGAGTCTTATGCAGTTCAGCGGTAAGGCAAAGGTGTTTGAGTCACAGGAGCAGGCTATGAACGGCATCCTGGGTGGCGAGGTAGAGGCTGGCGATGTAGTAGTTATCCGCTACGAAGGCCCGAAGGGTGGCCCCGGTATGCAGGAGATGCTCTACCCCACTTCATATCTTAAGTCAAAGCACTTGGACAAGGCCTGCGCCTTGATTACCGATGGACGTTTCTCTGGTGGAACATCGGGACTCTCGATTGGTCACGTTTCGCCTGAGGCGGCATCAGGAGGTGAGATTGGCATCATCCGCGATGGAGATATGATTGATATTAACATTACGGAGCGTAGCATCAACTTGCGCATCAGCGACGAGGAGTTGAAAGAGCGTATGGCAAATTGGACATCGTTCCGCCCAGCAAACCGAGACCGCAAGATACCACAGTCGTTGAGAGCCTATTCGTTGCTGGTATCATCGGCAGACCAAGGCGCAGTGAGAATATTGCCCGAGGAGGAGTAACCATCCTATCACGACACAATTTTTACTACGACACGAACTTAAATAGAGAATATGATTTCAGGTTTTAATACAGATAAGATTATTGAGCCCAAGAAGGATTTACCCCGCATATCGGGAGCCGAGGCTGTTATCCGTTCCTTCATCGAGGAGGGAGTGGAGACCATATTCGGCTATCCTGGTGGTGCTATAATTCCTGTTTATGATGCACTCTACGACTACCAGGATAGATTAAATCACATTCTGGTCCGTCACGAGCAGTGTGCCCTACACGCAGCACAAGGTTACGCCAGAGCAAGTGGCCGTACGGGTGTATGTATCGTGACGTCGGGCCCCGGTGCAACGAATACCGTGACGGGTTTGGCTGATGCTATGCTTGACTCTACTCCCGTAGTGTTGATTAGTGGTCAGGTGGCATCCAACACTCTGGGAACAGATGCCTTTCAGGAGATTAACTTCTTGGAAATTACACAATCTGTAACAAAATGGAATTGTCAGGTTAAGCGTGCAGAGGATGTTCCCGCCGCCATAGCAAAGGCTTTTTATATCGCCGCAAGCGGACGTCCGGGCCCTGTCGTAGTAGATATTACAAAAGATGCACAGAATGGGTTGTTGGACTTCGAGTATAAGCCCGTAAAGTTTATCCGTAGTTATCAGCCATACCGAGAGATTGACAATGACCAAATCTTGGAGGCAGCACGATTGATAAATCTCGCAAAGAAGCCGATGGCACTGATTGGTCAGGGCGTTATATTGGGTGGCGCAGAGCAGGAGTTGAAGGAGTTCTTGGAGAAGAGCGGCATTCCCGCAGCCTCAACGTTGCTCGGCTTGTCGGCTCTGCCATCAGACCACCCACAATATGTGGGAATGTTGGGTATGCACGGCAACTACGGCCCCAACATCAAGAATCGTGACTGCGACCTGCTCATTGCAATAGGTATGCGATTCGATGACCGCGTGACGGGTGATGCCTCACAATTTGGTATAAATGCCAAAATCATCCACTTGGAAATTGACCCTGCCGAGGTAAACAAATTGGTATATGCTGATGTTCCTGTAATAGGAGATGTAAAGCAAACGTTACCGATGCTTACAGAGAAGGTTACAAAGAACGACCACACAGCGTGGCTCAATGAGTTCCGCGTATGTTACAACATCGAGCGTGAGGATATTATCGAGCCTGCCATAGCACGTCGAGGAGCGCATTTAAGAATGGGTGAGGTTGTGGATGCTGTAGCACAACAATTTGACGATGCTATCCTCGTGACGGATGTAGGCCAGCAACAGATGTTCGCATCACGCTATTTTAAGTTCAAGCAGACTCGTAGCATCATCACATCGGGCGGTTTGGGCACAATGGGCTTTGGCTTACCCGCAGCCATCGGAGCAAAGATAGGCGCACCCGAGAGAGATGTGTGTCTGTTCGTAGGCGACGGAGGCCTGCAGATGACATCGCAAGAGTTAGGAACGATATATCAATCGCAGGTGGGTGTTAAGATAATTTTGATGAATAACGGTTATTTGGGAATGGTACGCCAATGGCAGGAGTTGTTCTACAATCGCCGCTACTCGTTCACAGAACTTACCAATCCCGACTTTGAACTATTGGCAAAGGCTAACCGCATACCCTACCGTTGCGTAGAGCGTCACGAGGATTTGGATGACGCAATCCGCGAGATGCGCGAGACCGAGGGAGCATTTTTGCTGGAGATGAGAGTCGAAAAGGAGGAGAATGTATTCCCGATGGTGCCTGCAGGACAACCCGTAACGAATATTCGATTAGAGTAAATTGAAACACGAGAAGAGATGGAAAAGGAGTTTATCATAACAATATTTTCGGAGAATACGGTTGGTCTGTTGAGCCAGATTACAACGGTATTTACGCATCGTAACGTCAATATCGAATCGTTTACGGCATCGGAGTCGGCTATCGAGGGAATATACAAGCACACTATAATTGTCAAGAACGATGCCGACAAGGTTGCCAACCTGGTTAAGCAGATTGAGAAGAAGATTGACGTACTGAAGGTCTTCTGTTACACGCCCAACGAGGTTGTACTGCAGGAGTTGGCTCTCTACAAGGTGCAGCGTAGCCGCAATGTCGAGGAGTTGGTACGACGCCACAACGTGCGTATTTTGGATATTCACGACGATTATATCGTGCTGGAGAAGACAGGACATAAGGAGGAGATTAGAGAACTGTACCGTATGCTCGAGCCCTATGGCGTTTACCAATTCGTATGTTCGGGCCAGGTCGCTATCATTAAATCGCAGAGAGAATTGCTGAGTGAGTATCTCGCCTATGTGGACCAGCGACAAAAATTGCTCGACGAAGAATAAAAATAAGAATACAAAACTTATAAAGTTAGACAATATAATAAAAACGAAAACTATAAAAATTAACAATTATGGCAAAGATGAATTTTGGTGGCGTTGAAGAGAACGTCGTAACACGTGAGGAGTATCCATTGGCAAAGGCTTTGGAGACATTGAAGGATGAGACTATCGCAATTATCGGCTATGGTGTACAGGGCCCTGGTCAGTCTCTTAACTTGCGCGACAATGGTTTCAATGTTATCGTAGGTCAGCGTAAGGATTCAAAGAGTTGGGAGAAGGCTGTTGCTGACGGTTGGGTACCAGGTGAGACATTGTTCGACATCGAGGAGGCTTGCCAGAAAGCTACTATCATCGAGTATTTGCTCTCTGACGCAGGTCAGATTTCAGTATGGCCTACCGTGAAGAAGCACTTGACAGCAGGTAAGGCTTTGTATTTCTCACACGGCTTTGGTATCACATATAAGGAGCGTACAGGTATTGTTCCTCCCGCTGACGTTGACGTAATCTTGGTTGCGCCTAAGGGCTCAGGCACATCACTCCGCCGTATGTTCTTGCAGGGCAGAGGCTTGAACTCAAGTTACGCTATCTTCCAGGATGCTACAGGCAAGGCTTGGGACCGTGTAATCGCACTCGGTATCGGTGTGGGTTCAGGTTACTTGTTCGAGACTACATTCAAGCGTGAGGTTTACTCTGACCTTACAGGTGAGCGTGGTACATTGATGGGTGCTATCCAGGGTATCTTCGCGGCACAGTATGAGGTATTGCGTCAGAATGGTCACACTCCATCGGAGGCTTTCAACGAGACTGTAGAGGAGTTGTCGCAGAGCCTTATGCCGTTGATTGCAGAGAATGGTATGGATTGGATGTACGCCAACTGCTCTACCACAGCACAGCGTGGTGCACTCGATTGGTGGAAGAAGTTCCGTGATGCTACTCGCCCCGTATTCGAGGAGTTGTATAGCGAGGTTGCTTGCGGTAACGAGGCACAGCGCAGTATCGACACCAACTCACAGCCCGACTACCGTGCGAAGTTGGAGGAGGAGTTGCGCGAAATGCGTGAAACGGAGATGTGGCAGGCTGGTGCTGTAGTACGCAAACTCCGCCCCGAGAACAACTAATCATTTTTTGAAACACTCCGACAATAGGCCTCGTAAGTAGGCCTATGTCGGATTTATATACCCTTAGAGAGAAGAGTATGAGCGAAAAAGTATATATATTTGATACCACGCTGCGCGATGCAGAGCAAGTCCCTGGCTGCCAACTCAATACGATTGAGAAAATTGAGGTAGCACGCCAATTGGAGAAGTTGGGTGTAGATATAATTGAGGCTGGATTCCCCATCTCAAGCCCGGGTGATTTCAACTCGGTCGTCGAGATTTCGAAGGCGGTAACATCGCCCACTATCTGCGCATTGACTCGTGCCGTCAAGAAGGATATTGACGTGGCTGCACAATCGCTGGAGTTTGCAAAGCGTGGCCGAATACATACAGGTATCGGAACATCGACATATCACATCTACGAGAAGTTGCGAATGACTCCCGACACCGTTCTGGAGCAGGCAGTAGAGGCGGTAAAGTATGCTCGCCGATTTGTTGACGATGTAGAGTTCTATGCCGAGGATGCAGGTCGTACCGACGAAGAGTTTTTGGCTCGCGTTGTAGAGGCTGTTATTGCTGCAGGTGCTACGGTTGTAAACATCCCCGACACAACAGGCTACTGCTTGCCAAGCGAGTACGGAGCCAAGATTGCATACCTGAAGAACAATGTACCCAATATCGATAAGGCTATAATCTCGACACACTGCCACAACGACCTCGGTATGGCTACCGCCAACACATTGGCTGGTGTACAGAATGGTGCGCGCCAGGTGGAGGTAACCATCAACGGTTTGGGCGAGAGAGCAGGTAACACAGCAATGGAGGAGGTTGTAATGGCTATCAAGTGTCATTCGAATCTCGACTTTGAGGTTGGCATTGATTCACGTCAGATTATCACCACCAGCAAGTTGGTGTCGAACTTAATGCGTATGCCCGTACAGGCTAACAAGGCTATTGTGGGACGCAACGCTTTTGCTCACTCATCGGGTATTCACCAAGACGGCGTATTGAAGAGCCGCGAGACTTACGAGATTATCGCTCCCGAAGATGTTGGCGTGGACCAGTCGAGCATCGTACTGACCGCCCGCAGTGGTCGTGCTGCATTGAAGCACCACCTCTCGGAAATAGGATACACTCCCGAGAACGAGGAGTTAGACGAGATTTATCAGCGTTTCTTGGAGTTGGCCGACAAGAAGAAGATGGTTACAACAAGAGACTTGGAGGTATTGATTGGCACATCGGCAGCACGTCGTCGTATGAATATTCAACTTACAGGTTTGCAGGTTGTCTGCGGTAAGTCAAGCATCCCGACGGCAACAGTGCAGATAAGTTTCGATGGCGACACATTTACCGAGACGGCGTGTGGAAACGGCCCTGTGGATGCAGCTATAACCGCTGTAAAGAACATCACAAAGCGCAGAGTACATATAGAGGAGTTCCTCGTGCAGGCTATCACACGCGGTAGCGACGATTTGGGTAAGGTACACATTCAAATCTCGCACAAAGGCAAGATGTATCACGGTTTCGGAGCAAATACCGACATCGTAACTGCAGCCGTAGAGTCGTTTATCGACGCAATTTCTAAAATTTCATAATTCGCAACAGATGAATACGCTATTCGACAAAATATGGGATGCGCACACCGTCAAGACACTTGACGGCGGCTCGTGCGTACTCTACATCGACCGTCAATACATACACGAGGTGACAAGCCCACAGGCCTTTGCAGGTCTGCGCCAGCGCGGAATTGGAGTATTTCGCCATCAGCAGGTTACGGCAAGTCCCGACCACAATATTCCAACACAAAACCAGCACCTACCCATCACCGAGCCACAATCAGCCGAGCAGGTGGCTACATTGGAACGCAACTGTGCCGAGAACGGAATCACGATATTCCCGATTGGCTCGGAGCGTAACGGTATAATCCACGTTATTGGCCCGCAGACAGGCCTGACACAGCCTGGAATGACTATCGTTTGCGGCGACAGCCACACTTCGACTCACGGTGCTTTGGGATGTGTGGCATTTGGTATTGGAACAAGTGAGGTGGAGATGGCATTGGCATCGCAGTGTATATTGCAGTCTAAACCAAAGAGTATGCGCATAAATGTCGAAGGCGAATTGGGCAAGGGTGTCTGCTCGAAGGATATCATCCTCTACATAATCTCGAAATTGGGAACAGGCGGTGGCACAGGCCACTTCGTCGAGTTTGCAGGTTCGGCTATCCGTTCACTTTCGATGGAAGCACGTATGACAATCTGCAATATGAGTATCGAGATGGGTGCTCGAGGAGGTATGATTGCTCCAGATGAGATTACATTTGAGTACCTTAAAGGTCGTGAATTTGCCCCCAAAGGCGAGGAGTGGGATAAGGCTGTAGAGCGTTGGCGAGAATTGCGTTCGGATGATGATGCCGTATTCGACAAGGAGGTAACATTCGACGCAGCCGACATCGAGCCTATGATTACTTACGGAACAAACCCAGGAATGGGCATAGCCGTTAGCGGAGTAATCCCTTCGGGCGAAGAGTTGGATGCCGCATCACGAGCATCGTTTGATAAATCTCTTTCTTATATGGGATTTAAGGCGGGCGATAAGATGGCAGGCAAGAAGGTTGACTATATATTTGTCGGTAGTTGCACGAATGGCCGCATCGAGGATTTGAGAGCTTTTGCACACTTCGTAAAAGGAAAGAAGAAGGCTGAAGGCATAACTGCGTGGATAGTTCCCGGCAGTAAGGAGGTTGAAAGATTGGCTATAGAAGAGGGCTTGCAAGAGATTCTCGCAGAGGCAGGATTTGAGCTGCGACAGCCTGGTTGTTCGGCTTGCCTTGCAATGAACGAAGATAAGATTCCCGCTGGTAAATATTGCGTAGCGACATCAAACCGCAATTTCGAAGGCCGTCAGGGTCCCGATGCTCGCACTCTGTTGGCTGGTCCGCTGGTAGCAGCGGCCGCGGCCATAACAGGCGTTGTAACCGACCCCAGAGAGTTGATGTAGAACATAAAAGAGTTGAACGAAGATGAGAAATAAATTCACTACCCTACTATCAACAGCAGTACCTCTGCCGATAGAGAATATTGACACTGACCAGATTATCCCTGCACGCTTTCTGAAGGCTACAACTCGCGAAGGATTTGGCGAAAACCTTTTCCGCGATTGGCGCTATGAGAGCAACGGAGAGCCCAAAGCAGACTTCGTGATGAATTCACCCTTATACAAAGGGCAGATATTGGTTGCAGGAAAGAATTTCGGTTGTGGCTCAAGTCGTGAGCACGCTGCTTGGGCTATTGATGGAGCAGGATTTAGAGCCGTAGTATCGAGTTTCTTTGCTGATATTTTCCGCAACAATGCGCTCAACAACGGTTTGTTGCCTGTACAGGTAAGCGACGATATGCTGGCGGCAATTTTCAAGGCTATCAAGACCAATCCCGCGACACAATTAAAGATTGACCTTGAGGCACAAACTATCGAAATCGAGGGTACTACGCTAAAAGAGTCATTCGAGATTGCTCCTTACAAGAAACAGTGCTTGATGAATGGATACGACGATGTAGATTACTTGGTAAGCATTCATCAGGAGATTAAGGAGTTTGAGCAAAAGAGATAATTACATTTTAAGATAACACAGATGAAGAGTGTAAAGATAGCCGTACTGCCAGGCGACGGCATCGGCCCTGAGATTGTAGCCGAAGCTGTAAAGGTGGTAGATAAAGTAGCGGCAAAGTTCGATTATAAGATTGAGTATTCACACGGAGTAGTGGGTGCTGCAGCCATCGATGCCGTAGGTGAGCCCTACCCGAAGGAGACTCACGAGAAGTGTATGGCCGCCGATGCAGTATTGTTCGGAGCCATAGGCGATCCTCGTTTCGACAACAATCCCGAAGCAAAGGTGCGCCCCGAGCAGGGCTTACTCGCTATGCGCAAGCAGTTGGGTTTGTATGCAAATCTGCGCCCTGTAAATACATTTGAGTCGTTGCTGCACCGCTCACCACTGCGCTACGACTTGGTAGAGGGCGCCGACTTCCTGTGCGTGAGAGAACTCACAGGCGGTCTGTATTTCGGTCGTCCGCAAGGTCGCTCGGAGGATGGCCAGACAGCATACGATACCTGTGTATATACAAAGGCCGAGATTGAGCGTATATGCCGCTTGGGATTTGAGTATGCGGCAAAGCGTCGCGGTAAATTGACGGTCGTAGATAAGGCCAACGTCTTGGCAACATCGCGTCTGTGGCGTGAAACAGCCAAGGCTATGGAGAAGGAGTATCCCAACGTCGAGGTTGAATATATGTTCGTCGATAATGCGGCGATGAAGTTAATCCAGCAGCCTCGTCATTTTGACGTTATCGTCACCGAAAATATGTTTGGCGATATATTGACCGATGAGGCAAGCGTAATTACAGGCTCGCTTGGTCTGCTGCCCTCGGCATCTATCGGCGTGGGCACATCGCTCTTTGAGCCTATACACGGCTCATATCCGCAGGCGGCAGGCAAGAACATAGCAAACCCGATAGCAACCATTCTGTCGGCGGCTATGATGTTTGAATATGCATTCTCGGATATGGAGGCTGGTGCTGCTATACGTCGTGCCGTAGCGTTGTCAATCGAGCAGAATGTTGTTACGGAGGATATAGCCCCCGAAGGCATAAAGCCTTGTTCGACAAGCGAGGTCGGCGACTTTATCGCAGCAAACATATAGGACAGACACCCAACTTTAATAGATGCAAGATATGAATAGTGCTGAAAAATATTTCCCCGCTTTGAATGACGTAATGTCGGCAGAACACACTTTGGGTGAAATCTTGACCGCCACCCCACTTATGCACAACCGCAACCTGTCGGATAAGTTCGGTGCGGAGATTATGCTCAAGCGAGAGGATTTGCAGATGGTGCGTTCGTACAAGATTCGCGGCGCATACAACAAGATTCGTTCGCTCACAAAAGAGCAGACCGAAAGAGGAATATGCTGTGCAAGCGCAGGTAACCACGCGCAAGGAGTGGCTCTGTCGTGCAACAAATTGCAGATTGAGGGTAAAATTTTTATGCCCGTCACTACGCCCAAACAGAAGATTAATCAGGTAAAGATGTTTGGTGGCGAGTTTGTCGAGGTAGTACTCGTTGGTGATACATTCGACCAGGCAAATCAGGCCGCCATAGAGACCTGCGAGGCCGAGGGCAAGACCTTCATACCGCCATTTAATGATGCAAAAATCATCGAGGGTCAAGGCACTGTCGGATTGGAGATTTTGCAACAGAGCCGAGTGGCTATCGACTACATATTTGTACCCATCGGAGGCGGTGGTCTGGCATCGGGTTTGGGTAGCGTATGCAAGTTGATGTCGCCCAACACAAAGATTATCGGTGTTGAGCCTGCAGGTGCAGCGGGTATGAAAAAATCGTTCGAGCAGGGCGAGGTTGTTGAGTTGGCAGAGATTGACAAGTTCGTTGATGGCGCAGCCGTACAGAAGGTGGGCGACATCACGTTTGAGATTTGCCGCAAGGTGTTGGACGATATTGTTGTTGTACCCGAAGGTAAGGTATGTTCGACAATCCTAAACCTATACAACTTCGATGCTATCGTAGTAGAGCCTGCAGGAGCATTGAGCATAAGCGCGTTGGACTACTACCGCGATAAGATTAAGGGTAAGAACGTTGTCTGCATAGTCAGCGGTAGCAACAACGACATTGTCAGGATGGAGGATATAAAGGAACGTTCGTTGCTTTATGAGGGATTGAAGCACTACTTCGTGGTGAGATTCCCGCAACGTGCTGGTGCATTGCAGAATTTCGTAAGCAATGTACTGGGCCCGCACGACGATATCACATACTTCGAATACAAAAAGAAGACCAACCGCGAAAAGGGTCCTGTACTCATTGGTATAGAGTTGCAGAATCCCGACGATTTCCAGGGCTTGACAGAGCGTATGCGCGAGAGTAATATCGATTACGAATATTTGAACGACAACCCAAATCTGTTTGAGTTCCTGATTGGTTAAACATTTTATAACAGACTCTAAATAATTAAATTTCAAATAAACGCTATGAATTTTATAGGAAATATTATCTGGGTAGTATTCGGCGGATTGTTGCTTTCGCTGGGTTACCTTTTTGGAGGCTTGGTACTCTGTTTGACTATTGTCGGTATTCCTTTCGGAGTGCAGATTATGCGCTTGGGAATGTTCGCTTTGTGGCCTTTTGGTGGCGAGGTGAAGCCTACTGACAATGTAATGGGTTGCTTACCCGTATTGATGAATGTATTGTGGATTATCTTTGGCGGTATTGAGGTTGCTTTGACTCACCTTACACTGGGAGTAGCCTTCTGCATCACAATCATCGGAATACCCTTTGGCTTGCAGCACTTTAAGTTGATGATGTATGCCATATTGCCCTTTGGCCATAGAGTAGTACGCCGATAAAAGCAGTCCATCCGAGTATCGGATAACACATAAAAACCTCTCCTGCCGAGTCGTTCAGCAGGAGAGGTTTTATTATATATGACACAAGACTACTTGCTAATGGGGAAAACTTGATACAAGTTAGTATTACCATTAAAAGTTATCTCCACGTTGCCTTGATTATTACCCGCAGTATTAATCTTTATCTTCTCCATTTGCAACTGACTGCCTACTATCGATACCATCATAGAACCTTTAGACAACATTTGACTTAAAGTTTTAACATCAATATCAGCATATAGGCTTGAATTGGGGGCAATATTAATCTTCTTGGGCGACGGCTCTTCTCGCAATTTAGTAACATCACGGCTATTAGATATAGCAAACACTCCATTTTTATAATAGGCATACAACGGCATATCGCCAATCTTACCTACATAACCATCACCTTTAGCCTGCCATTGCGCCTGGCTCGTTTGTGTGACTATATCACCAATAAGAGAAGAATCCTCGGACTCGCAAATTAGAGTAATAGGAAGGTAATTAGAGGTATCATTTTGTTCCTTATCTAAATATAGTACAATATCGCCCTCTACCCTTGCGAAAACTTCAACAAAACGGAAACCATTGATTATATTCGCATCGCCCAAAATCCCATCAAGTGGTGGCATAGCAATCTCGGACTTGGATGTATTTTTGGCACCTACTATAACAGCCGCTGCCGTCGAAGGAATATATTCCAGCAAAGAGCCTTTTATCGGCATTAGTTCGGCATTCATTGATGTAAGATACTCCTGCGATTCGGGCGTCGTGGCAATAGCCGAAAGGTTTATATTGGTTTTATTCTTGCTTGTCTCTACGCTAACTATTGCAAATAAACCATCAGGGATAGTATTTGTATCATCTTCACTCTTGAAATGTTGCCCATTTATGGCCACACGCAACTCGCCACGACTATTCAACAACGATTTAGCCACCTCACAAGAGGCAAAACAATTATCGCCAAGCGAGAAGAGTTCCATATATTCCATAAAATCTAACCCATCAGTAGAGGCTTCTGAAGCCACGACAATCATCACTCGGCCATCTGAAATAAGCGCCGTATGAGAGTCGCAACATCCAAAATAATGAGATTCTTGATAAAAAGAGATAGAGTCATTAGACTTTACTTGTTGCTGAAAATAGCGCTTCAGACCTTTACCATCTTTAACTTCAAGAATCAGCATAACGCTTTCGGCGTTAGGTGTCACACCGAAACACCAAGGTTTATTTCTATGAAGATAGTCCGCATCACCTGCAACAAGCGAGGATAGTATTTCAAAAATAGAAGAATCATTGCCATCCAACATCTTAACAAAGTCCGCAGTGGATATGTCTGCCAAAGAACAAATTTTCTCGGCATCAACAAATGCTACGACATCGGCATCGGCAGTAATAACCCGCAGGGCTGATTGAGCATTAATGGCATTAAAATAAGAACTTGCAATAAGAGCAAAGAATGAAAGTAATAGTTGAAAGAGTCTTTTCATTTTCCTGTTTATTTAGTTAATAATATTAAAGAACTTTACACAAAAGTAGCACACAGAAAACACCCTTGCAAATTATTGCAACAGTTTTTCGGGGGGGGGTAATTTTTGATCAATATTGTGTACTTATTGGATAGTTTATGCTTTTCGTTGCGCGACCAATTCGGCTATAACTGCATTAAACTCCTCTGCTGAAATTAACTCTTCGAGCGTAAGATGCATACGATAACGCCAATAGTGGTTGGCATCGGCTGGTATATTTATTCGCTCGGCTGCGGGGTTAGCAATTCTTAACGACTCATCAATGGCAAGCCAATCCTGCAATGGCAGAATAGCCAGCATTGAGCGAGATTGCATATGGCGTAAAAGTATATCGTAAGCCGTCTTGGCAGAACAAACCACCTCGGCCTCGCCGTCACGATTCAAGACATTTGTCCAATAGCGATTTGCTATAGCAGAGTCCTCCTCCCACCAGCCACGAATAGTGGACATATCGTGAGTCGAAGTAGCCGCGACCGAGAGATAGGGGTAATGCTCCGTTGCACCGAACTCCACGCCAAACTGCTTGGGCATACGCTCAATCTCCAACGACAATATACGCTCCGACTCCATCACCTCGGCCACACACGCAGGAATCATTCCCAAATCCTCACCGCACGTCAGCATAGGCGATGCCTGCATCAACGCGCGCAGACGTTTGAGGGCATTATCGCGCCACATATCGTTATGACGATAGTAATAAAAATCCTCATACAAACGCATATAGGCTCTCTGCTGCTCTTCGGTCAATGCAGCAAATTTTGCAGTACGGAATCCCTCGATACGCGGGAAGAAACCGCCCTGCGAATATGGATATTCCAAAAACAGAACATTGGTTGATGTCAAATCTTGAGCCACATCACGCTCCGCATCGAACTCAAAGCCAAAAGCCACAATCTCCTGCTCGGTATAGGGCAACGATGGATTAAAATGGCCCAACACAGCGCTAACGGCATTGCGTGGCACCTCCCAGATACGGAAGAAACCCAAAATATGGTCGATGCGATAGGCATCGAAATATCGCTCCATCTTCTTTAGTCGGGCACACCACCACGCATAGCCATCCTCGGCCATACGCGACCAATTATAGGTCGGGAAACCCCAATTCTGACCATCCTCGGCAAAGGCATCAGGTGGCGCACCTGCCGACATTGTACAGTTATATAGTTCAGGCGCACACCACACATCGACGCTACGAGGTGCAACTCCGATAGGAATATCACCCTTCAAGGCAACACCTCGCTGGTGGGCATAATCGCGAGCGTGACACAACTGCTCATCCAAAAGATACTGCACAAAGGCATAGAAATAGCATTCGTTATGATTCTCCGCGATAAAACTCTCAACCTGCTTGGCATCGTATGTTGAATATTCAGGCCACGAGGTGAAATTCACAGTTGAATACTTATCACGCAAAACACAAAACGCCATATAGGGCATAAGCCACGACTTGCTATCATCGAAGAATTGCACAAACGACTCCGATTCTATTACAAACTTTCCGCAAACTGCATATAGTTCGCGCAAATACTCACTCTTAAGTTTGATGGTTGCCTCGTAATCGACAGCACCTTTATCGTTGAGACGCTTTCCTCGACGAGCGAATTTCGATTTTATACCTTTGATTGTTTCTGCTACCGCCCCGCCACTGCACTTCACACAACACGTCAAGGCATCATCCGAAGATAGATATAACGGATTCAACGCAAAAGCCGAGATAGCATTATAGGGATAGGAATCTCGACGTGAGCCATCGGTTGTGGTATCATTAACGGGCAAGAGTTGAATCACAGACATCCCCGTAGCGGCAGCCCAATCAGCCATAAGGCGCAAATCGGCAAAGTCGCCACACCCCCAACTATGCTTACTACGCAGTGAAAAGACAGGGATGGCAACACCTGCACCTCGCCACGACATCTCGTCTCGCAGACGTAGGCCTTGAACTATAACCATATTATGTGTAGCCGCAGGGAAACGACGATTTTCGCCTTCCTCATAGCGCTTTAGCGAACGTGTTGATGAATCCAATACCACAAATTTATACTCCGATGAGAGGACTTCGTGGGGCAGAGTTACTTGCCATACGGGATAGTTGCTGTCGTTCATCACGATGGCTCGCTTAATGTCCCAGCCACCCAACTCCTCGCTCTCGCCAACCACCGCCAGCACCTCATCGGGCATTATGGTTGGGGCTGCAACCGATAACTGCACACCCAAAAGACTGCCTTTAAGGGCTGTGGCCGCTTCACGACGAAATACGCACTTGGTAAAAAATGAGGAGTATAAAGGTTGCTCGGCAGGTATATCCTGCCAACAATCAAAAACTTCGGCATCCACGCTACAATCCACCGTATGACAGACCGATTCTCGGCGGATAACGGCGTCACGTTCATCATGCAACTCGTAATGATATGTCGCGCCCTGTTCCGCATCACACTCCGCAAACCACTGGCCAAAGGCACAATGTGTCATTTGCAGTTTGTGACCCGTATTGAAAACTATATGTAGAGACTCCTCCGATGGAGCAAAATACTCTATATGAAACAGCAAGTGCATAATCTGATAAAATACTAAAAGTCTTTACCCACAAAGGCTGCGCCCGACGTTACGGCACCCTTCTGCTCCTTGCCTGCCGAAGAGTTAAAGTTATAACTCAACGAGAGGGTGATATTAGGATAGCGAGGTTTGACAAATGTGGTCGCCTTGAGGGTTTGTGAATCTCGTATATGGTCGTAACGTGCCGTATGGAACATATCGTGGGCAACGAGCGATAACGACATCTTGTTTTTCAGCAGTTGTTGCCTGATGGCAAGGTCAAAATAGCAATAAGCCTCCTCGCGGCCCTGTGTCAGAACGGTAGGACCGATGACATTGGCATCGAACTGAAGGCGAGTTGTAGGCGTGAGAGTAAAGTTATTTATCCACGAAACCGAATAACTAACGTTTGTAGCATCGGTACTGCCAACAAAATCGGCCGTAAACTTATAATCGAATACACTACCGTTAAGCGTCATACTCCACCAACGTGTATTGCGAGTCTGGAGGTTTGCCTCAAGGCCTACGGTACGGTCCACACCCGCATTAATCAACGAATCCAACGTTACACCAGGCTCATAGGCCACACGAATAAGGTCATATACACCTCGACGATGACGATAGAATCCCGAAACAGAGAGTGAATTAGAGTTCTTGAAACTCTTGCGATAGCCAACCTCTGCCGAATGGATATACTCAGGAGCAAGGTCGGGGTTACCCGTCAAGCGAGTATAGTAATCCTTATAGGTAATATATGGCTCCAACTTCCACACTCCTGCTCGATTGGTACGATATGAATATCCCGCCGAGATAGTGTTTCCATTACCAGCATCATAGGCAAAGTGAGCCGAGGGGAACAACTCCAAACGCTTAACATAGCGGTCAGCGCCCTCGAAATCAATAGTAAGTTCATCAATCATATTGTCGGCACGCACACCCGCATCCATACTCACGGGACCAAACTTATCGGTAAACATCAAGAATGCCGAGTGAATCTGACGACGATAATAGAACGGGGTGTATAAATCATCCTGCCACTCAAACGCCTTTGCGGCACGGTCCCAATAGCGGATTTTGTAGTCACCGTGCTCGCTGTAAGTGGTATATTGATAGCCCAATTCCATCTTGCCGCCATCACGGTAATTAAGTTCGTAGTTTGCCGCTGCATCAGCATCCCAATGGTGTTCGTCCTCATAACCGCGAGTACCCTCCCAACGCGCTCCAGAGAGTTCAAAGAGGTTACTTTCGGTATACTCCAACGAGTACCAATCATAGCGCACTCGACCATTCAAAGAGAATTTATCGCCTCTGTCGTTGATTTTCCATACATAGTCAAACGACATTTGGCCAATATGCTTTTCGATATAATTATGGTCGTGACTATCATATATAGCATCGTTTATGACAACACCTCCCTGCTCACGAAGTTCATCGTAAAGCATATCTCCACCATTGAGCCAACGAGTCATACCACCCTGCGCCTCAATAACCAAATTATGATTCGACTTATTGAACTCCCAGCCCACGCGACCTATCTGCGAATCGGTACTACGATAACGCTCACCAATGGCATCCGAAGTGGTGATGTAATCATCGACGATTGTCGTTTTTAACTGGTGGAAATCACTCTCATCCTTAATCTGCGAGCCCGCATAACCCATATACCATCGGCTGGCTCCTTTACGATAGTTGAGCAACAGGTCGGCATTCCACGTTCCTATGGTACTACCCGAAATATTAACCGAACCGCTAAAGCCTTGCTCGTCGTTATTTTTGGTTATGATATTCACTATACCCACATCGCCATCTGTCTTGTATTTAGCCGATGGAGTGGTGATAATCTCAATATCTTCGATGTTGGCGGCCGCAATCTGATTCAAGGCCTGCGTACCCTCCAACATACTCGGCTTACCATCGACATATACCAGGAATCCTGTACTACCTCTGAACGAGAGATTACCATCGGCATCGATTCTTACTGACGGAGCCGACTTCAACACATCGACAGCCGTACCACCCGATGCCGACAACGATGCAGAGCCGCTGATACGCTGGCGGTCGAGTTTATATACAATCTTGCTACGCTCGCCCGATACTACAACCTCTTTGAGTCCTGTCTCGACAACCTGCAAAGCAATCTCTCCCAAATCGAAAGAGGAGCCCTTACGGAATTTAAGCAGTTGGCTTGTATAAGGCTGATAACCAACTACCAATATCGACAAATAAAACTCTCCATCGCGTACCTTGTCGATAGCAAACTCTCCGTTACGCACTGCTGTAGAGGCAATAGTGTTATTTTCGGCATCGGCAATAACGACATCGGCATACTCTATCGCTTGTCGCGTAGAGGCATCAATAACACGAGCCTTAACGGCGGGAGATGAAGTCTGTGCAAAGAGTGCGACAGTATAAAATAGCGCACAAATAGTAAAGATAAAACGTTTCATAAGCGAGGTTTTATGGGGTAAAATAAATTCTGTCAGTGTACAAAAAATACAATTATATCGTACAAATATACGAATAAATATGTAATAAACAATAAGGCTCACCCCAGATAGAGTGAGCCTTATGCTGAACTATTTATTAACTATCTTAATTCCCTCCAGAGAGGATAATCAAACCCAATCCTGCAATAAAGAATAGGAACATAACGCCGAGCAACATATCGGTCTTCTTATCACTGCCCTTAAACTCTTTCCAGATAAACACACCCCAGATGGCAGCAATCATCGGAGCGCCCTGACCCAATGCGTATGAGATAGCGGCACCAGCCTTACCCGCAGCAATATAACTAAACGCTGTACCAAGACACCAGATGCAACCGCCCAACATACCAACAAGGTGAGTAGAGAATGAGCCTTTGAAGTATTCGCTATACGATACAGGCTCGCCAACAAAAGGATGACGCATAACCAATGTGTTAAACACAAAGTTACTCAACAACACACCGATAGAGAATACAAAGATTGCCGAATAAGGTGTAAGCATACCAGCCGTAGGCTGCTCAAAGTTATTGAGGTCCATAGCAGCGGCCACAAAGCGGTAGAAGAACGACATCAACACACCTGCAACCATCGAGAGGATAATACCCTTACGGTTAGAGGTATTCTTCTCGCCACCCTTGCTCATACGGCCCGATGCTATACCGTTACAGATGATAGCGACAACAATAAGCGCTACACCCAAGAAGAGCCACATCGGGTCGCCCTTTGGTGCGCCAATATAGTTGATAATAACGCCCAAAACCAACGCCAAACCTACTCCCAACGGAAAGGCAACAGACAATCCTGCCAACGATACCGATGCAGAAAGCAGAATATTCGAAGCATTGAAGATAACGCCACCAATCAGTACGCTCAATATTCCAGAGCCTTTGGCCTGCATCAAATCCTCAACGAAGGGACGTCCCTGCTCGCCGATGCTACCCATTGTAAAGCCTAACAACAAGGTAAACAAAACCATACCGATGACATAATCCCAATAAAAGAGTTCGTAACGCCACGTCTTGCCGGCCAACTTTTGAGTATTACCCCACGAGCCCCAACAGAGCATCGTGATAAAGCAGAAAATGACTGCTAAAAGATAACTGTGTACAATAAACATAATTAGTAAGTTTTAGATTTTTCTTAATATTATATCCTATTTCACATATTCACATCAGCCTACAACTATCGCTTCTTGGGATACATAAAGGCCCTCACCTCCTCACGCGTAGGTGCTGCGGGTTGTGCGCCCATACGCGTAACGCTGATAGCCGCAGCAGCGGTTGCCTCCTTTGCCGCATCAATTAGATAACGCCCCTCGGCCAAGAGACTTGCCAATACTCCATTAAAGGTATCGCCCGCAGCCGTAGTATCAACAGCCTCGACCTTTCTTGCTTCAACAAGCATAAACATAGCGCCATCGTAAACAAGCGCGCCAATGCTACCTAATGTAACAACAACGTTACGTGGGCCCATATCGTAAATGACTTTAGCGGCGCGTTGTGCGCTTGCAACATCCTTGACCTCAATACCCGAAATACGCGATGCTTCGCTACGATTGGGCGTAATCAAGAAGAGACTCTTCATCAACTCCTCGCTCAAAGGCTCTGTAGGCGCAGGAGCAGGATTCAACACTACGCGAACACCCGCCTCAGCCGCCATCTTGGCTGCATAAGCAACAGTCTCAACGGGTGTCTCCAACTGCATAAGCACAATGTTGGCATTACGAATCTCGTCGGCTGCTGTATCAATATCGGCGGGCGTAAGATGCATATTGGCACCCGAAGCCACAACAATACAATTTTCGGCATTGCTATCTATCGTAATTAACGCCACTCCCGAAGGATGCTCCTCGTCGACAAAAACATAGTCGGTAACGATACCATCCTGCTTCATCGACTCGCGTACTTGGTGTCCAAACAAATCGTCACCCGTCTTGGCAACAAAAACAACTCGATTGCCATAACGAGCAGCAGCAACAGCCTGATTTGCGCCCTTACCGCCTGCATTCATAAAGAAATCACCTCCTAAAACAGTCTCGCCACCTGCTGGCAGATGCGACGTCTTAACGACCATATCGGTATTACTGCTACCGATGACCACAATATTCTTTTTTGAACTATTCAGATTTAGTTTCATTTCAGTAAATTTTATTTTATTCAAAGGTATGAAAATTAAACCACATAACAAAATGGCGGGCAATTTTTATGCCCGCCATTCTTCTTAAATATCAAATCTGAATCAAATTATATCAAATGCAATCTCCATCATATTGGTAAAACTTGTCTGACGTTGCTCTGCCGAGCAAGCAGTACCGTGCACGAGCGAATCCGAAATAGTACAGATGCACAACGCCTCGTTACCACTACGCACCGCATTCATATAGAGTGCCGCGGCCTCCATCTCGACAGCCAAAATACCCATCTTCTGCCACGCCTTCCAGCCATCGGCCGAATCACCATAAAAGACATCGCTCGAAAGCAGATTACCCGCCTTATAACGAATACCCATACTTTCGGCCTTCTCTACAGCAGCACGCGCCAAACCGAAATCGGCTACAGGGGCAAATGTTCCTGGCAATTTATATTGCGCACCATAGTTAGAATCGGTACACGCTCCGATACCTATAACGACATCGCCCAACCCCAAATCGGCATCGTAAGCACCAGCCGAACCTGTACGGATAATACGCTTAACGCCATAGAAATTAAAGAGTTCGTAGGTATATATGCCTATCGATGGCATACCCATACCGTGACCTTGTACCGACACACGTTTACCCTTGTACGTTCCCGTATATCCCAGCATACCGCGTACGGCGTTGTACTGCACGGGCGAATCAAGAAAAGTCTCGGCCATAAACTTGGCTCGAAGCGGGTCTCCCGCCATAATCACGCGCTCGGCAATCTCGCCCTCGCGTGCTCCGATATGAGGAGTGGGGATTGCTGACATAACTATTTCGATTAAAGATTATTCTTCTCGATATCCTTGAAGTAACGATATGTGTTGACCTTCAACTCACCAACGGCGGGCTCATCACATACCAAAATACCCTTCGGGTGCATCTGCAACGCAGTGATAGTCCAAGCGTGAGATACATCACCCTCAACACAGTGCTGAACGGCGCGCGCCTTCTTGTGACCCAAAGCCAATACCAAAACCTGCTTTGCAGCGCATACTGTACCAACACCAACAGTCAAAGCCAACTTGGGCACCTTATTAACATCGTTATCGAAGAAACGAGAGTTTACGATAATGGTATCCTCTGTCAAAGTCTTGATACGAGTACGAGAGTTGAGTGAAGAGAAGGGCTCGTTGAAAGCCAAGTGACCATCCTCACCTACACCACCAATGAAAAGGTCGATACCACCAGCAGCCTCGATACGCTTCTCATATCCAGCACACTCTGCATCCAAATCCTCGGCGTTACCGTTAAGGATATTAACGTTCTCGGGCTTGATGTCGATGTGTGAGAAGAAATTATTCCACATAAAAGAGTGGTAACTCTCGGGGTGCTCCTCGGGCAAGCCTACATACTCGTCCATATTGAATGTTACAACATTTGCAAACGACACCTTACCAGCCTTATAAAGGTTAATCAACTCGGCATACATTCCCAAAGGAGTTGAACCTGTAGGAAGACCCAATACGAAAGGCTCGCTACATACTTTAGCCTTGGCATTAATCTGCTCGGCAACATAGTTCGCTGCCCAACGGCCAGCCTCGGCCGCATTGTTTTCAATGATAACTCTCATCTTAAATCAAAATTATTTAATAGTTTACAAATTCATTCTTACAAAAACCTCGATAGCCTGATATTCGGCCATACCCAACAAGTCGTACAGACGTGCTGTATTTTGTGTACGCTCCTCGGCACGCTGCCAGAACTCACGGCTGTCGTCACCCGGGAATGGCACGATATCCTTCTGTGAAAGGTGGCGGTAGATAGCGTGACGCTTCTTGATGAGTTCATCGGGGCTCAATGGCACTGCCATATCGACCATATCGATATCCCACTCCATCCAGGCACCACGATAGAGCCATACAACGCACTCCTTAATCCACTCCTCGCCTGCATCCTTCAAGCGATACAACGCCTCCAAAACGGCCTCGGTACATACGCGGTGTGTTCCGTGCGGGTCAGCCAAGTCACCTGCAAGATAGACCTGATGAGGCTTAACCTGCTGCAAGAGTTCGGTAATAATTTCAATATCCTTATCGGTACGCTGGCCCTTTTTGATACCTCCCGTCTCATAGAACGGCAGATTGAGGAAGTGAGCGTTAGTATCGGCATTAAGACCAAATGAGCGCACAGCGGCACGAGCCTCGGCACGGCGAATAGCACCCTTGATATCGAGCAAAGCGCGCGGTTCGGGCTCACCCTTCTTCTTTGATGCAATAATCTGGCACACCTCATCTACACGGTCACCAAAGCCCAACTCACGAGCAGAATCCATATGCTGAACAACAACATCGTCGTGAACGGCGACATTACCCGAAGTCTCATAAGCGACGTGTACATCGTGACCCTGCTCGGCAAGGCGGATGAATGTACCACCCATAGAGATTACATCATCATCGGGGTGAGGTGAGAATATCACAACACGCTTGGGGAATGGAGTAGAAGGTACGGGACGAGTAGAGTCGTCGGCATTGGGCTTACCACCAGGCCAACCTGTAATAGTATGCTGAAGGTCGTTGAACACCTTGATATTTACAGCATCGTAGGTCATTGCGACTGCATCCAACAACTCACCCAACGAATGCTCAATATAATCCTTATAAGTAAGTTTCAAAATAGGTTTCTCAACCACGCTACACAACCACAAGACTGCCTTTCGTACCAAACGGGGAGTCCAATCACAAGGACCTACCAACCACGGAGCCTTTCTTACTGTAAGGTAGTCTGCCGCAGGGTCATCAACTACAGCCTCAATAGCGGGATGATTCTGAAGTGTAGAAGCAGGAATCAGACGAGTAGCATCATCCTCAACAACCTTCTTCACCACATTTGCCTTATCCTCACCCCACGCCATAAGGATGATACGCTTGGCACTCATAACGGTATTCAGGCCCATCGTAATAGCCAACTTTGGAGTATTCTCCACACCGTTGAAGATACCAGCCTGAGCCTTGCGTGACTCATAGGTAAGTTGCACCATACGAGTTACAGACTTAATATAAGAGCCAGGCTCATTAAAACCAATCTGACCCTGAACACCCATACCGATTACCATAAGGTCGATATTACGAGCCATACGGTCATACTCTGCACAATACTCTGGCAACTCCTCCAAAGGCACATTACCATTGATTAGATGCACGTTGGCAGGCTCAATATCAATATGATTAAGAAAATCCTCGTGAATGCGGAAATTACGACTCTGAATCTCGCGCGCACCAATAGGATAGAACTCATCGAGGCTAAACACCTCTACGTTCTTGAACGATACCTGGCCTTGCTTATAACGTGCCACCAACTCCTGATAGATGCCAAGAGGTGTACGGCCTGTCGTAAGACCCAATGCAAATGGGCGAGTCGCCTTGTGAGCATTGATTGCCTTTACAATAATATCGGCAACATAAACAACACCCTCACTCTCGGTTTCATAAATTGATGTAGGAATCTTCTCATAGCGGTGAACAATATCCTTGGGGATACCACTCAACACCAAGCCTCCATCCTGAGGCAAAGAAAACTTTTTTTCCATAAAAATTTATCTATTTATATTAATTATTAATACTTTCCACAACTGTTTTTATGCCGCGAACAAACAAACGACACATATCATTGCAAATTTATAATTTTTTTTTCATTTTTCACTCCTATTTATGCGCAAATATCACCTTAAAATTCCAACTTCTCACAAATATCTCTTTTCTTTATACAAAACATATCTACAAGCCGTTTAATTAACAGGCCTCTTAAAGAGAGATATACGATATGAAGTATCGGAAAAATAGAGAATAGTTGAAAATTATTCAAATTATTACATTATCTTTGCTATAATATTTAGGCGCGGCTTAGAGAAATAACGCTACCGCCAAAAGTTTATTATGAATGCATAGAGTATAATTTATAAAGTATTTGAAAGGTATGAAAAAAATTTTGTTTTTGGCCGCCATTATCTTCTCGGCAAGCAGCCTGATGGCGCAGACAGAGGTAATCGCACATCGCGGATTCCACGCAAAGCAGGGCGCAAACTCTGCAAACAACACCATTTCGGCTCTTCAGAATGCACAGGATTTGGGTGTATACGGCTCAGAGGTTGATATCAACGAGACTAAAGATGGCAAATTGGTAGCCGTTCACGGTCCCAAGCACCGCGACTATGTGGTACAGAACACCGATTTCGCTGTTCTGCGCGCAACACCCGTAATCAATGGTGAGAAATTGCCCACATTGGAGGAGTATCTGTTGCAGGCAAAGACAAACACAAAGACCAAACTTATCATCGAGATTAAGAGCCACGACACTCCCGAGCGTGAGACTCGCGTTGTAAAGAAGATTTTGGCAGAGGTTAAGCGTTTGAAGATGACAAAGCACGTTGAGTATATCGCATTCAGCAAGCACGTTTGCGACGAGGTGGTAAAGTATGCTCCCAAGAAGACTAAGATTGCCTATTTGAACGGCGACCTCACACCCCAGCAGTGCAAGGAAAACGGCTACACAGGTATCGACTACAATTTTGGCACTATGAAGAAGCACCCCGAGTGGATTCAGCAGAGCCACGATTTGGGCTTGACGGTAAACATTTGGACCGTTAACAAGACCGACGAATTGCAGTGGTGCATCGACAACAAAGCGGATTATATCACTACCGACAATCCGATTGAGGCAAACCGTCTTCTCGGCAAATAACATATTAGACATTATAATCTTACGGGCTGTCCAACTTACGAGTTGCGACAGCCTTTTTTATCACTTATAGCCCATTTTATTTGGACGTTTTTGGGCTATAATGTATCTTTGTTTCGAAATATTAACATTAATCACACGAGAATAAGGACTCAAAACAGGATGAAACTCAAATACGGAATAGATGACCGCCTAAAAACAGGAGATTTAATATTATACAGCCTGCAATGGTTCGTTTTGGCCATTGCCGTTGTTGTTACATCTACTTTTATAGCAACCGGCTCTCCCGCAGAGCGAGTGCTGTACGCCCAAAAGGTATTTGCTTTAATGGGTATCGCCACAATCGTTCAAACACTCTGGGGCCACCGTATGCCAATTGTCGTAGGCCCTGCGGCTGTTCTATTGGTCGGCATCATCACAGCCCTTGCCTCACAAGGCGAACAGATTAACACCAACAAAATCTACACGGCAGTAGCCATTGGCGGTATAGTCATCACAGCGCTCTCTATGGGACGTTGGCTGGAGCGTCTGCAAGCCATCTTCACACCTCGCACCGTAGTGGTTATCTTGATGTTAATAGCATTTACACTCTGCCCTACAATCAAAAACCTTATATTCCCTGCCGCCGAGGCCGAGCGACACCTATTCGGATTATTGTTTACGCTATTAGGCATCCCCACAATGGCCCTTGCTGCCGCACGGTTACGAGGAATTGTAAAATCATTGGTCGTTCCCATAGCCCTCTTTGTCGGATACGTAATCTACTATGCTATTTATGGCGACTTCGGACAAGCGTTTGATAAATTCAGCCACTCCGAGGGAGATATATTCCTGCCTGCCATAGAGTTTGACGGCAGTATGATTATTGCATTCTTACTCTGCTACGTTGCCCTGCTAATCAACGACATTGGTTCAATTCAAGGACTTGGAGCAATGTTGCAAACTGCTGACACTGACAAACGTTGCCGCAGAGGTGTAGGTATCACGGGTGTATTCAACATTATAGCAGGTGCATTAGGCATAATAGGCCCGGTAAACTACTCTATGTCACCAGGCGTTATTGGCTCGTCATCGTGCGCATCACGCTATGCGCTTATTCCCGCAGGTGTCGGTTTGGTGATATGTGCCCTATCGCCATCGCTCATAGCCCTATTTTCGGCAATACCTAATTCCGTAATAGGGGTCATATTGCTATATCTTATGGGAACGCAGTTGGCCGCCTCGTTTCATATTATGACTGCCGACAAATCGGCATCGACGTTTGACGACGGATTGATAATTGGACTCCCGATTATGGTTGCAATATTATTCACAGCAATCCCGATGGAGGTTATACCCCAACTCATTCGTCCGATAATGGGTAATGGTTTTGTTATGGGAGTCTTGACAGTGATGATTTTGGAACATATCATTTTCAAAAAGCCACAACAAAAAGGGCAATAACAACATTTCAATCATAAAGATTAAGCGAGGTGTCGAATATTCACACCTCGTTTTTCATACTATACCTATATTATAATAAAGAAAGGCTCAAATTTGGCCCCCAAAACCTCAAAAAGAGGTAACAATAGAGCATCATATCACCCTTTTGCATCATAAATACCCCTTTTAGCACAATTTTTCGCATTACATTTTACAACACAACCCATACCGACAAGTTACAACCTGTAAGCACCCTAATCGATATTCATTCATACTATAACAGAACAACATCATTAAACACTTTTTTTTGGTAATTATAATTTTAAGCCGTATCTTTGCCGATATATTTTTATATGTAAAAAAGTACACAAGTATCAAAAAAACGTACAAACAAAAATTAATGCTTATGGTTAGAAAAATTGTACTTTCTATCGTTGCAGTTCTGACAGCGTGCACATTCGCACTCGCTCAGAATAAGCAAGTTTCCGGTACTGTTGTGGACGCAGAGGGCAACCCTATTTTGGGTGCTGCTGTGACAGTTGTTGGTACAACTGCAGGTGGACAAACTACCGGAGTGAGTGGTGAGTTCGTTATTTCGGCTCCCGCTAATGGAACTTTGGAGGTTTCTTTTATCGGTTACAAGACTCAGCAGGTCGCTATCGCCGGTAAGAGCAACGTCAAGGTTGTTTTGGAAATCGATACGCAATCTATCGACGATGTAGTCGTTGTTGCGTTCGGTGAGCAGAAGAAGGAGGCCTTTACCGGTTCTGCCAAGGTCGTTAGTTCAGACGAGTTGATTAAGACTCAGTCTTCAAACGTAACTGACGCTTTGGTTGGTAAGGTTGCTGGTGTGCAGTTCTCTTCATCTTCTGGTCGTTTGGGTTCAGGCCAGACACTTACAGTGCGTGGTATCACATCAATCTCTGCTGGTAGCAGCCCTCTCTACATCGTAGATGGCGTACCTTACGAGGGTGATATCAACAACTTGAACGCTGCCGATATCGAGTCTATGACAATCTTGAAGGATGCTGCGTCAAATGCACTTTACGGTGCTCGTGGTGCTAACGGTGTGATTATGATTACAACCAAGAAGGCACGCGCAGGTGAGGCTGTTGTTACATTCGACGGTAAGTGGGGTGTTAACACAAAGGCTTTGCAGCAGTATGACGTAACAGACCAGGCTGGCGAGTTCTACGAGATGCACTATGGCGCATTGCGTAACTACCAGACTATGGTTATGGGTCTTGACGCTGCATCGGCACACGCTGCTGCTTCAAACATCTTGACTTCAGGTGCTGGTGGTGGTTTGGGTTACAACGTTTATGACGTACCTGCTGGTCAGACTTTGATTGGTAGCAACGGTAAGTTGAACCCCAATGCAACATTGGGCCGCAAGGTTAACTACAACGGTCAGGATTTCTTGATTTTGCCCGACAACTGGTTGGATGAGATTTACAAGACTTCATTCCGTCAGGAGTACAACGCAAGCGTATCAGGTGCTACTCAGCGTGCTAACTTCTATGCTTCAATCGGTTACTTGGACAACACAGGTATTATCGACGGTTCTGATATGGAGCGTTACACAGCACGTTTGCGCGCAGACTACAACGCAAAGAAGTGGTTGAAGGTAGGTGGTAACTTCTCTTACACTCACTTCAACTGGAACAACGGTAACGACCCCGAAAATGAGGGTGCATCTGATGGTGGTAACGCATTTGCTACTGCTATGCGTATGGCTCCTATCTATCCGTTGTTTATGCGTGATGGCGATGGTAACATTATGATTGACGAGTATGGCTTCCAGATGTACGATACAGGTGATGGCCGTAACGGTGGTATGTTCCGTCGTACAGGTGGTCAGTCAAATGACTTGCAGGACATCAAGTTGAACAAGAACAACAACGAGGGTAACGCATTCACAGCAAACGGTTTCGCTGATTTCTATATCATCGATGGTTTGACTGCTACTGTTAATGCAAGTATCACAATCGACGAGACTCGTTCTACTACATTGCTTAACCCCTACTATGGTCAGTTTGCGACTTCAGGTGGTGTAGTATCTAAGTCTCACGGACGTTCTATCGCATTCAACGCTCAGCAGTTGCTCTCTTACAAGCGTTCATTCGGCCAGCACAATATGGACCTTTTGCTCGGTCACGAGATGTATAATACTAAGTCTTATGGTTTGTATGCAAGCCGTAGCGGTATGTTCTCACCCGACAATGATGAGTTGTCAGGTTTGGTAACTGATATGTCAAACTCTGGTTCTTCAATCAGCGAGTACAACAACGAGGGTTACTTCTTCCGTGGTCAGTATGACTTCGACGAGCGTATCTTCGCTTCTGTATCATATCGTCGCGATGCATCTTCACGTTTCCACCCCGATAACCGTTGGGGTAACTTCTGGTCATTGGGTGCTGCTTGGATTATCAGCAAGGAGAACTGGTACGATATCGCTTGGCTCGATATGTTGAAGGTTAAGGCATCTTATGGTTCACAGGGTAACGATAACATCGGTTCATTCCGTTACACTGACGTTTACTCTATCCAGAACGACGGTCAGGGTGGTGTAACTACTGTACTCGCATCTAAGGGTAACAAGGACATCACTTGGGAGACTAACGCCAACCTTAACGTGGGTGTTGAGTTCAGCGCATTGCAGGGCCGCATCTATGGTGGTATCGACGTATTCCGTCGTCAGACATCTGATATGCTCTTCTCTTTGAGCGTTCCCGTTGAGGCTGGTTACTCATCAATCTACACCAACATCGGTGATATGCGTAACGCAGGTTTGGAGATTGACTTGGGTGCTGACATCTTCCGTACAAAGGATTTCTTGTGGAGCGTAAACCTCAATATGACACACTACAAGAACAAGGTTATCTCATTGCCCGACCAGTATAAGACACAGCCTACTGCCGATGGCAAGTGGATGGGTCGTGTCAACGGCAACCGTTTCTTGGCTGAGGGTATGTCATACTATGAGTACTACTTGCCTACTTACGCTGGCGTAAACGAGGAGGGTGAGTCAACTTGGTACTACTACGAGGATATAATGGCCGATAAATTAGACGAGAACGGTAAGGTTATGAAGGACGAGGATGGTAACGTCATTCAAGAGTCTATCGGCAAGGAGCGCAAAATTACCGACGACTGGAGCAAGGCAAACTCAGCAGGTAAGGAGTTGCAGGGCGACGGTTTGGCTGACCTCTATGGTGGTTTTGGTACATCATTGGAGTGGAAGGGTCTTGACTTCTCTGCACAGTTCACTTATCAGTTGGGCGGTTTGGCTTACGACTCTGGTTATGCATTCTATATGGGTTCTCCTTCAGGTACTTCAGACGGTTCACCTTATCACCGCGATTTGTTGAACGCTTGGACTCCCGAGAATTCTAACTCTGATATTCCTCGTTTCGCATATAACGACACATATTCGGCAGCAACATCAACTCGTTTCTTGATTGATGCTTCATACTTGAACATCCAGAACTTGACTTTGGGTTACACATTGCCCGCAAAGTTGACTCAGAAGTTCTTGGTTAACAAACTCCGCGTATATGTTGCTTGTGACAACGTATGGTACTGGTCAAAGCGTCAGGGTCTTGACCCACGCCAGAGCATCAGTGGTAGCACTAACCCATTCTACTATGCTCCTATTCGTACAGTATCTGGTGGTGTAACTGTAACATTCTAATTATAAAATATTGCAGATTATGAAAACAAACACTATAGTAAGATTAATTGCAGCATTGCTTTGCTCATCAGTATTGATGACAAGCTGTATTAAGGAGGGTCTTCCCGAGGGCGGTAGTGCGACAAATGAGCAGGTGGGTGAGTCACCTTTCGCTGCTGGTGGCGTATTAACGTCTATGCCTACCATTATGATGACTAACTATCTCGGTCTTGGTGACCACGTTGATTTCGGTTTGCCTACTATCTTCGGTGCTACTGACCGTATGATTGGTGAGGTATTCCCCACATCAGCAAATATGCCCGATGGTAACCAGTATTATGACCGTTGGCAGCCTTGGCTCTATTTCGACTATGCTGCATTGAATGATACAGGTTGGGGTGCGCAGTTGGCATATTACAACTACTACAACTTCATCTACACTGCAAACTCTGCTATCACTATCTTCTCTACCAATCCTGGTCCCGAGTTGGGTGTAGCAAAGGCATTCCGTGCTTTCTGTTTCTTGGATTTGGCTCGTATGTACGACCCGCTGCCCGCAAAGGCTGAGGGTGTTGCAGGTACTAATAAGTATGAGATTCCTGCAGAGATTACAGCGCTTACAGTGCCTATCGTAACAGAGACTTCTACAGTTCAGGAGTTGGAGAACAACCCCCGTGCTACTCGCGAGGCGATGTTCGAGTTCATCTTGGGTGACTTGACAGAGGCTGAAACTTTGTTGGCTGAGTACAGAACTCCTTCAATCGGCTTGCCTTCATTGGCAGTTGTTTACGGTTTGAAGGCTCGTGCTTACAACTGGTTGGGTGGCTTCAACGAGTCATACGAGAACGTTCCCACAGGTAACGAGGCTTACAAGTTGGCTGCACAGTACGCTCGCAAGGCTATCACAGCATCAGGTTGCTCTATTATGACTGAGGCTCAGTTTACTGACCCCGTTACAGGTTTCTGTAAGGTTAATAGCGCTTGGATGTGGGGCTTGCAGCAGTCTACTGACACTGTACTTAACAACTTGCTCTCTTGGACAGCGCATATGGCTACTGACGCTCTTTGGGGCTACGGTGGTGGTGCACAGCCTGGTATCTCTGCTATCAGTTATGCTCGTATGAACGATACTGACTTCCGTAAGAAGTTGTACAACAACCCCGAGCGTGACTTCTCGAAGATTGACCCCTACACTAACCTCACTGAGGAGGAGTATGAGGGTGGTGGCGACGCTATGTCATCTATCGCACCTTATGCAAGTTTCAAGTTCCACACTAACAATGGTGAGAAGTACGATTACTCTGTAGGTAACGTAACTGATATTCCTATGATGCGTGTTGAGGAGATGTACTTCATCGAGGCAGAGGCTACTGCACACTACGATGCAGCAAAGGGTGCCGAGTTGCTCACAACATTTATGGCTCACCGTGATAGCGCTTACGCTATTCCCGCAGGTGGCGACCTTATCGAGGAGATTATCTTCCAGAAGCGTATGGAGTTCTGGGGCGAGGGTATTATGTACTTCGATATGAAGCGTTTGAACTACGGTATCAACAACGGTGTACCCGAGTCTAACTCTCCACAGGATGCTCGTTATACAACCGATGGTCGTGCTCCTTGGTGGAACTTCGTTATTCCGCACTCTGCAGTTCAGCAGAATCAGGGTTTGACAGGTATGAACAACCCCAATGCGGCAAATACATATTTGTCTAAAAATAAATAATTAAATGTGTAAACTATGAAAAGTCTTAAGATATTCTTTTTGACAGCGCTCGTAGCCGTAGCATCTATGTTTACGGCTTGTACCGAGGACCACGAGTGGTCGGCAGGCGAGCAGGTGACAGGTGCACAGGTTTACTTCGCGGATGGTGTTGCAACCAACGTTACAGTAGAGGCTGAGACTTCATCATTCGAGGTTACAGTAATGCGTGGTAATGTTGACGAGGCTGCAACTGTACCTTTGAAGGTTGCTGTATCGGCTGCTAACGTAGACGAGGAGGCTGACCCCATTAACTATGCAGAGTTGTTTACTGTTCCCGCAAACGTAAGTTTCGGTGCAGGTAAGGACAGCGCTAAATTTACAGTATCGTTCGACCGTGCTTCATTGGAGGATGGCCAGACATATACTTTGACATTCTCTATCAACGATGCAGGTGCTGTAACTCCTTATGGTTACGACAAGCAGACTTGGACATTGGTTGTTCCCGAGCCTTTGGTATTGTTGGGTACAGGTTACTGGACTGATGACGTAGTAGGTCCGTTGTTCGGCCTTAATGCCACTACATACCCTGTAGAGGTATATGAGAACTTGAAGACTCCTGGTTATATCTACCTTAAGGACCTTTATACAAATGCATTTAAGCAGACTCTTATTGACGAGTTTGGAATTGCAGAGGAGTCAATACCTACTTGGGATGCATCATATTTTGCTATCAAGGTTGAAGACCCCACAGCGGTAGAGATTCCTGCTCAGTATACAGGTCTTGATATCGGTTATGGTGATATGATTATCTGGAATCTTGAAACAGGAGTATTGGAGAATGGTATTATCTCATTCCCCACTAAGGGTCTTGCTGTTCAGGATAATGATGGCGCTTACTACGCAAACACAAGCGGTGGAACTAAGTTGTATATGCCTGGTACACCTATGACTGACTTCTCTATGGAGTTGGCTTACGGTGGTTTCCGCGTAGCAGAGGACAATGAGACAATTTATCCTATCGCTCGTGCTGCTTATGGCGAGGATGTTGCCGAGATTCAGTATGCATTCGTTGCTGGTGACATCACTTCTGATGTTGATGCTTTGACTGCTGCTTTGGCAGGCATCGAGGATGGCTCAATTGTATCTAACAAGGTTGGCGTAACAACTTCTGTTAATGCAGAGGGCGAGGAGATTAACGAGATGACTTTTGAGAGCGTTGAGGCTGTAGAGCCTGGTGTCGTTACCGTAATCGCTATTCCTTATAGCGCTGATGGTGAGGCACAGTACGGCGATTTGGCAGTCACTTCATTCTATGTACAGGGTGTAGGCGCAACAGAGGCTCCCGAGGTTGACTTGGAGTTGGCTTGGATGCCTTTCAGCGTAGCATTGCCTGATTACTCTGCTGCATATCCCGACCACTCAACTTGGTACGTCGAGATGTATGGTTCAGAGATTAAGGCTATGAAGTACTTCTTCAATACAACTGAGCAGATTAACGCATTTCTTGAAGCAGGTATTACAATTGAGGATATTGCTGCTGCAGGTAACGCCTATGACCCTAACGAATGGCTGAACCCAGAAGGCTTCGATTATCTTATGTTTACTGGTTTGCCTGCTGACACAAACTTTACTATTGTAGTTTGGGCACAGAATACATACGGTAGCGAGGTTATCCTTACAGCATCTGGTGCAACTGCTCCAGAGCCCAGCGCAAAGAAGGGTAATGCAAAGTTGTCTTGGGACCGTATCAACGGCCGTCAGGTTGCTTTCAACCCCAACAAGGCAATGTCAATCACTACTATTCAGTAATTAGCGATTGAAAATAATATCACTTCCCCGCTTACCAATGGTAGGCGGGGATTTTTGCGTTTAAGGGGCAGGAGATATTTGCCTTTAGGAATGAGCATAGCCGATATAAAAAATTCCTCCTCTAAGTTAGAGGAGATGGCACGACTGCAAGGAGTGACGGAGGAGTGTGTCAAGAATAATCTTGCATTACAAAAAAAATTGGCAGTTACGACATCGGTCATAACTGCCTTATAATTGATTTAGCAACTACCCTACTCCACCGCAAGCCAGCCCATATACCAACCCTGCTGTGGCGGGATAGTGACAATAACATCGTCGCCATCGCGCTCATAACGCAACTTCTTACCGCGCTCACCAACGCTATGCCATACAAAGCGTGTTGCATCCTTACAACCTCGCAGACGCAGTGTCGTTGCAGGCTGCTCCGAGATTGTGGTATTCAGCACCGCCACAGAGCGTAATGAGCCGTCAGCCGAGATACGAGGAACGACAACGGCCTGTGCCATAGACTCCATAACAACGGGCATAGTGTTCTTTGAGGCCCAATCAATAGCCTCGGTGATAGCGACACGCTCGGCATTGGGAATAGAGAAGGAATAACCTGGAATAACCACAATACGGCCACCCTCTGCACCCTCATAGCAAACTGCATCCTCGAGGGTTACCTCGGGCACATCAATGCGCTTTAGCGCCTTATCCCAGCCACTTGCAACGGCAACATTCCAAGCAGCGTGGTCAAAGACTACACTACCGCTTGCAAGCAGTCGCAAAGCCTCCTCATCGGGGATTCCCGAAGCCGCAGGGCCATCAATCAGCAGGGCCGAGGGATAGTTACCATCGGGGCATAAGGGTATGCCCAAGCGACCAAGATTGGTAGCCACATCGCCCGCATTGGTGGTCAACCAACCCATACCAGGGGCATTGATAGTGACGTGGTCGGGCGAAATATAGGGATTAGCACCGCCAGGTTCCGTGCCACGATTAAAGGCCGCATACTCCTCGTACAGAGGACGCCAACGCTGGAGGTGAGCAAAATAGTTATCGGCATACCACTCCATAGGCTCCGAGGCCGAACAGATAATAGCATAAGATAGTTGGCTTACACCCATCGCAAGATAGAGCATAGATTCAACGCAAAGGCCGTGAGGCGACTTGCCCGTAGCATAGTGACGATAGCCCTCGACCTCGGCCACAATCTCCTTTACCGAGGGGCTTAAACGGCGAATCTGACGCGCCATATCGTAGGCCTTATCCAACATACCAAAGGGATTGTCATCATCGTAGAATCCATTGCCTGGGCGCGAAGTGGCATCCTTACCCGTCACACGCTCAATTGCGGCGTAGGATTTATTCCAATCACGACCTTCGAGCAATTCACGATGAAAGTTTACCTGCTGAATACCGACCTTTGAGTTGGGCGAAACTTTGTGAACGCCCTCGGCCACAGCCTCGGCAACCAAAGCAAGGCTATGCTGACTGAATTCAATCCACTGCTTTCGCAACGCTCCCCCATCAGCATTGGCATCCATAGCCGCAACAAGACTTTCGCGGGTCCACTCGCCGCCATACTGCTTATTAAACTCACCGATGCAAGTGTCGCAGAAACACAACATACGAGCAGGAGAATGGTGCGTAATACGCAAATCGTCGTCAATCCACGATACACGGGGTTGGCAAACCTCGGCATAGGTGGCATACATATCACTCATATATTTCAGGAACTCCGTCTGGCGGGGACAGTGGCTCATTTGGGTACGATTGCCAAAAGCATCGACTATAGTAGTCCATTTGGTTGGGCGCAACTCATCGGCTCCTGACTCGAAATCATCGCCGTGACCAATGCAGATACCTTGTATGGATGTAGTGACGCCTATATCGCGCAATTTCTGATTGGCAATGGCCATCTTTGCCGCTGACTTGCGATGAGTCTCCATAGAGAGAGTCTCGAACTCCTGACAAAACCAAACCTCGTTAAACGTACCCGAATACTTTTTGAGTGCATCGACCAAGTCGTCACGCAACTGTTCATTGTTATGATGCTCGGGCCAAAGGCGTAGAATCATACCAAAGTCGGAGGCATCGTTAGCAGGGTCGGGATGCTCAGAGTTGGCACAACCGCCCACCACAAAAAGAATTAAGCACAAAAATAGGAAACGTCGCATAGTATTAGGTTTGATTACTTTTACTACAAAATTAACAAAAAAAGAGAGATGTACATTCTTTAGTCCCAAAATAATTTTAATGTTGCCTAAATATCTTTATATTTGTTAGTAAGAAAATACTACTTATATGAGACCTAAATTTATCTGTCTAATATTATCGCTATTGTTCAGTTATCAAATCCTTGATGCACAAAATCTGATTCCTGCACCAAAAGATATTAAATATTTGAGCAACAAAGCGGTAAGACTGAAGTCTGTTGATATAAAAATCATACCACAAGAAGGTGCTCCCGAAGAACAATACACGCTAAAGACCAAAGGAGGCAAAGCTGTAATCATCGCACAAAGCACGCAGGCCGCAGTTTGGGGTGCAGCGACATTGCGTCAATTGACCAATAAAGAGGGTTATGTACCCGAAGTGGAGATTACAGATTACCCTGCATTCCCGATACGAGGATTTATGCACGACACAGGACGTAACTTCCGAGAGGTGAAATTGCTCAAGCAAGATTTAGATTTAATGTCAGCTTATAAGTTAAATGTCTTTCATTGGCATTTGACCGATAATCCTGCGTGGAGAATCGAGTGCAAGGTATATCCACAACTAAACGATGCAAAATACCAAACCAAAGGTCGAGACGAGGGGCGATTCTACACTTATGACGAGATTCGTGATGTAATAGCCTACGCCAAGGAGCGTGGTATTATGATTATACCCGAAATTGACATGCCGGGCCATAGCAAATACTTTAAGACTACGTTTGGTTTTGAGATGGCCACCGAGCAAGGTATGGCGGTATTGGAGAAGTGCTTGAAAGAGTTTTTTGCAGAGATTCCCAAAGAGGATTGTCCTTACATACACATAGGTTCGGATGAGGTGAAAGTTGCCGACCCCGAAGGATTTATGCGATTCTGCGAAGGATTGGTCAAAGAGAGTGGACGTACTCCAATAGCGTGGGACCCTGGATTACCACCTGCAGAGGGAACAATCGGGCAAATTTGGTATGCCTCAATTGGCGAGACACTGAAGAAAGAGCCCTACCCTCGCAAATACATTGATTCGTATATGGGCTATCTGAACAATAGTTGTCCGATAATAAATACATCACGCAACTTTATACATCACGCCTGCACCTCAAATGGAGCAAACGAGATGGCGCGTGGAGGAATATTATGCTTATGGAACGATGTAAATGTCGATGACCAAGAGAAGTTATTACCTCACAACGGAATGCCCGAAGGTATGCTTGCCTTTGCCGAAAGATTTTGGGTAGGAGGCGAAGGCTACGGCCTGGAGAGCGAGGATTTGATTCCTTCGCCTGACAGCGAAGCACACAAAGATTTGGTGGAGTTTGAGCAAAGATTAAGTTATCACCGAGACAACCTTCTTAAGGATTATGACATACGTTGGGTTGCCAACGCCTCGTTGCCCTGGCAAGTAACAATACCTGCGACAAAAGGGACTCCCATAGAGCAAATGAAGTGGACAAAAGCGTGGGGAGGCGCTATCGACCTGCACGCTATATGCAAAGTAAATGGAGTAACACCAAATGCCGAGATGGAGGCGTGGTTAAAGACCGAGATTTATGCGACACGCGATACGGTCATAACGGCTATGGTCGGTTTTGAGTCACCCTCACGAGCAAATCGTATATCAGATGGAATAGGCAAACAAGGATTATGGGAGGCAGGTGGCAGATTAATCGTAAACGGCATAGATATCTATCCAGCCAAAGAGTGGAATGAGCCGGGCAAATATAATTATCACTACAACACTTGGCATAGGCCCGAAAATGAAGAGCCCTACACCGATGAGCAACTTTTCTGGACAAGAGAGCCTGCATACATACCATTGAAAGCGGGTTGGAATACAATTATGTTATATGCGCCCAGATTATTCAACATAAATAATTGGGTTGCGGCATTTATTCCCGTAGAGGTTGATAAGGATGGTCGTTTACACGAAGTCGAAGGTATAAAATTTCGCTAAACAACACCCCTAAAAAGAGAGTTCGACAAAGGTAATACGGATTTAATATAAAAATAGTTGGCTGAAACAGAGTTTTTTATTACCTTTGCGCCACTGAAAAATTTTAACACAGAATAATATTATGACAATTACAGCATCAGACATCAAAATCGGTATGTGCATCGAGATGGACAACAAGACTTACCTCGTTGTTGATTTCCAGCACTGCAAGCCCGGTAAGGGCCCCGCATTCGTTCGTTCAAAACTCAAGAACTTGGAGAACGGTTATGTAGTTGAGAAGACTTTCTCTTCTGTAAGCCAGAAGATTGAGCAGGTACGCGTTGAGCGTCGTCCCTATCAGTTCACTTACGAGGATGACTTGGGCGCACACTTTATGCACACAGAGACTTTCGAGGAGATTAACATCGACAAGAACCTCATCGACAACTATGACTTGATGGCTGACGGTCAGATTGTTGAGGTAATGTTCCACACCGAGAAGGAGAGCGTTCTTTCAGCAGAACTTCCTCCCGTACTCGATATGGAGGTTACATACACAGAGCCAGGTATCAAGGGTGATACTGCTTCAACAAGTTCACTCAAGCCTGCTACTGTAAACACAGGTGCAACTGTTAAGGTTCCCTTGTTCGTAAACACAGGCGACAAGATTCGTGTTGATAGCCGCACTCGCGAGTATAAGGAGCGTATCCGCTAATCAATCGTAGATAACAAATGTAAAATGGGCTATCCCTTCGTGGAATAGCCCATTTTTATATCGTCATTCGAAATCTTAAGTTTGGTGAAAGCGAAGTTATAACGGCTTAACCGCAGCATCTCGCATCTGGGTTATCTCTTCGACAGTCATATCGGGATTATATATAGCCTCAATACCTGTGGTCTCGGTTATTTGATTTACATAATCGGCAATGGGGCTCATCCCGACTGAAGAGCGCAAAGAATCAAGCACCATAGGATTCTCTACCGGCCACACATAAGATTTAACTGCATCGGCCTGACCGAATTGCAAGACCTGGCTACCATAGCGTTGAGGACGTTTCTGCCGCATCGCCACGCGGTCAAGAAGTATTGCGTGCTTATCAATAGGTATCAATCCTTCGGCTGACATCTGCTCCACGATGGGTAGATATTCTTCCTGTTTCTCAATCGATGCGTGGTCGATAACAATCCAGATTGTGTTGTAGGAATCGGCAGACAATCCCGCAGGCAAACCCTGCTGTAGCACATCCTCCACGATAACCAAATTTTCATCATCAATACGTTCCACCTCCTCGGATACAGAGACCAGCGAATCTATCAATTCTGTACGCCCTTCAACAATTACAGCGGTATTAAGTTTCAGCATCTGCACCCTTATGGCTTGGTCCTTTTCCCACACTTCAGCCAAAATCTCATCTGTTGACTTTGTAGAGCCACAAGCCACCAACAGCAATCCTAATATTGATATAAATCTCCTCATAATACAACGATTTTCGAACAATACAAAGTTACTATTTTTTTTCGGAATCTAATAGATTTTAGCCATAAAAGGCCCGCTATGTTAAGCGAGTGTTAATTTATATACCAAATAGGACAAGTTTTCGCCCCATCAATCTATTTTTCGCTCCAAATCTTCTATCTTTGTCGGCTGAAAAGGAGAATTTAACAACAAAATATATTTATTTATGGAACTTAACAAAATTTTCATCGACGGTTTGTGGAGCCAAGAGATTAATGTAACAAGTTTTGTTCAGACGAACATTACACCCTACACAGGTGATGCATCATTCTTGGTTGGCGCTACCGAGCGTACAAAGAACCTCTGGAACCTTTGCCTCAAAGCATTGGAGGAGGAGCGTCAGAACAACGGCGTACGTTCATTGGATAACAAAACCGTTTCTACAATCACATCACACAAGGCTGGTTACATCGACAAGGAGAACGAACTTATCGTAGGTTTGCAGACTGACGAACTCTTGAAGCGTTCTATCAAGCCTTTCGGTGGTATCAACGTTGTATCACGCGCTTGCCGTGAGCACGGTGTGGAGGTTGATGACAAGGTTAAGGATATCTTTACCAACTATCGTAAGACTCACAACGATGGTGTATTCGATGTATATACCGAGGAGATTCGTACATTCCGTTCACTCGGATTCTTGACAGGTCTGCCCGATAACTACGCTCGTGGTCGTATCATCGGTGACTACCGTCGTTTGGCACTCTACGGTACCGACCGTTTGATTGAGGCCAAGCAGAACGACTTGAAATATATGACAGGCCCTATGACCGATGCTCGTATCCGCTTGCGCGAGGAGATTGCCGAGCAGATTAAGGCATTGCAGGATATTCGCACAATGGGCGAGTACTACGGTTTGGACCTCAGCCGTCCCGCATACACTGCACAGGAGGCTGTACAGTGGGTATATATGGCATACTTGGCTGCTGTTAAGGAGCAGGATGGTGCTGCGATGTCATTGGGTAACGTATCATCGTTCCTTGACATCTACATCGAGCACGACCTCCAGACAGGCGCTATCGACGAGACATTTGCACAGGAACTTATCGACCAGTTCGTAATCAAGTTGCGTATGGTTCGTCACTTGCGTATGCAGTCTTATAACGACATCTTTGCTGGTGACCCAACTTGGGTAACAGAGGCTATCGGCGGTCGCTTCAACGACGGTCGCACAAAGGTTACAAAGACTTCGT
>JAZOVT010000093.1:0-97135 GCA_045658845.1 Alistipes sp.
CCCGTGCGCCGGTCGCCATCAAACATTGCAAGCAATGTTTATGCTGCCCCTCGACTTGCATGTGTTAAGCCTGCCGCTAGCGTTCATCCTGAGCCAGGATCAAACTCTCCATTGTAAAAATAAATTGTTATAAATCTTAGCTCTAATCTCAAAGGTATTGTTTGAAATTACTCTTAATTAAGAGTGAATAAAACTTCTTAGCTGCTCAATATCTTCAAAGAACGTTATCTCAATTTTACTTAAGATTTCTCATTTTTGACCAATCGCTTTTTTGGAGCGGAAAGTGGTGCAAAGGTAAGGCAAGTTTTTTTAATCTCCAAATATTTTTTGGAAAATTTTTCAAAAAACTTTTTCTTAAGAACTTTGCCTTATCAAAGGATTCTATTTCCTCATCTAAGCGGGTGCAAAGGTAAGACAAGTTTTTCAAACTTCCAAATATTTTTGAAATTATTTTAAAAACTTTTTCTTAAGAACTTTGCCTCGTCAAAGGATGTTTTCCTTATCAAAGCGGGTGCAAAGTAACGGCAAAAAAACGAATTCTGCAAATATTTCAACGACTTTTTGCAATATTTTTTCACCCAATAAATACACTCCACTCTTTTTCAGTCACTTACAAAAGAGACTTCATTGGCATACAATTACCACTTATATTACAATATTACTCCAAAACTCCCCAACCACCTCATTACTCACCCCTTCATTACCTTTCCCTCCCCAACAAAGAGCCCACGAAAAATGGCCCTTAAGATTTTTTTTGTATATTTGTGCTAGCGTAATAAAAATTAGGCTCAAATTATATACCTTATATATATTATATAATAGAGAGTCGCGCAGAAATATTAACGAACAACTATCTTATGACTAATAATAGCAATTATACCCACCCCGAATGGTGTTATTCGGCAGTACTCTACGAAATGAACATTCGCCAACTAACTCCCGAAGGGACATTTCAAGCAGCCGAGGCCTACCTTCCAAGCCTGCAAGCATTAGGCATTGACGCTATCTGGTTAATGCCCGTTTACCCTATCGGCAAGGAAGGTCGCAAAGGTTCGCTCGGCTCGTATTACTCTATACAGGACTACTGCGCCATCAATCCCGAGTTTGGCACAATGGAAGATTTCGACCATTTTGTCGAGACTGCCCACTCGTTAGGAATGAAAATTCTGCTCGATTGGGTAGCAAACCACACTGCCCGCGATGCGAAGTGGCTTCAGTCAAAGCCCGCCGATTGGTACGAGCGAGAGAGCGACGGCTCTGCAAAAGTACCCTGGGACTGGACTGATACCGCAAAACTCAACTACGCCAACCACGATGTTTGGCGCGGCCAGATTCAGGCTATGCGTTTTTGGGTCGAGCAGCACAACATTGACGGTTTCCGTTGCGATATGGCAATGCTTGTTCCTATCGAGTTCTGGCAAGAGGCATCAGGGGTACTTCATTCCATCAAACCCGACATTTTCTTTTTGGCCGAGGCCGAAGAGTTAAATCTCTTTGACCGCGCCTTCGATGCCTCATACGCCTGGGAGATTCACCATATGATGTGCGACATAGCAGGCGGAGCACGCCGTGTATGGGATTTGCGTAACACGCTCTACGCCGACAGAGAGAAATATCCCAAGTCGGCTATCCGTATGATGTTCACCTCCAACCACGACGAAAATTCGTGGAGTGGCAGCGAATTTACTCGTTTTGGTGCAGCGCTTGAGGTTATGACCACCCTGACATTCCTTTGGGAGGCCTCATTACCGCTTATCTATACGGGGCAAGAGGTAGGTTACGACCACTCGTTTGAGTTCTTTGACCGTGATACATTGCCCTCACTCGTAGCCAACGAGCACACGCAACTCTATCGCCGCCTTATCAATCTCAAGCACACTCAACGCGCGCTCGATTCGGGTGAACGCGGCGGTCGCATCATCGAGATTGAGAATAACGCCAAGGATTGTATTATGACATTCGTACGCGAATGTGGCGATAGCCGTGTTGTAGCGATTCTGAATTTATCGCCCTACACTATCCACACCGATTTCAACACAGGCATATACGCTGGCTCATACTACAATGCCATAACAGGGGAAGAGACAACCCTACCCACCCACGTTGAACAAGACCTCGCACCGTGGGATTACACCATATTGCACAAATAACCACAAAACCGAGAAGGTTATGAAACGATACCTTATATTAATAATATGCGCTCTTTCGCTATCATTCCCCGCTGCGGCCAAACGCTACAAAGTGAAGGATATTCCCAACGTACAGGTTGAGAATCGCTATCGTTTCACCTCCAACCCCGATGGCATACTATCCGATTATGCCGTTGCCCAAATTGACTCCATCTGCTACGACATACGACAGCGCGGCCTTGCGCAGGTTGCCGTTGTCGCAGTAGATGAAATTGCAGGCAATGACGTTTTTGATTTTGCTTACGAGTTATTCTCGGCTTGGGGTGTAGGAAATAAGAGCGACAACGGCATAGGCGTTCTGTTGGTCGAATCCGAGCACGAGATTCGTTTCGTTACAGGCTACGGCATCGAGGGTGTTCTCCCTGATGCCCTATGCAAACGCATCCAGATGCAATATATGCTACCCCACTTCCGTAACGAAGACTACAACTCCGGAATGGTTGCAGGCATAAATGCCATACGAGCAGTACTCGATGGTAGCGAACTCGATACTGGAGTTACCGATGACTACAAAGAGGATGATACGGCATCCATCATTGCAATAATCGCATTTGTCACCTTTATCCTAATCTTCACATTCGCAATTATCATTATCGTAGACCGCGCTACACGCCGTTGCCCCAACTGCAAACAACTCACTCTGCAAAAGGAGGCCGCACGTTTGATTAGCAAACGCTTTGGCATATCGACCTATCGAGACACATACGTTTGCACAAAATGCGGCACTCGCGTTGAGCGCAACCGCCAAGAGGATAACTCTCACAACCATCGCGGAGGCGGTGGCCCAATCATTATGGGAGGCGGCTTTGGTCGAGGAGGTGGCTCATTCGGCGGAGGCTCATTTGGTGGAGGCTTCGGAGGTGGCCGTTTTGGTGGCGGTGGCGCAGGCTCGCGCTGGTAAAACGACTTTTATATTTGGGAAACAATAAAAAACATAAACTTTATATCACTATGAAAAAGATTATTCTTATGGCCATCGTTGCCATCTGTTCAATGACCTCTTGTTCTACCTACAACAATATGGTAACCAAAGATGAGGCCGTAAAGACCGCTTGGTCTAACGTCGAGACTCAATATCAACGTCGTGCCGACCTTATTCCCAACCTCGTTTCAACGGTTAAGGGTTATGCTGCACACGAGGAGTCAACGCTTCAAGCCGTTGTTGATGCCCGCGCCAAAGCAACCTCAATCTCACTCTCTGCGGAGGAGTTGAGTAGCGACAATTTGGCTCAATATCAGCAGGCTCAATCGAGTGTCACATCTGCATTAGGTCGCTTGATAGCCATCTCGGAGAACTACCCCGACCTGAAGGCTAACCAGAACTTTTTGGAGTTACAAGCACAGTTGGAGGGAACTGAAAACCGCATTACGGTTGCCCGCAAGGAGTTTAACGAAGCAACACAGGCCTACAATACACAGGTGCGTAAGTTTCCCGCCAACTTGGTTGCTATGATATTTGGTTTCGAACAAAAACCTTACTTCGAGGCTGATGCTACGGCTGCCGCAGCCCCCAAGGTGGAATTTTAATACACCCTTATTAACACAAACCACCTCAAAACCGCAAAAAAGCAGCACAAGATTTTTATTTCCCAAATAAAATCGTTAATTTTGTTTGGACCTTAAACTAATATGATATGGAAGAGAAGAAACTTTTTCAAGAGAAGACTTCAAGACGTACGTTCTTGAAACAGTCTGCATTTGCCATTGCGGCAGCATCATTCCTGCCTTCGTTGCAGTCTTGCTCTAATATGGGCTCTAAGTCAGCGAGCGGCATTAACTCAAAATTCAATGGCGTTCAGATTGGCGCAATCACATACTCTTGGCGTTCGATGACACCCCGCACTGTAGAGGACCTCATTGGCTATTGCAAGGAGGCAAACCTAAGTTCTTTGGAACTTATGAGCGGAGAGTTGGAGACATTCTTGGGTGTACCTACCAACCCCACTAACAAGTTATTGGGTGAGATGCGCGCTAAAGCAGCAAAGGAGCAAGCCGAGAAGAAGCCCAAGAAGGGTGAGAAACCCAAGCCATTTGAGTTGAGTGAAGAGCAGAAGGCCGAGTTGAAGGCTGCAGGCGATAAGTTCAAGGAGGACTTGAAGACTTGGCGCACGACACTCGATATGTCTAAAGTCGAGGCCATCCGCAAGCAACTGAACGATGCCGGCATCAATGTACACATCGTAAAATACTCTCCCGCTGGCTGGTCAGACGAGGAGATTGATTACGCATTCCGCGCAACAAAGGCTATGGGCGCAATGTGTATCACTCAGGAGATTGACGTAAATTCAGCCAAGCGTTTGGCTCCATTTGCCGAGAAGCACGGTATGTATGTCGGTATGCATAACCACGCACAGTACGGCAAGGAGGGTTTCAGTTGCGACCCCGTTTTGGCTGTATCACCTTCAATTATGCTTAACTTCGACTGTGGTCACTACTTTGGCTCTACAGGCAAGCACCCCGTTGATTTCATCAAGAAGTACAAGGACCGTATCTATAGTATCCACCTCAAGGATAAGACAGGCCCCACCACCAAACCTGCTGATACAAACCAGGTATGGGGACAGGGCGAGACTCCTTTGAAGGACGTTTTGACTCTGCTCAAAACCGAGAAGTGGCCCATCTATTGCGACATTGAACTTGAGTACGAGATTAAGCCGTGGTCAAATGCCGTGAAGGAGTTGGGTGTATGTGTTCGTCACGCACGCGAAATACTTTTGTAAAAACATAGACTTCAAGAGGCTGTCCAACCCAGAGTTGCGGCAGCCTCATTTTCTAAAATAGTATTATGAACAAGAAAATACGTTTCGGTGTTGTCGGCACCAACTTTATTACAGATTGGGTTATTGCAGGAGCGCGCGAGGATGAGCGTTTTGAACTTGCGGCCGTATGTTCTCGTACGCAGGAGCGCGGTGCGGAGTTTGCAGCCAAACACAATATCCCACATATCTTCACGTCGTTGGAAGATATGGTGCAGAGCGACGTTATCGACGCTGTTTACATTGCCTCACCCAACTATAAGCACGCCGAACAGAGCATTTTGGCTATGAGCCACGGCAAGCACGTCTTGTGCGAAAAGCCAATAGCATCAAATGCTCGCGAAGCACGAGCGATGGTGGCGTCCTCAAACAAATACGGCGTTACACTTATGGAGGCTATGAAGAGCACCCTGTCGCCCAACTTCCTTGCCGTCAAAGAGAATCTACATCGCATCGGCACACCACGACGTTATTTTGCCTCGTTCTGCCAATACTCTTCACGCTACGATAAGTTCAAGGAGGGAATAGTTCTCAACGCCTTCCGACCCGAACTATCCAATGGCGCAATGATGGACATCGGCGTCTATACGCTCTATCCACTCATTGCACTTTTCGGCTCACCACAAAGCATCAATGCACAAGGCGTGGTCTTGTCAAGTGGCGTGGACGGTCAGGGAGCAGTTAATATGCAATACGACGGATTTAACGCAACGGTTTTATACTCAAAGATTGCCAATTCGCAACTTCCCGCCGAGATTGAGGGCGAGGATGGCAATATTACTATTGACCGCATCCAAACACCCGTCGATATCCGTTTCTACCCGCGTCAGGCCCCCGCATCGGGCCACGAAAAACGCACCGAGGGTGAATCTTTAACGGGTTCAGACAACCACAATGAGTATTATTACGAGGTTAAAGAGTTCATCGACCTCATAGAACAGGGCCACAGAGAATCATCTATAAACTCTCACCAATGCTCTATCGCCACGATGGAGGTTATTGACGAGGTGCGTCGTCAGTTGGGAGTTCGCTACCCTGCTGACGAGGAGTAGCACTCTCTGCGATATGCTCTGTCGAGCAATTATGATTCATATCCGTGCAGTTATCCGCTTCGTGCAACTGCACGGATATCATATTATCTAACGAATATCGCCCCGCACCCATCAGAAATAGCAGAATATATATAACCAAAAATATCAGTGCCAACTCCTTTTCTGCGAACGACTGCCCGTTATGCACCACTACCATCGCCACACACATCGTGAAAACCAGCGGTATCAAGGCCAGGCGATAGAACGCCCCCACAATCACAGCTGCCGAGCATATCACCTCGGCAAAGATTGCAAGATACAACGACATACGACTCCCCAGCCCTATGGGATTAGGAAAATTCTCAACCAGCACCGAGAAATTATCTATCTTCGACACTCCGTGCCACATCATAAGCCCACCAAAGAGCAATCTCATAATCATCAACATCGCATCAACCGAGCGCGGATATACTTTATATGGAAATAAAAATCGCAACATAACCTTTTTTACTCCATAAATTACAATATTCGTGCCTCTCGAAGACATCACAGCCGACCTCGCCAGCCTCATCCCTTTGCCCCCTCACCTCGTCTGTCCACCAACAAAAAAAAAAGCGACCACCCCTTACGGGATAGTCGCTCATCTCTGACACCGCTCAAGCGGTAGCAGGCTATTTTACTGCATTAACAATTGCTTCGAATGCCTTGGGCTCGTTCATAGCGAGGTCAGCCAGAACCTTACGGTTGAGCTCGATACCCTTCGCATTAACCTTACCCATAAACTCTGAATATGTCATACCGTAAGCGCGAACTGCAGCGTTAATACGTGTAATCCACAATGAGCGGTATGTTCTCTTTTTGAGCTGGCGGTGTGCATAAGCATACTGCAAACCCTTCTCGACAGTATTTTTCGCAACTGTCCAAACGTTTCCCCTTGAACCAAAGTTACCCTTGGCAAGTTTCAAAACCTTCTTTCTTCTTGCGCGTGACGCAACAGCATTGACTGAACGTGGCATAGTAAATAAGTTTTTGATGGAACTCATAGCGGCGTGATTCTCTCACGCTCTTTGGGGCTATTTTGTCCCGTTGTTGTTAATAAAAAAATTGTTCGACTTGCGCGGTTAATTATTTAACCAACAAGTTCTTAATCTTAGCCTCATCGGCTGCAGATACAGTTGAAGAATAACACAAGTTACGCTTCTGCTTCTTAGTCTTTTTTGTCAGGATGTGACTGTGATAAGCGTGCTTGCGCTTAATCTTACCTGTGCCGGTGAAAGTAAAACGTTTCTTTGCAGCGGCATTTGTTTTCATTTTTGGCATTTTCTTAAAAATTGTTAATTAGTTAAACATAGCGCGCAAAGATACGTTTTTTTTCCGAAATAACACACATTCACGCAAATAATTTTCCGAAATATACAGTTTTATGCTGTAGAAAAAGTTGTCATTGCGAACGAACATTCGTGAGTGTGGCAACGCTGCGATTAAGGCGAGAGCAGAATATGATTATCATACTTTGCCGAGCCGTAGCAGTGAAAAGACGCCTTTGGTGGATTAATCTCCCACGTTAAGAGATGAAGGAGATTACCACGTCGGACTAAAGCCCTCCTCGTAATGACACAACAACCCGTAAGTATATAACTCCGAATTAATTTTCAGAAACAGAAAGTTAATACAGGGATGTGCCATAAATACAATAGGAGGGAAAATTCTCCCTCCTATTATCTTTCTATCACCTTATCGCTATTTCCAAGTCAGTGTATATGTATCGGAATCTCCATCCTCATTCTTCATCTTTATTTTTGAGATATAACCCTCTTTGTCATATTCATAAGTCATACTAATCTCCTCATCATATGGTGAATCTGTATTAGGCAATTGATTGGTACGCATTCCTGCTATTTCGGGATGTGCCATAAACAATACATCCCCCAATTCAATTATATTTGAAATTAAAGGGAAATATCCCTTCTTACAAGTTTCTCCATAGGTTAATATTGCGTCTGTATCGCTAGTATCTACAGATACTAATTTATCCTTATCCCAAACTGCATTAACTGTGTAACCAAGGTGGTGAGTGAATTCAGCCTTAATAAGTCTATTCGAACTATTGTAGGAATATATTCCACTATGATTATCTGACATCCAATCTTGCACAAGGCCATCTTTTAAGGTATAGGTTTCGGTATAGGTTTTACCATTAGTATATCCAGATGCAGTTGCATATTCATATTTTACCACCACTGCATCATCACCCCATACAAACTTATAACTGTATTTATCTCCATCATCGTCAGTCTCTGTTGCAGAACTCAAACGCCCCTCGTTATCGTAACTGAATGTGTAAGTTTCTTCATTAGAAACCATTTTTACCAACTTCTTTTCACTCACGGTTACTTCTTGGTTGCCACCTTCGTCATTGCCACCTACATCGGTGTTTGCAGCGTCATCATCTTTGCTACAAGATGCAAAATTTGCACACATCAAAACGGCAAGTAATGCCGCACTAATCAATCTAAAAGTTTTCATAATTTATTTATTTTTCACCCTCACAATTCCCTGATGAGAGTATATAAAATAAATAAGGTGTGGGAATTTACTGCTTTATCCCATAGGTAGGCTTCTCGCATTGCCTTTGACACGGAATAAAACAATAACCCACACCAAAGGTTATGTAAAAAGCCAATGACGGCTGTACATACCAATGATGTGGTGCCACTGTTATCATCTTCGTGTCTTGGAAAATTTTGCGAGAATGTACCTATGAAGATAATTTCAATAACTCCTCTTACTAAACTCTCACGTTCCAACTACTATCGCAGCATAGAACAGATGCAAATTTAGTGAAAAATATGATATTTTATATATGTGACGCCTATTTTCTGAAATATATACTTTCGCATTGTATTTACGTTACGTCATTCCACATCACAAACTTTAGTGAGTGATGATTGGAATCTCTACTGATAATAAATTTAGAGAATTGGGGCACCCCACATATCAAAACGAATATAACTACAAATAATTTTGAATTTTGAATCTTGCATTTTGAATTTTCACTACCTTTGTAATATGATTCAAGCAAACGACATACATAAATCATTCGGCTCGCTCGAAGTTTTGAAGGGTGTTTCGCTCTCCGTCAAGCCGAGCGAAGTGGTATCCATTGTCGGCCCGAGCGGTGCTGGCAAGACTACCCTACTGCAAATACTCGGTACGCTTTCAAAGCCCGACAGCGGCTCACTTGCAATTGATGGCAAACAAATCAACTCGTTAGACGACAATGCACTATCCGATTTCCGCAACCAACGAATCGGATTTGTATTTCAATTTCATCATCTTCTGCCCGAATTTACTGCTTTGGAGAATGTAATGATTCCCGCGCTCATTGCGCGACGCAACCGCCAAGAGGCCGAGCGAGAGGCACTCGCTTTGCTGAAGATGATGGAACTTGCCGACCGCACAACTCACAAGCCGAGCGCCCTTTCGGGAGGCGAGCAGCAACGTGTCGCCATCGCTCGCGCACTAATAAACCGTCCTGCGCTACTTTTGGCCGATGGGCCATCAGGCAACCTCGACACAAAGAATCGCGACCAGATACACTCACTCTTTTTCCGTTTGCGCGAAGAGTTGGGTCAAACGACCTTGATTGTCACTCACGACGAATCACTTGCCGCAATGGCCGACCGTAAAATCACGATGCGTGACGGCTTAATTTTATAATCTACCACTACCCAATAACGATGAAGAAAGAAGAGTTACGCGACCTGCTTGAGCATCTGCACGATAAATACAATCGCCCCGAATTCATAGAGCCCGACCCAATCAGCATTCCCCACTCATTCAGCGACAAGGCCGACCGCGAGATTTCGGGTTTCCTGGCCGCCACTATCGCGTGGGGCAACCGCAAAGCCATAGTCAAGAGCGCACGACGTATGATGCAATATATGGACAATGCGCCCGCCGATTTTGTTATGAATGCATCTTCGCAAGACCTTGCTACGCTACAAACCTATGTTCACCGAACATTTAATGGGCAAGATTTTACGGATTTCGTTTTGGGTATCCGCCACATCACTACACATTGGGGAGGCATCGGCGATTTCTTCGAGAAGAACTACGCCCAAACACAAGATATGACGCGTGTAATTTCGTTCTTTCGAAAAGAGTTTTTCGCGTGCGACCACAATCCTCATTGCGAAAAGCACCTATCGTCAATCGACAAAGGCGCAGCCTGCAAGCGCATAAATATGTACCTGCGTTGGTTTGTCCGCCACGACAACCGAGGAGTAGATTTCGGATTATGGAGAACCATTCCTATGTCGGCACTCTATCTGCCACTTGATGTTCACGTTGGCAATATGGGCCGCGCATTGGGTTTGCTCACTCGCAAACAGAGCGACTGGAAAGCGACAGAAGAGATAACTCGCTCACTCAGAGAGTTTAACGCCGAAGACCCCGTTAGATACGACTACTCGCTATTTGGGGCTGGAATAGATGGCTACTTAAAGTAAAGGTTTAACTATGCGCGGTAAAGGTTTCACGTTCAAGCAATTCCATATCGACCACTCGAAATGCGCTATGAAAGTCGGCACCGACGGCACTTTGATAGGCGCCTGGACCTCAACACCTTACACTGAATGTCGCATACTCGACATCGGTACGGGAACAGGGCTGATTGCGATAATGGCCGCACAACGTGCCGCGCAAGCGCAAGTCGTTGGTATTGACATAGATAGCGACTGCATCGAACAGGCTCGCGAGAATGTGGCCGCATCACCTTGGAGTGAACGTATAAGCATAATACACAGCGCATTACAGGAGTTCACTTCAAGTAAAGGTTTTGATGTAATCATATCTAACCCGCCCTATTTTGTCGATTCTCTGCTCTCGCCCGACGATAAACGCTCCACCGCAAGACACGCTACAACACTATCCTTCAATGACTTATGCGATGGAGTTGAGCGACTGCTTGCGCAAGATGGAACATTTGCATTAATTCTACCCCCAGCGGAGGCCGAAAGATTTTTATCGGTTGCGCGTGGACGATTGTTTTTAACACGCCGCTGTGATGTATGGTCAACCCCTGAGAGTGGAGTCAAGCGAGTGATGATGGAGTTGCAAAAACAACCTCCCAAAGAGTTGCCACAAATAGAGAAATTGACAATAGAGGATAGTGGCCCTATGGGGTATAGCGCCGAATATAGGGCGCTTACGCGCGATTTTTACCTAAAATTTTGATATCTCGCTCAAATAGACTATATTTGCGAAAGTAGTAAATAAAAATTTCGATGTTATGAAGAGGATATTTTTTATTTTAACATTGGCTTTGGTTGGCGCAAGCGCGTCAGCACAGAATAATATCTACAAGGCAGTTGTAGGTGTACAAAAGAATGCAGCAGGAGGTGTTGTGGTATCAGACCCATCGACAACTTTGGCGGTTGACCTTACATTTGAAACAGAGCAGGTTGTTGTTGGTCCTTACGCGAAATATGCGCAGAAGTATCTTGAGACTCGTGGTGCATTGGTTGACAAGAGTACAACTTCGATTAAGGAGGCAAAAGTTGCTATCGTTACAGATGATGCTCTTACGGCAAGTGCAATTGCAGAGCCTACAACATCGGTAACATCATATATGGGCAACGAGACCGAGTTCGCCAAGATTTCACCCGACCGTTTGAGTGGTTCGGCTATGAGCCTTGACGATGCTGCTGCACAGGCTGCACAGGCTATCTATACAATACGCAAAAATCGTATGGACCTCATTAGCGGTGAGGCGGGCGAGAATGTATTTGGCGGAGGCCTAAAAGATGCATTAGCGGCTTTGGATGCGAAGGAGCAGGCTTACCTTGAGTTGTTCCTCGGCAAGAAGGTTACAAAGACTCATACCGAGCGTGTAATCGTACCCATCGTAGCAGGAGTAAATGAGTATGCAATTTCGCGCACAGTAAACGGCAAGGCAGAGAATCTCAGATTGGTATTGACTCCATCAGAGACAACTCCCAAGTTATCAACCCTTTCGGAGGTTGACCCACGCGACAAGACAGCCATTGCAGTTCGCATTGCAAACATTGCTACTTGCGCAGTAATGGCAGGAGATAAGGTTGTTGGCTCTGCATCATTACCAATATTTGAGTTGGGCCGTACGGCATATGTCGCAGGTGCAGTAAAATAGAATAGGTTCTACGATAATGAGTTATCGGGCTGTCAGGTAACGGCAGCCCGTATTTATTTAATCAATATGGCAGATAATACATCTCGAATGATTGCCCTGTTGGGTGCTATGCGCAAACAGATGAATGGCGCTGTGGCAGATGCTATGCGCTATTATGGCGAAAAATATGGCTTGAACTATGGCGTGAGCCTACCTACTTTGCGACAAATAGCACACCTAGAGCAACCCGACCACACATTAGCACAATATCTCTACAAGCAACAGGTGCGCGAATTGCGATTGGCGGCTCTACATATTGCACAACCCGACAAAATCACTTTAAGTGAAGCGGATTTTTGGGCCGAAGGGGTAATCAATTCCGAAGTGGCGGAAGAGATGGCATTTGCTATGTTAAGTAAAGCGGCAGAGGCTAAAGCGATAATCGCCAAATGGAGCGACACCGACAGCGAATTTTTGATATATGCCGCATTGATGGCGGCCTCGCGTAACACCGCGAATATAAGCCAAGAGTTAATCCTAAAAGTTGAGAGCATAGCCTCACGCTACAACTCGTCGCGCATAATAGCACAAGGCATTGTAGCGTTATTGGTTGCTGCAAGCAATGCTGACATAGAGACAGATGCAACAACCAAAATTATATCAAAGATAAAAACAGAGGCTCTATCGGAGCAGGATGGTTTTTCTACTGCTCGCTACATTACCGAAGAGTTGGAATGGCGCATTGAGGCATAGGAAGGAGGCATCTGTTTATTAGTAAACTTCAACCTTATCATATCGTCGGATTATCTCGGCCAAAGTCTCTACGGTCAGCACACCACTCTCGCGCCAAAGGCGTTGTCCTCGTCGAAAAAGAATAAGTGTAGGGACTGCCATAATACGGTAATGATTGACCAAATCGGTATTCTCGTGATGGTCTATGTCGATGCGTATAATATCGAGCGTGCCATTCAGCGTCTCTTCCAATCTATCAAGAATCTTATGCGTAGCCTTACAAGGGCCACACCACGTTGCATAAAAATCGACAAGTGTCAAGCGGTCGTGAGAGATAATTGCATTAAAATCCTGGAGTGTCATAGCATATACAAAAAACAGTTCAAAGAAAAATCCTCTACGGATATATTATCACGCAGAGGATTTCAAATATTATGCCACACAGCAAGGTGGCTATAGCGCATAAAGACCGAATTATAACTCTTCACAGAAAAGAGCACGCGGCAACTCACCTATATTATTTATATAGACAACATCTATTCCCGAAGGCATCTTCACGCCCTTGCGCAAAAATCCCGACACAATGATACGACGAAATCCCAAACGAGCCGCCTCGCTGACACGTTGCTCGGTACGAGGAGCAGGACGCACCTCACCCGAAAGACCTATCTCGCCCGCACAACATACTCCGTCGGTAATTGCTCGGTCATAATACGAAGAGATGACTGCTGCTACAATCGCCAAATCAAGGCCCGCATCGGCTACCTTAAAGCCACCTGCGAAATTCAAGAATACATCCTTTTGAAACATCTTGAGTCCCAAGCGCTTTTCCAACACTGCAAGCAACATACTCATACGGCGTTGGTCGTAGCCCGTAGCATTGCGTTGCGGAGTACCATAAGCCGCATTGCTGACCAATGCCTGCACCTCGATAAGATAGGGTCTAACACCATCAACAGATGCTCCTACTGCAATACCGCTCAACGGTTCTTCGTAATGCGACAACAATATTTCAGAGGGGTTATCAACGGCCCGCAAGCCCGCATCCAACATCTCGAACACGCCAATCTCAAATGTAGCGCCAAAACGATTTTTTATACCTCGCAAGATACGATAGACATTATTACCATCACCCTCAAATTGCAACACCACATCGACAATATGTTCCAAAATTTTGGGGCCTGCGATGGTGCCATCTTTCGTAATGTGGCCGATAATAAAGATTGATGTTCCCGTAGTTTTGGCATACTTCAACAAAGAGGCTGCGCACTCACGAATCTGCGACACGCTGCCAGCCGAAGAGTCAATCGTTTCGGTATAAATAGTTTGAATGGAGTCAATCACAACGACATCGGGCTGATATTGCTGAATCTGCAAAAGGATATTTTCGAGGAGTGTCTCGGAATAAATATAGCACTCCTCGTTAGCGATGCCCAAACGTTCGGCACGCATACCTATCTGCTCGGCAGACTCCTCGCCCGAGACATACAGCGTACGCAGAGAGTGGGCTGTCAAGGCCAATTGAAGGCTCAAGGTCGATTTACCGATACCCGGCTCACCGCCTAACAACACCAATGAGCCAGGCACAAGACCGCCACCCAATACGCGATTTACTTCGCTATTACACAAATCGAGCCTCTGATGCGTTGAGCGCTGAATCTCGCTAACGCGTTGCGGAGGTGTCTGTGGTGCAGAGGCCACTACGGCAGCAGATGCTGACGAGGGTTTGGAGATAATCTCTTCGGTAAAGGTATTCCACTCGCCACACGAAGGGCAACGGCCCATCCATTTGGGAGCCTCGTAACCACACTCGCGGCAGAAATATGCCTTTTTAACCTTCGCCATAGGGATTAACTATTTTGTAAATAAGCGATAGATATCGTTACCATTGGAATATATAACCAGCGCCAACAACAGAGCAAAGCCTATATATTGCATAATCTCCAAGAACTTATCGCTCGCCTTGCGACCTGTTAACATCTCCCACAGTGTGAACAATGCGTGTCCACCATCCAGGCCAGGAATAGGCAGGATGTTAAGCACAGCAAGCATTACAGAGAGGAATGCCGTCATACTCCAAAAACGCAACCAATCCCACTCCGACGGGAAGATATTACCGATAGCGATAAATCCACCCAACACCTCATACATCTTGGTCTTGGGCTGGAATATGAGTTTAAGTTGTTGCCAATACTCTGAAATAGTCTCACCCACCATTGATACACCTGCGGGGATAGCCTCTAAAAGAGTAAAGGTCTTGGTGCGAGGTTGGAAGATATCACCCTTAAGCACCACACCTATCTTACCCTCGGCATTTACGGGCACTCGCAACTCGGAAATCGCGCCAGAACGCAGTACCGACAGAGTAACGGTGTCACCCTTATAACAGTTTTGCAACAAATCGGTCATCGTAGGAACATCAACCTCTTCGCCATTGCAAGCAACTACCTCATCGCCTACCAACAAACCTGCCGCTTGCGCTGATTCTGAAGCCAAAGAATCGACAATAAACGGCACTCGCAAAGTATATAAATCCTCATACTGACGATTACGGCGCATCTCCAAAAGACTCTCAAAAGGAATGGTAAACTCTACCTGCTCGCCACCACGATTAACGACAATCGTACGAGCATCTTTGGTCAAAAGCAGTTGTGCGCGAATATCGTTTACATCGTCAATCTGCTCGCCGTCGATACTTACAACCTTATCACCATCCTGGAATCCCATTGCTTTGGCTGTGTCGTTAAAGACATAACCCCACTTAACATCATCGTTGGCCATATAGGACTCGCCGCTGACGTAACGTATGCCTGAATAGATAATCATCGCCAGCAAGACGTTCATCGTAACACCCGCTATCATAACGATAAAGCGTTGCCACGCTGGTTTTGCGCGGAACTCCCACGGCTGAACAGGGGCTTGCATCTGCTCCAAATCCATACTCTCGTCAATCATACCGGCAATCTTAACGTAGCCACCTAACGGCAACCAGCCCAAGCCGTATTCCGTTTCACCCTTCTTCCACTTAAAGAGTGAAAACCAAGGGTCGAAGAATATATAAAACTTCTCAACTCGAATCTTAAAGATGCGAGCCGCAAGATAGTGTCCGAACTCGTGGATTGCAACCAAGAGCGACAGGCTCATAAAGAACTGAACGACTTTAATTAATATTTCCATTTTTATTTAGTTTTCTTAATCTATTATTTCGATTTAACACTAATTACTATTTGCATTGACGGAGATACTCTTCGGCCAGACGACGCGACTCCTCATTCGAAGCCTCGTAATCCGCAAGCGTAGGATGCTCGACAAATGTGGCACGCTCAAGAGCATATTCGATAGCCGCTGTTATGTCGGTAAATCGGCACTTACCTGCTAAAAATGCTGCAACAGCAACCTCGTTAGAGCCATTCATCACACAAGCCGCCGTACCGCCACGACGCATACAATCGTAGGCGATATCGAGAGCAGGATATTTATCTCTATCGGGCTCGGCAAACGTCAGCGTAGGATTTGTCAAAAAATCGAAGCGCTCGCTTGGGCGTGAGGCACGATATGGATACATCAATGCATAACTGATGGGCATATGCATATCGGGCGTACCCAACTGCGCCTTGATAGCGCCATCCTCAAACTCAACCATAGAGTGAACAATCGACTGCGGGTGAATCAGGACTGATATACGGTCAGCATCGACACCAAACAACCAATGAGCCTCGATAACCTCGAAACCCTTATTTACAAGCGTGGCAGAATCAATCGTAATCTTTGCACCCATAGACCATTGCGGATGCTTTAAGGCTCTTTCGGGCGTAACATCTCGCAACTGCTCCTTGGGAACATCACGCAATGCACCACCGCTACAAGTCACTATCATACGACGAATAGGTGACCTCTCACCCGTCAGGCACTGGAAAATAGCAGAATGCTCGGAATCAACAGGTAAGATAGGCACTTGTTTCTCGGCGGCAAGGCGCATAACCAAATCACCACCCACAACCAATGTCTCCTTATTTGCCAAGGCTATCTTCTTGCCCGCCTCAATCGCAGCGATTGTGGGATGCAAACCCGCATAGCCGACAAGGGCATTCACGACAACATCGACCTCTCCACTGCGTACTACCTGGCAGACAGCATCGCTGCCCGTATATACCTTGATGGGATATGCCGCCAATGCATCGCGCAGGGCCTCATATTTAGTTGTATCGGCAATAACCACGCAATCGGCATCAAACTCGATGGCTTGTTTTGCCAATAGTTGCCAATTAGAGCCTGCTACCAACGAATTTACTTCAAATAGTTCGGGATTCTCGGCCACAATATCAAGAGTCTGGACTCCAATAGAGCCCGTTGAGCCGAGTATAGATAGACGTTGCTTCATTATTGAATAGTAAAAATTCTTTCCTTAAAAAACAATATAAATTTCGGGGTCAACAGCCTTACCCTCATTCCAAATCTCCAATTCGAACAGAGGATTGGTCTTATCACCCACCTCGGGCATAGCATTATAGCCCAGCACCTGACGACTCTTGACTGCTTGGCCTTTGACAACAAGCACCTGCGACAGATTGCGATAGATTGAAACAAAGCCATTAAAGTGCTGAACAGTAACAACTGTACCCGACTCACCACCTGTTACCACATCGACAATCGTACCATCGTCGATGCTCGTAACGGGAGCATTAGGCGACGATTGGATGCCCACTCCAAGATAGTTATCGTCACGCGAGAAGTGGCGTGTAATGATACCCTCGACAGGGGATGCAAAAATCAGGCGGCCACCACCCTGCTCGCGACTTTGAAGTGTACGAGCCAACGAATAATCGCCATCACCCTCCATCTGCGCACGCAACAGCGAATCAAACTCCGAAGGGGGGATAAGGGTTTTGTCCAACTTCACGGTATCGTTATCCGACAATGGGGTACGAACTACGGGAGTACGGCCCTCCATAATCATAGCGATGTTCTCGTTATAGGTAAGCATCTCGTTCATTCGACGCTCCATAGAGTCAATACGCATAACACTCTCGACCAATTCGTTGTGAGTACGCTCGGCTGAAGTACGATAACCGGGGAAAATATCCAACACGGGAGTGTATGCAACAAAAAGCATTGCAAGCAGGAATAAAAACAGGCAAAACGCTGCAAGACTTGCCAACAAACCCGCAGGCGAGATATGTACGCTCCAATCCTCTTGCAAAAGAATGGGGTCGCTCATCGTAAATCGCTTCTTGCGGAACAGGCGTTTTATACTCTTTAATAACTTTTTCATAGCAACACTTCTCTATAACCTTACAAAGATACGGAAAAATGGGTAAACCTATTGTGATTGGAGCATTTTTTTGACAGGAAAAATATTTATCGGGGAATATTTGGCGAAAAAGATAAAAATAATTGAGATTTTGAATTTAAGATTTTGAAATATTGCTAACTTTGCACTAATAAACTTATTAATATAACACTAATCAAACGAAAAACTATGGTAAAACCTACATTACTCGTATTGGCGGCAGGTATGGGCTCTCGCTACGGCGCGCTTAAGCAGATGGATGGTGTCGGCCCTAACAACGAGGCGATTATCGACTACTCAATTTATGATGCTATACGCGCAGGATTTGGAAAGGTGGTATTTGTCATCCGTCACTCATTTGCCGATGCCTTTACTGCAATATTCAACAAGGAGCGTTTCGGTGGTAAGATTGAGGTAGAGGTAGTATATCAGGAGTTGGATTACTTACCCGAAGGATTCTCGGTTCCCGAAGGTCGCGAAAAGCCCTGGGGTACAAACCACGCATTGTTGATGGCTGCAAAGGCTATCAAGGAACCATTTGCTGTAATCAACGCTGATGACTTCTACGGCGCTGACGCATACAAGGTTATTGGCGAGTACTTGAGCAAGTTGGGCGAGGAGAGCAACCACTACTGTATGGTAGGATATGCTGTAAACAAGACTTTGTCGGAGAATGGTACAGTTTCACGCGGTGTTTGCGGCATCAACGAGGAGGGATTCCTGACATCTATCGTTGAGCGCACAAAGATTGAGCGTAACACCGAGGGTACAATCGTGTTCCACGATTTGGGTGAGGATGAAGCATTGGAGGAGGAGACTCCCGTATCAATGAACTTATTCGGTTTCACACCCGACTACTTTGCACACTCTGAAGAGTACTTCAAGGGATTCTTGAGCAGCCCCGAGGTGCAGACAAACCTCAAGGCAGAGTTCTTTATCCCGTTGATGGTAAACAAATTGGTTGGCGAGGGCACATCGAAGTTGAAGGTATTGAGCACTACTGCTAACTGGTTTGGTGTAACATATCAGGCCGACAAACCACAGTTGGTTGCCAAAATCGAGGAGTTGATTGCAGAGGGCGTATATCCGCGCAACTTGTGGGGTGAATAATCACAACGACTAATCGTATTTCAAACAAAGTTAAAGCAGGCGAAACGGCGTTTCACCTGCTTTTTTAGTCGAATCACACGAACGGTGGTCATAGTTAATATTTTGTTGCTATCTTTGTATTAAGTTAGATTTTCAATACATAATAATATGAAACGACTTTTAACAATATTTACCTCTTTTGTTTTAACCTTTTTTACAGCGACTATATCGGCTCAAGAAGCGCAGGAGCCTATCGATAGTACAGCACAGAAACTGATGAGTTATGCCGCAGCGCTTAACAACTTCGGCAAGGCTCTGCCGCAAGAGAAGGTATATCTGCATTTAGATAATACGAGTTACTATCAGGGAGATAAGATTTGGTTTCAGGCCTATGTCGTAACATCGGATTACAACAAGCCTACGGTGTTGAGCCGTACGTTATATGTAGAGTTGCTTAATGCGGGAGGTACAGTTGTAAACAAGGTTATTCTGCCTATTGTAAATGGTCGTTGCAATGGCGATTTTGCTCTGAATCATCTGCCGTTCCACTCTGGATTCTTCGAGATTAGAGCCTACACCAAATATATGACCAACTTTGGTGAAGATGTAATCTTCTCACGCGTAATACCCGTATTCGACAAGCCTAAAGAAGAGGGCAACTTCGAGGAGAAGAAAATGTTGCGTATGCGAACAGACAACAGCCGCTACGTTGTAAAACGCGAATGGGAGAAACGTAGCGATGAGGTTACACTAAAATTCTTCCCCGAAGGTGGTAATTTGGTAGCAGGAGTTACGTCGCAAGTTGCATTTGAGGCTACCGACAAGGGTGGTGCTCCACTTGACGTTAAAGGTCGCATTGTAGGCAAAGGTGGCGAGGAGCAAGTTGCATTTACAACCCGCCACGAGGGCCGAGGAGTGTTTGAATATACCCCAAAAGATGGCGACAAAGCAGAGGTCGAGTACAATGGCAAGAGTTATAAATTTGACCTTCCGAAGGCTCAAGAGCAGGGCGCAGTGATGAGGGTTGATAACATTTCGATGCGTGATAGCGTAAAAGTCATCATAACGAAAAGCGAAAATCTCTCAGCCAACTTGATGGGTGCGGCCGTAATGAGCGGAGGTAAACTCTTTAATTTCAGTCTGATGGATTTCTCGGAGGAGGATTCGTTCACATTCACATTCAGCAAGCGCCGTTTGCCTGCCGGTGTGGCCCGAATAGTATTGACCGACCCCGACGGAAATATCGTTGCTGACCGTCTGTTCTTTGCCAACAAAGGAAAACGCGGAACGATTAGCGTAGAGAGTGACAAGGAGAGTTACGAGCCGTTTGATAAGGTAAAACTCACACTCTCAACAAACGATTACGCTGGCCGACCTATGCTCTCGCCGATTTCGATTTCGGTACGCGACAATAAGAATGAGGTAGAGGCCCGCTCTTCGATGTTGGTGGATTTGCTACTAATGTCGGAGATTAAGGGTTATGTTCACAATCCATTCTACTATTTTGAGGCTGATGACGAAGAGCATCTTGCAGCATTGGATAATCTGCTGATGGTGCAGGGATGGAGACGATATAATTGGAATTGGTGGTCAGGCAAGGAGATGTTCGACCTTAAATATATGCCCGAGCAGGGTATCGAGGTGCACGGACAAATCCTACGATATGGTACCGATAAGCCTATGACCGACATTCAACTCTCGTCACTACTCTCTCAACGAGGTAATGAGGAGGATAGCGAAGCAGAGATTGAGAAACAAGCAAGTAAGGCCACAGCATCCTCACCTACTCCTACCCCATCAATGTCTATGGGTGGTTACCGAGGCCGTGGCCCAGGAGGATTCCGCGGCAGAGGTGGCAGCATAGGCCAATCGGCTGCTATGGCCTCATTGGGCACAAACAGTTCGACTAAAAAAGAGACGGAGGAGAGTAAAGAGCAAGACAAGGATGCCGACACTACGGCAACAGAGAAAGTTAAGGATGTTTCGCATTTCGGCATTCTGGAGGTAGATAGTCTCGGGCAATTTGCTTTTGTTGGCAATATGCAGGGCAAATGGCATCTTACATTGGCCGTTACAAACGACAAGAATCGTAAAAAGTGGAGTCGCATCACTCTTGACCGTAACTTTACACCAAAGCCAAGAGCATACTCCATAGGAGAGATGCAGATTGTCACAGCCGAGGATAGGCAAAAGAGTATAAATCGCAATTATGCGATAGATTCGACACTGACAACAGACGAAATGCCGCCATTTATGCTCGACACTTTGGGGGATAGCCAGAAGAAGATGTCGGAGAAGACTCACCGCATAGACGAAGTTGTAGTGAAGGGCAAACGTACCCATCAGCAAGAGATTTACAAAGCCAAGTCGGAGGCTGTGGCATACTACGATATTCCTTCGGAGATTGACAACATTCGCGACGGTGGCGAGTCGGTTGATGATGTAAGAGAGTTGTTGGCACAGATGGACGAGAACTTTATCATTACTCGTGCAAGCGTAGGAACTGTAAGAGGTGGAACGGGTACAGGTAATATAGCCGAGGTTTCGCAAAAGGATGCGAGCAATTCAGGCACCTATGGTGCAAGTATGATGGCCAACACAGAGACCGCAAGTGTACAGCAGTGGAACATTACATACAAGGGACGTGAGCCGCTGATGATTCTAAACTATGAGCGTCAATGGGGAAGCGTTGCGGGTGATGACCAGGTGAATTTGGCCGCAATAAAATCAATATACATCAGTGAGGATTTGGGCGCAATAGCCGACTATGCCGACATTAATAAGATGACACAATTGGAGGCTACATCACGTTACTCGTGCGTGGTATTTATAGAGACCTACCCCGAGGACAAGATACCCGTAGAGCCTGCACGCGGCGTGAGGAAGACGTGGATTGAGGGTTATAGCAAACCTTCGGAGTTCTACAATCCCGACTATACAAAGTTGCCCAAAGATATTGATTACAGACGTACACTCTATTGGAATCCCGCAGTTGAAACCGACGAGAACGGCAAGGCTGTAATCGAATTCTACAACAACGCAAGTTGTAAGAAGATGACAATATCGGCAGAGACACTGACCGATGACGGAACAATCGGAATGTCGGAATAGGAAACGAGGATAGATAAAACAAATAACACCGTAATCAATACGGTGTTATTTGTTTTATAGGAGTGATGTATATTTCTTGAAGAGTTTTATGATGTCGCAAGCCTCACGGGTGTCGTGTACGCGCAAGATAGTGGCACCTTGCCGCAAAGCCTCCCAATTTAGAGCCGTAGTACCCGCCAATGAGTTCTCGGGAGTAGAATCCAGCACTCGATAAATCATAGACTTACGCGACAGCCCTACTAAAACAGGATACCCCATAGCGCAAAGGCTATGCAATCCCGCTAATAACTCATAGTTCTGCTCCAGAGTCTTGGCAAAGCCAAAGCCTGGGTCAAGAATTATTTTATTCACTCCCCTATCGCGTAACGCTTGGCATTTGGAGTTAAAATAGTCACACACCGAGGTAGTTATATCTTTTTCATAGGATGTAAGACTCTGCATAGTTTGCGGTGTACCACGCATATGCATCGCTATGTAGGGCAAATTATATTTTGCAACAACATCTATCATCGCATCATCCTGCTCGCCGGCCGAAATATCATTCACGATTATATCGCCAAAATTCTCAACCGCACGTCGTACAATCTCGGAACGAAAAGTATCTACCGACAACATCGCATCCGAAGCGACCTTACGCACACTACGAAGCCCCAACTCTACGCGCTGCCACTCCTCCTCGAGCGATATGTGCGTTGCATTAGGACGAGAAGAGTAACCGCCAATATCAAACAACGAAACGCCATCCTCCAAGGCTTGGCTTACTCGCTGCTCAATATCTTCGCCCGTATGGTTACGGCTTGCACCATAGAACGAGTCATCGGTGACATTGATAATCGCCATCACTTGTGGCTCGGGGGAAACAAAGATATTATCTACGAGACTCATAGAGATACATCTTATGGAGTTGTTCAACATCGCTTTCAAGATATTCGCGACGGATATTAACAATTGTTCTATTAGACAGTCTATGCAACTCATCATCGCTCAACTGATGACCTATACGGCGCAAGACAGACTCTCTATCTGAATTATCGCGTTCCATAGTGCGACGAATACGCTCCTCCAATGGGGCTACGACAGCAAGTGTAGCATCGACCTCGTTATCAAATCCAGACTCAAACAATATAGCACTCTCCAACACCACATAAGGCGAACGCTGACGCTCGGCCCACGCTGCAAAATCAGCCCTCACCGCAGGATGAACAATAGAGTTAAGGCGTTGCAGTTGCTCCTCATCACCAAAAACTTTAGAGGCAAGATATGCTCGATTAAGGCCCGATTCGGTATAGCACTCCGCGCCAAAGGCCTCTTGCAATGCATAACGCAACTCCGCGCTACTCTCCATCAATCGCTTGGCTTCGGCATCGGAATCATAAACAGCAACGCCATAGTCGGCAAGAAGTGCGCAAACTGTACTCTTGCCACTACCAATACCACCGGTAATACCAACTTTATACATTATATTTAGACGCTTATATAAATATTACATAGATTAAGTTGTCCGCGTGCTTTAAGCATACGTTGCGGCTTTTAGCCGCATTTACAAGTTTGACCCACCCCAACCCCGCCTTAGGCAGGGGCTTTGGTCACCTTCACAAGGCTCCAAATTTATATAATAAAAGAGTTATTTACTGCTCGGCGTAGTGTCGTTTGTTTCGGGGAGCGGAATCAACGGAATATCCCCTACCGAGAGAACTTTAATATCGCTAAAGCGAAGTGTGATAGCGTTCTGCAACGATTGACTATCGATAATGCAATAACGACCCAAAACTTCGCCAGTTTGCTCATCGACCTGCTGCTCGACAGCATATTTCAAATCCGCCAAAGCAAACTTCAACTCCTTATGCTGATATACATTATAGCCCAACAGATTGGTTCCTACACCCTCAACCACGCAAGGTACTCGCAACGACTCGCCGTCGATATTCAAACGCAAATCGTAGTTGGTGGTATAGACATTTCCCAATTTTATTATATACCACAAAATAAATGAGGCACAAAACAAAACGAGAAATACGGGTGATATATAACCACGAATCCATCGACGTATAACGTCCAATCTGTTAAGTAATTTTTTCATAGTACTGCAAAGTTACAAAAAAAATAGGTTGCTCGCTATAATTGCGGCAACCTATTTTCAAATATTGTCGTGTTTTGACTATTTTGTCTTCTTATCTGTACGACGCAAAATGTCGTAAGCAATAGGAGTAGCCACAAATACTGATGAGTATGTACCAATAATCACACCAAGCAACAATGCGAAGATGAAACCACGCAATGTCTCACCACCCAAGATGAACATAGCAAGCAATGTCACGATAGTAGTACCAGAGGTATTCATCGTACGAGACAATGTAGAGGCGATAGCCTTGTTGATATTCTCACCGATTGCACGCTTGGGATAGAGTGTAATGTACTCACGAATACGGTCGAAGATAACCACTGTATCGTTAATAGAGTAACCGATGATAGTCAAGATAGCCGCAATGAACGCCTGGTTAACCTCCAAGTTGAACGGCATAACGTGATACAACATTGAGAAGATACCGATTACCAAGAAAGCATTGTGAGCAAGTGCCAATGTAGCACCAGTAGCCCACTCCCAACGCTTGAATCGAACAGTGATATAAAGACCGATAGCGATAAGAGAGAACAACACCGCATAAAGTGCGCTATAAATCATATCCTTTGCAATAGCAGGACCAATCTTCTCTGATGAAATAATACCATTAACATCCTCCTGTGTAGATGTAAAGCCCTCCAAAGTAATAGGATATGTATAGAAGCCCTTCAATGCCTCATAGATGATAGCATCTACCTCGGCTGTTGTCTCCTCTGATGTATCGTCATACTTATACTGTGTAATGATACGCATCTGATTCTCGGCACCATACTGCTTAACCTCAACAGACGACTTGGTAGCATCGTCGCTAACCAATGCCTTATCCAATGCAGCACGAACCTCCTCGGCTGATACGTTCTGGTCGAAACGTACTACATAGGTACGACCACCTGTGAAATCAACACCTGTATTAAGGCCCAATGTAGCAAGTGAAATCAATGACAATACTACCAAAGCACCTGATAAGATATATGACATCTTACGCTTGCCAACGAAATCAAATGATACGTTTGCCAACCAGTTCTCTGACCAAGAGCGAGAGAATGAAACCTTACCCCACTTAGCCTCAACCCACTCAAGCAACATACGAGTGATGAAGATTGCGCAGAAGAGAGATGTCAAGATACCGATGATAAGTGTTGTAGCAAAACCCTGAACAGGACCGTTACCGAATACGAACAATACGATACCTGTGATGATTGTTGTCAACTGACCGTCGATGATGGCTGAATATGCGTTAGAGAAACCATCCTTGATAGCCAAAGACAAGCCCTTACCTGCACGCAACTCCTCCTTGATACGCTCGTAGATGATAACGTTGGCATCCACAGCCATACCCATTGTAAGCACGATACCAGCGATACCAGGCAATGTAAGAACAGAGCCAAACGATACCAACACACCCATCAACAAGAAGATATTGAGGATAAGTGCCAAGTCGGCCATCCAACCTGCTGTCTTATAGAACAAGCCCATATAGAGCAATACCAAAACGAAAGCCAATACGAATGAGAACATACCTGCATTGATAGACTCTGCACCGAGTGACGGACCTACCACTGTATCCTGAATAATACGCGCGGGAGCAGGAACCTTACCAGACTTCAAAACGTTAGCCAAGTCATCAGCCTCCTGGATAGTAAAGTTACCTGTGATGCGTGAACTACCACCCTCAATCTTATTGATTACGTTAGGAGCAGAATATACATAGCCGTCCAAAACGATAGCGATAGGCTTACCAATGTTCTGACCTGTAAGCTGAGCCCACTGTGATGCACCGTTAGAGTTCATAATCAAATTAACCTCGGCATTAGCACTGCGGTCAGAATACTGAGACTGTGCAGTAGAAACTGCAGAACCATCCATAGCAGGCTTGCCATCTACTGAACGCAATGCATAAAGAGCAAAGCGGCCACCGAACATCTCCTCACCCTTGATGCCCCACTTTAGCTGAAGGTCAGCAGGGAACAAATTCTGAATCTCGGGACGAGCAAGATACTCGTTGATTGCAGCCATATCAGCAGCGGCAGCAGCACCCACGATAGCACTACCTGAGTATGAAGGGTCTAACAATGCGAACAAGGGATTCTGCTCACGAGAGAAACGTGATGTTGACTCTGTTGCAGACTCGGCATTAGCAGACTCGGCAACCTCTGAAACCAAATCTGAAGCAGCCTCTGTTGTAGCCTCTGTCTCCTCGGCAGCCTCTGCGGGAGCCTCTGTGCCCTGCTTGATAAGAGCATCAGCCTCTGCCAAGATAGGCAATACCTCCTCGGCAGTATAAGTTACCCAGAACTCCAAAGATGCAGAACCCTGCAAGAGTTTACGAACTCGCTCGGGCTCCTTAACACCTTGCAACTCAACCAAGATACGGTTAGAGTTGGGCAAACGTTGGATATTGGGCTGTGTTACACCGAAGTGGTCGATACGGCTACGCAAGATGTTGAATGATGCAGCGATAGCGGCATCTGTCTCCTCACGAAGAACCTTCAAAACCTCATCGTTAGTACTGTTAGGAGTAATATCCTGACGGTCGGGGCTTACAAAGATAGCAGCCAAAGAGCCACCGTTTGAAGTCTCTGCATAAGCCTTTGCAAACTCACCGATGTAGTCATCTGTACCAGCCTTCAAAGCCTCGTTAGCCTTCTCGATAGCGGCAACAAATGCGGGGTCATTCTGACTCTCACCTGCCAAAGACTTAACCAAATCCTGTACCTCGATTTCGAGCATTACGTTCATACCACCCTTAAGGTCAAGACCGAGGTTTACCTCCTTCTCCTTGCACTCCTTATAGGTAAAATCCTTAAGACCGAGGAGACTGAATACGGGCTGGTTCTGAACTGAATCCAGATAGTAAGCCTCGCGTACAGACTGCTCTGCCTCATCGTAAGCAGCGGCATACGCCGCAGCCTTCTTCTCTACGCCTCGTGTAATGAACGAGAACGAGAGCTGATAAATACATCCAATCACTAATAGGATTGCGAATAATTTAACTGCGCCTTTACTTTGCATTTTGTTTAAAGTTTTTGTTTATATTATTTATTCTACGTTATTTCGTCTTACTCCTCACGCAATTTCTCCTTACTCGTTGAGTAGGCCCGAAATTTAGTTTGCAAAGATAAGAAAAAAAAGTCCAAAAATCTAATCTTAACGACCGATTTTCAGACTTTTTACTGAATATTTCGCATTTAATACGTCATCAACCTATTTTTCGGGATTTTCCACCCTGATTTTGTGTCATTTTGAGGGTTATTTACTTCAATGCGGGAAGCAGATATTTCCAAACGAGGTTAATTTCAGCCTGCATATCACCCAAATTGGCAGTAATGGCGACAACTGCATTTTGGTCGGGCATCACTATGATATACTGACCTGCCGCACCATCGGCACGATAGGCATTATGGCGGCAGCGCCACATCTGATAACCATAGCCCTGCAACCAATCGCTATCCTTTGGCTTTACCTTGATGTTTTCGCGACGGACACCCGCTGGCAAAGACTCAACTTGAGCCGAAGAAGCAGCCTCAATCCACTCTGCGGGTAGCAATTGGCGACCATTCCACTCGCCTTTTTGCAAGAACAATTGTCCCATCTTGGCCAAATCCTCGGTCTTGAGATACAGACCCCAACCTCCTGTATTGATACCTTGCGGACTCTCCTGCCAGGTGGCACCTACGATACCCAACGGGCGGAACAAACGAGGATATAGATAATCTATAACTTTTTCGCCTGTAACTTTCTGAACGATAGCCGACAAAACGTATGTAGCCATACTATTATAGACATAAAACGTTCCTGGCTCGTGAACAAACGGTGCAGCAAGGAAATGCTCTACCCAATCCTGACCTTCGGCCATATTCCGACGATTGGGCTCAACATCGTGGCCCGAAGTCATCGTGAGCAGATGGCGAATCTCCAATTTCTTGAGATTTTCGCTAATCTCGGCGGGAAGTTTATCGGGGAAGAACGATATAACCTTATCCGTGACCTTCAACTTACCCTCGGCAGCAGCAAAACCGACAGCCGATGCCGTAAAGGTCTTGCTAACAGAGTTTAGGATATGAGGTTTATGCGGGTCACCCTCGCTCATCCACTTCTCCTTTACGACCTGACCATCCTTCAAAATCATAATGCTATGAATATCCTGATTGTCAGCCTTAATAGCCTCCAGATATTTATCAAAAGCCTTATCCAACTTCTCACTTGCAGTGGCGCGTGGCAAAGATTTTATTAAATCATTATAACTGATAAGTTCTATATTACACTCTTTGATTACCTGCTTAACACGCTCACTTGTAAACATATCGGTCACGCCTTGACGGTCAAGGGCAACATCCTCATAACCGATATGGCCTACGGTCTGCATCTCCTCATTGTCGAGTGCTGGATGGTCGAGGAACATATATGTCTTACCAGCCTCCAACGAGCGCAACATCTTAATGAAACTCTCCTCCTTTTCGGCTGGAGTACGCTTGGGCCCTGCATACGACACACCGTTGAGTGCATACTTCTCACGAGCACCGCGATGGTCCACAAGCGGGAGATTATACTCTTCGGCCAAGCGTTGCATCAACTGCTCGACTTCGGGAGCAAAACTCAACGAGCCCATATGGCCCGAGATGTGACTTACTTGAGGGATATTCTTAAGCGCCATCTCTATCTGCGCACGCGCCTCACGCTCAATCTCGGCAATATTCCACTTGCTCTCTCGTATTGACAATCCTGGATAAGCCTTATTGGGTCCCATCATCGGCAAGAAATAGCCGTTAGAATCGGTCAGCGAGGGACAATGGGTAAGCGGGCGCCACTTCACATTATCCCACTCACTTGTGAATGTAAGGTGCAAACCAACATCAACACCAGGATTCTCACGCAACAAGCGAGCAGCCTCTGGAAACCAAGCCGTTACGACCATCACCTCGATGCTTGTCTCTATACCGTTTTTGTAGCCATCCAAACAGGCTATATTAGCGGCACGAAACGAGCCCATATCATCGGCACGAACTATAAGTCGGGGATTCTGCTGTGCGAATAGCGACGTTGCAAACATCACAGATAACGCCATACAGCCAATAGTCTTAAGAGAAAATTTCTTCATAAAAATAAAATTTCAGTTAGCAATTATACAAAACTAACAAATTATAGCCATACCGACAAACATTCACGACAAAATATACAACAAAAAAGTGGTCGCCCCCAAAGACGACCACTCCATATTAAGAATTTAATAGACTTCGTTACTTAACCTCCTCGAACTCTACGTCCTCGGGCTGCTGTGCGCCACCCTGTGCGCCTGCATCAGATGCTGCACCCTGCTGTGCACCACCCTGTGCCTGCTGCTGCGCCTGCTGTGCAGCATACAAATCCTGCGATGCAGCCTGCCAAGCGTTGTTGAGTTCTGTGATAGCAGTGTCGATAGCGGCTACATCCTGATTCTTGTGAGCCTCCTTCAACTTGGCAAGTGCGCCCTCGATAGCAGACTTCTTGTCGGCAGGAATCTTATCGCCATACTCCTTGAGTTGCTTCTCGGTAGCGAAGATGTTTGAGTCGGCTGCATTAACCTTATCAACACGCTCCTTCTCGGCCTTATCCTTCTCCTCGTTAGCCTTAGCCTCATCGCGCATACGCTGAATCTCCTGCTCGGTCAAACCTGAAGAAGCCTCGATGCGAATCTTCTGCTCCTTGCCTGTACCCTTATCCTTTGCCGATACATTCAAGATACCGTTAGCATCGATATCGAATGTAACCTCAATCTGGGGAACACCACGAGGTGCAGCGGGAATACCATCCAAGTGGAAACGACCGATTGACTTATTATCGCGAGCCATAGGACGCTCACCCTGACAAACGTTAATCTCAACAGATGGCTGATTGTCAGCCGCAGTAGAGAAGACCTCGCTCTTGCGAGTAGGGATAGTGGTGTTGGCCTCGATGAGTTTTGTGAACACACCACCCAAAGTCTCGATACCGAGTGACAAAGGAGTAACGTCCAACAAAAGCACATCCTTAACCTCACCTGTCAATACACCACCCTGGATAGCAGCACCGATAGCCACAACCTCATCGGGGTTTACTGACTTATTAGGAGTCTTACCGAAGAATGACTCTACGATAGCCTGAATAGCGGGGATACGAGTAGAACCACCCACGAGGATAACCTCATCAATATCGCTTGCAGAAAGACCTGCATCACGCAAAGCAATCTTACAAGGCTCGATAGTCTTCTGAATAAGATGGTCGCTCAACTGCTCGAACTTGGCACGAGTCAAAGGCATCACCAAGTGCTGGGGAATACCATTTACGGGCATAATGTAAGGCAAGTTAATCTCGGTTGTAGTAGATGCTGACAACTCAATCTTTGCCTTCTCGGCAGCCTCCTTCAAACGCTGCAATGCCATAGCATCGTGACGAAGGTCGATGCCGTGCTCGGCCTTGAACGCCTCGGCCATATAGTCGATAAGAACGTGGTCGAAGTCATCACCACCGAGGTGAGTATCGCCATTTGTTGACTTAACCTCGAATACACCGTCACCCAACTCCAAGATAGAGATATCGAATGTACCACCACCCAAGTCGAATACGGCAACCTTCATATCGGCATCCTTCTTATCAAGACCGTAAGCCAAAGCGGCAGCAGTAGGCTCGTTTATAATACGGCGAACTGTCAAACCTGCAATCTCACCAGCCTCCTTTGTAGCCTGACGCTGTGAATCAGAGAAGTAAGCGGGAACTGTGATAACAGCCTCAGTAACCTCCTGGCCCAAGTAATCCTCGGCAGTCTTCTTCATCTTCTGAAGTGTGATAGCAGAAATCTCCTGCGGAGTATACTGACGGCCGTCGATGTCAACGCGGGGAGTATTGTTATCACCACGAACGATGCTATAAGGTGCGCGAGCGATGTCGGCAGTTACATTGTCATACTTCTCACCCATAAAACGCTTGATAGAGAAAATCGTACGCTTGGGGTTGGTGATAGCCTGACGCTTGGCGGGGTCACCCACCTTACGTTCCGAATTGTCGGTAAAGGCTACAATAGAAGGAGTAGTACGATGACCCTCCGAGTTGGGGATAACAACAGGCTCGTTACCCTCCATTACAGATACACACGAATTGGTTGTACCCAAATCAATACCAATAATCTTTCCCATAATAGTAATGTTTTATTTGTTTTATTATTATTTCTGTTTCTTGTCGCCCGATTAGCATTGTTAGCATCATCGGCAGTCGAAATAAATACAAACAAAGGTTATACCAAACATCATTTTATAGCAAAATAGTCCGACAAGGCCCTATTATGGCACACAAAACTGACACTCGCAGCACAAAGTCTGCCATTTTGTCCGACAAGAATGTCATACATAAGATAAATGCCACGTTTTACTGTTAAAATAATAACAAAAGTAGCCAAACACATTGACTTATTCGATTTTTTGACTAAATTTGTAACATTATGGAATAGTACCAATCGTTTACCTTAAAATTTTAGCATTATGAAAAAGGCAAACTCTTGTCTATCTATTTTACTGATGCTGGCCACAATGATATTTATGGCAACATTCATTTCGTGTGGCGACGACGACACCACACCTCCAACACCCCCTAATCAAGAAGAACCCGACAAACCTAATCAAGATGAGCAGCCCAACAAGGATGATAACGAGGAAGAAGAGGAACTATGTGATACGAACAACAATATCACAAAGGTCACATTCCCCATCCATCGCAATGCTGCATTAAGCAACACCGTCACAATATACCCTGACGAAAACAATGTTTTTAGAGATAGAGTATATGCAAGTCAAAATAGCGACGGCCATAAATACTTGATGCCAAGTAACCTCACAAAACTCTATATAGAGTTTGAGAGCGATGCTAACGCTATATACATTAACGGCGTAGAGTATAAATCAAGTAGTGCATACGACTTCTCAAAACCGACCACCATTACGGCTTGTGCTGACACAGGTACCGAGAAGAGTTACACTATTATATTGGACAATTTCACGGGACTACCTATAATTTATATCAATACCGCATCGGGGCAGGAGATAAAAGACAAAGAGAATTACGAGGATGCAACGATTGAGATTATTGGCACCGACAAACTGCCTGGATTGGCTAAAATGAATATGCAAATTCACGGACGCGGCAACTCGTCGTGGGATACATTCAAAAAGAAGCCGTCATACACAATCAGTCTCGAAACAAAGCAAAAAGTCTTCGGAATGCCCAAGCACAAAAAGTGGGTACTCATAAGCAACTACCGAGACAAGACTCTCCTTCGAAACAATGTAGCGTGGTGGATATCAAGCAAACTATCGGGAATAAAATATACACCTCGTTTCCAGCACGCCGAACTGATTCTAAATGGCAGACACCGAGGCGTGTATCAATTGGTAGAGCAGGTAAGAATAGACGACGACCGTGTGAATATCAACGAGATGAAACCCACCGACACCGAAGGTGAAGCAATAACGGGAGGATATATTATCGAGTTAGACCGAGGTAGCGACGCTGACCAGTGGGGATGGGCTCTACCCTATTTGCAAGGCGGTTCTCATCGTGCCAACATCAAAAAGCCCAAAATAGACGAGAGTAACCAAGCACAACACGACTATATCAAGGACTATCTATTTAAGGTAGATGAACTACTCGGAACATCGGAAGATATGGAGTATGTGATGGAGAAATATATCGATATGCCTTCGTGGGCGGCGCAGTGGCTTGTATTTGAACTTTCGGGTACACCAGAACCAAGTGGGCCAAGCAGTTGGTACACATTCAAGGATAAGAGTGACGATAAATGGTATTGCGGACCGCCCTGGGATTTCGACTATAGGTCATATTTAACATCGACAGCCAACGGCTGGGTTAGTAAAAGTTATGTCTACCAACCCCAAATGAGGCAATATGCCCCATACAAAGAGATACTCATTCAGCAGTGGAAAGAGATAGAGCCGCTATTGCCAGAGTTAATTAATTATATTAACGAGCAGAGAGAGTATATGCGCCACTCGGCTGAGGCAAACTGGTACATTCACGACAAAAATCTAGTTGATGATAACCGCTGAGAGAATGGAGATGAATTTATTGCATCGGACAGTGCTATTGACCGTATGATTGAATATTTGGAAACGAAATGGGAATTTGTAAGTAAGAACATACACAACTTACAATAACACATATAATCAACATTTACTGCCAAAATTATATTACGATAAAACAACCAAAACAAAACCATTAAACTATGAAGATGCACTCTCGTATATTCACAATTTTAGTGTTTGTCGCAATAACCTTTACGACATCGCTATTTATCGCTTGTGGCGAGGATAATACAGAGCCAACACCTATCACACCGCCCCAGGAGGAGCCCGAAAAGAAACCCGACGATAAACAACCCGATGAGGAGGAAGAGGAGCAGGAACTATGTGACACAAATTACAATATTACAAATATTGTTTTTCCGATACATCGCAATGCGGGGCTGAGCGAAACCATAACAATATACCCTGACGAGAATAACGTCTTTACGGAAAGAGTACATAGCGTAAGGTATGACCACACGCGGCCATATATGATGCCTGCCAGCCTTACAAAACTATACATAGAATTTAATAGCGATGCCAAGACTATTTATATCGATGGAGTAGAGTACAAAAAATCTACACCATACGATTTCTCGAAACCCGTTACGGTTACAGCCTGTGCCGATACGGGCACAGAGAAAACTTACACAGTTGTGCTTAATAATTTCACGGGGTTGCCGATTATATATATAAATACAGCATCGGGTCAGGAGGTAAAGGATAAAGAGAATTACGAAGATGCTACGATTGAGATTATTGGCTCGGAGAGTTTGCCAGGCTTGGCAAAGATGGATATGCAGATTCACGGCCGAGGAAATGTATCGTGGACTGCATTTACGAAGAAGCAATCCTACACCATCAGTCTAAGTTCAAAGCAGAAAGTATTAGGAATGCCCAAGCACAAAAAATGGGTACTCATAAGCAACTATCGCGACAAAACGCTACTTCGCAACAATGTGGCGTGGTGGATTTCGAGCCATCTGCCTGGAATAAAATATACACCTCGCTTCCAGCACGCCGAGTTGATTCTAAATGGCCGACATCGTGGCGTATATCAGGTAGTTGAGCAGGTCAGAATAGACAACGACCGCGTTGACATCAACGAGATGAAACCTACTGACACCGAAGGCGAAGCAATTACAGGAGGTTACCTCATAGAGTTGGACCGTATGTCGGACGACACCGACCAATGGCGTTGGGTACTACCCTACTTGCAGGGAGGTACACATCAAGCAAATATCAAGAAACCAAAGATTGATGAGAGTAACCAAGCACAACACGACTACATCAAGGAGTATCTATTTAAGGTAGATAAGTTGCTCGGCACATCAGAGGATATGGAATACGTTATGGAGACCTATATCGATATGCCTTCGTGGGCGGCGCAATGGCTCGTGTTTGAACTTTCGGGTACGCCAGAACCAAATGGCCCGAATAGTTGGTACACATTCAAGGAAAAGAGTGACGATAAGTGGCACTGCGGACCACCTTGGGATTTTGACTACCAATCGTTTGTGCCCTCAACTGCCAACCAATTTAGGAACAAAAGTTATGTTTATCAACCTCAAATGCGCAAATACAAGCCTTACAGAGAGGAACTCATCAGACAATGGGAGGCTGTGCAACCTCTGTTACCCGATTTAATTAACTACATAAACGAGCAACGTGAGTATATGCGCTACTCGGCAGAGGCTAATTGGTATATCCACGAGCAGAACTTAAAGGACGACCAAAGTCATCAGAATGGCGATGAGTACATTCCGAGCGATATGGCCATCGACCGAATGATTGAGTATCTCTATATGAAGTGGGATTATATTGACAAGAACATTAGAAACTTGAAATAACAGCAAACCAAAGGGGCGACACTTAATTGTCGCCCCTTTGATTATCATATATAGAGTTTGCCTACTTTATACCATATTTCTTAAGAATCTTGGTAATAGGCTTTTGGATAGCATCGGCCCAACGCTTATATCCCCACGAATAAGGGTGTATGCCATCGGCAGAAGTCAAGTGGTCGGTGCCCGTCTGATTGGTCACATCAACATAATAAACATCATCATACTCCTCGACAATGGTCTTCATCAAATTACGCACATAATCAACTCGCTCGGACTCGAACTTCTTGGAATTTTGGTCGAAATTACGACTCTCGCGATAGATAGTCTCGAGGAAGATAATCGGCTTATTGGGGTGTTTGGCCTGGATAGTCTCAATAAATGGGCGAATACGCTCTCCGATAATCTCGGTGGTGGGGTTTGAGAATGCATCACAAATAAATGCATCGGCATCCGACTTGGCCATAATCTCGGCCATAGTCTTTTGCAACTTACTATTGCCCGACATTCCCAAAGAACATAGATATAGTCCTGTTTGGCGCGAGAGGAACGCAGGATAGGTCATTCCCGCCGCCGAAGCACACGAGCCGTGAGTAAAACTTGAGCCAAAGATTACAATCTTATGGCGGAACGGATTATCGACAGCACGAATCTCGGCAGAGTCATCTACACCTATTTCGAGATGCTTGAGTTCGCTGAATAGAGGCAAATAGATGATACAACGTTTCATCGATTTATCCATATTACCAATCAACTGCAACGGAGCATCCATCTTATCTGTACCATCGGCATTTTTACCTGTTGCATTGGCCTTTGATGAAGCCCAGACCCACTCGCCATCGACATCGATAAACATATTAAAGCCCTCGGCTGCGGCACGCGGCATACCTGTCGAAGTACGATGAACGCCAACTTGCGCCTTTACCCATACCGAAGAAGAGTTAGTCTCGAAAACTACAGCCAAACCCGATGCATCACGCAACAAGGTCTTTTCGGTATTATTAAGCGCAGGATAGTCATCAACCTCAACGCGATGGTAAGGGTTAGTCGTTTCGCACATCTTGCCTAAAAACGTCAGCGATTGAGCGTCAACATACTTAACGGCATCGACCTGCTGCACGGCAAAGAGCATCAGAGCCAACAATGGAAGAAATATTCTTTTCATAATATAGATTTTATTTGACACACAAACCTTACAGCGAAATTATTTACCTAATATATGGTCACAAAAAGAGCCGGACTTGGAAAATCCGGCCCTAATACTCGTTATTAGACTTACTTATTCTCGTTCAAAATACGCATTGCAGCATCAAGAATAGCAGTATCGTCCAATGTAACCACACCACCATCTGGGCCCTGCTCGATATGGATACCAGAACAAGCCTTAGCCTCCAAATGCTTTCCACCGAAATAATTACGTACGGTCTCTACATCAATACCCAATTCATCAGCGATACGCTGTGAACTTCCGCTGGGCAACTTATCCTTAATGCGGCGCAGTTCGTTAAATGTAATAATCATAATGAAACTATTTTTAGGTTTATATTTTATTGAATTATGTTCTATAATTCTTTACTCGCACTCTTTACAACATAAAGATACTACATATTTTCGTATCTGCAAAATTTTAATTAAAAAATTTCAAAAAAAAGAGGAATATCTCTTGAGATACTCCTCGATTAACTCTTTAAGTAGCCTTTTTAAGCCATTTTATGCAACCCGACTACTCATCCTCGCGCTCGATATAAATCTGCCACATCATAGGAGAATAGGGCTGAACCTCGGTGGTGATAGTTGTCGTAGTTTCGGTGTCACCGTAATTGTATGAGTTGTTGTAATAATTATTGTAATAATAACTGTCGTAGTAATTATTATAATAGTTATCGTAATATCCACCATAGCCATAACCCGGATAACCACCATAACCGCCGTAGCCACCATAACCGTAGTAATTATTGTAGTAGTTGTTATAGTAACTATTACCGTAATAACTATTATAATAATTGTAGTAGTTATAATAGTCATAATAGTTGTTCAGCATCGACGACGACGATGACGAAGTTGTGGTAGTACCAGCCACACCCGTAGCGCCATAAGCATTAGAAGAGCCTGTTAGAATCGCATTCCACGCTCCAAGTTTCATCTGCGGGATGGCATACTTCCACGCATCAACTAACGAGTTTGATTCGGGTGTTGATGTTACAAAATCGAGGGGAGTACCCACCTTATCGGTAATTTCATCGTCATAGATGATTTCCTTAATCTCGGGGATATTGGTATCGATGATAAATCCATCCATCAGACGTGTCACATACCAAATCTTGGCGTTGGTCACAGAATCTACAGGGTCGGCATCGGCAGGGTGCAAGCCCTCACCAAAACGCTCCAAGAGAGCCTCATCGACCTCCTTATTAATCTGCTCGAGAGTTTTAGTGCCATAAATCTTACCACTCTTATACTCTGTCTGACCCTGATATATAAGGGTATCCTGACCCAAGCAATTAAACTCAAGGCGCTGCTTGGGTGTATAGAGATAATTAATATACAACGCCGCGATAGAATCAACAGGCTGATGCCACATATTATCATATACTACCTCTTCTGCCTCTTCGTCTGCGCGAGTACGCTTATATGACTTGCGCTTTGCAGCGGCCTCGCCATCATCCTCATCTTCGGGTGCCAAACCACCATTTGCCGCAGCGAAAGCCTTAATCCATTGGTCCTCGTACGCAACAGGATTATTAACGTGACCCCATACATCCACCTCTACAATCATCGGGCGGTTGGAATCAAGGGTATATTGGCCCTCATAACCTCCATCACCCTGCATACCATCTTCACCTGCGGCGATTGACGAAGGCAGATATAGGCGCAACTTTGCACCATAACGTACAGCGTACTCATCATTACCAATCTTCAACTTATTACGCAACGCAAGATATGTTCCTTCGGGCATCGAGGTGTTGTCGTTACCGCAGAACAAGAAGTACGGCACATAATGGGTATGCTCGGTATAAGAGTCCTGCATACGCGCCAACTCCGAATCTCGCGTCATAATAACGTTACCCGCCAAATCGCGGCAAGTAACATCAAACCACAACCACGCATTATCGTGACGCACAGGCATACTGTCGGCAACACCCTCGTCGAGCAACTCCACATAATAACCACCAATAGGTTGATAGTTCTCCAACAGGTCGGGACGATTAATCTTCATCCACGATTCAAGCGCGATACGCTCAACCTCCTCCAACTCCATCTCATTGGTTTTAACACAAGAGGACAATGCGAAGGCCAACGACAGACCTACAAAACAAACTATACTATATAAAAACTTCATATCTTAATTAAATTCTTACAATCCAACTCCTTAAATTAGCGCCATAGCAATATGAGAACTCGCCACCGACCGTTAATTCTTTACAACGCTCTTGATTTGATATACCCACACTAAGCTCGACTTCTTGGGGATAACACCTACAACGTGTTTATCGTACGCTGTATCGAAGGCCATATAAACCTCCACAACATCACCCTCGCGACAATCTACCAACGAAGCCTCCACGCCTTTTAGTATATCGCCAGCACCAATTCGCACTTTTAATGGTTCAAAAGACCAATACTCTGGATTTAATCCATTTTCAGCCAACTTCTCAATCAAATCAGCATTATTGGTATAATAGAGCGAATTCAACGAGGGGGCACCTCCCGTAAAATTATAAGCCTCGAAGATTAATTCGACTTCATCACCCACTGCGACCTGACGCTTGCCATCACGCCCCGAATCGTAATATGTAGCGATATAGCGATATGTACTCGTATTGAGCCTCTCATAAAATGGCGGATTGGCAACCATCGAATTTGGCACCTCCTCAAAGGCTATCAAACGAGGATTATGCGATGAGGTAAGATAACGCACAATCTGCTCCTGCTGTGAGGTCAAATCGGTATCCTCCTCATTGCATCCGACCACAAGTGTAAGACACATTGCGGCTAACGCCATTATGATTAATCGCAACTTCATAACTCTATAATCGTGCAAATTTAAGAAAAAATATCGATTCAGCCAATTTCGTTACCAATATTTATATAAAAGCCACCATTACACGCGCAGAATTATAGGCGTCGCAGTGCCTGACGCACTACATCCTCTACTGCTGACGTAGGTGATTCGTTCAAAATAGCCTTCACCGCCTTCTCGGATGCCGCCTTCTGGAAGCCCAACATAACCAATGCCGCTACGGCCTCATTCAGGATGGAGTTATCGACCACACCCAGACGTGGTTGCGCCTCGTCACTTGCACCCAATTCCAACATCTTGCCGCTCAACTCTACGATGATTTTTTGGGCGGTTTTTAGACCGAGACCCTTTACATTTTTAAGCAACACAGCATTCTCTGTCGCAATGATATTGCGTAACTCCGAAGGCGAATATGTCGAAAGTATCATTCTTGCAGTATTACCACCAACGCCCGACACACTGATTAACTGGCGAAACAACTCTCGCTCCATCTTGGTTGCAAAGCCATAAAATATGTGTGCATCCTCGCGCACTGTAAAATGCAGATACAAAAGTGCGGATTCCTGATGCTCGATAGCAGAATAAGTCTGCAACGAGATATTGATATAATAACCTATCCCTGCGGCCTCTACAACGGCATAAGTGGGGGCTAATTCGGCTACTCGACCTGAAATATATTCGTACATAGAACTAAATTTAGTTGATAATATGACAAAAATAAATAATTTTTTCTATCTTTGTCAGTTGTTGCGTATTTCGACACAAAAATAATTTCAAAAAATAAGATAGCAAAACGATGAAAAAAGTTTTTTTAACACTACTCGTTGCAGCAATGGGACTTGTTGCTTGCGAGAATAAGGCCGCAGCACCCGCCGAGGAGGCTCAAGCAACTGCAACAGAGGCTGTTGAGGGTGATTTGGCATATGTAAGAGTTGATTATGTTTTGGCGGAGAGCGAAATCTTCAAGACAGAGGGTCTTGCATTGCAGGAGAAGACTCAAAAGGCTCAAAACTCTTGGGCTCAGAAGGAGAAGAATCTTCAGTATGAGGCTACACAGTTGCAGGAGAAGTACCAGAAGGGACTTATCACAACTGCCGATGCACAGAAGCAGCAGGCTAACATCGAGAAGAAGATTGCCAACTATCAGACCAACACACAAAAAGAGGCTCAGGCACTCGACGAGGAGAATTTGGTATTCTCAAACCGTAGCCAAGACCTTATTATGCGTGCTATTCAGGCTGTAAATGCAGACAAGAAGTATAAGATGGTTGTAAATGCAACTGCACTTTTGGACGCTGCCGAGGCTTTGGATATCAGCGATGCTGTTTTGGCAAAGTTGAACGAGTTGTACGCTGCCGATAAGGCCGCTGCGGCTACTGAGAGCAAAGAGTAATTAACCAAAAAAGATAAGGGGCAAGAGCCTGATGCGGGTAGGCCCTTATTGAAAAATAGACTAAGCGAATACCCGTGAGTATAAATCGGGTATTCGCTTTTGTTTCATCGTCAATCATATAGCATCACCAAAGAGATGGCAAGAAATAAAATATTATTGTTAATAGCCGTAGCTGAAGAGTTAGGCGACAAAGCATTGGAGCAGATTAGCACACGATGCGACATTGCGCTGACGGGTGTGGGAAAACTTAACGCCTTCGAAGCGACTCTTTTGGCCCTGCAAAAGGATGAATACGACGTTATTATCAACTTGGGAACGTGTGGTTCGTCGAAACATTCGGCGGGGAGCGTATTGCGACCAAGCACTATTGCACAAGGCGATATTTACATTGATTCGCCATTCGCGACTGCTCCCATAAATATTGCAACAGGCAATGCCGAGCAGTCAATTTGTTCATCGGACAATTTTATTGGGGCAGATACACCACCGTCGCAACTCCAACTTTTGGAGCCATACGACTGCTTCGATATGGAGAGTTATGCGATTGTTCGCGCCATAGAGTTTTACGCTCGACAAGGCAATCACAAAATGCCAACCATCGAAATGATTAAAGTTGTAAGCGACTCGGGCGATGAGACCTTGGAGGATTGGAGTACTCGTTTAGAGAATCTACGCACAACACTCTGCAATGCATTAAATGATGTACTTGCACACTATGAATAAACCATAAAACAGACTCACAATGAAGATTAAAGCAAATTGCAAGATAAATCTCGGCCTTGATGTACTGCGCCGCCGCGAGGATGGTTATCACGACCTCTCGACCATTATGTTACCCGTCGAGGGATTATACGACGTAATAGAGATAGAGAAGAGAGGCGACAAGGAGATAGCATTTCACGGCATAGGTCTTACGGTAGATTGCCCTGCGGAGGATAACATCTGCGTCAAGGCGGCAAAACTTATGCAAGAGCGATATGGTGTTGCAGGTGTAGATATTACGCTCGACAAACGTGTTCCGTTCGGAGCAGGTTTGGGTGGTGGCTCGGCCGATGGCACGGCAGTAATTATGGGCATTAACGAAATATTTGCATTAGGGCTTTCAGAGGAGGAGTTAATCGCCCGCGCAGCGGAGTTAGGTAGTGATACTGCATTTTTTGTTCGCAACTCTCCACAACTATGCGAAGGACGTGGCGAGCAGATGACAGCAATAGAGGTAAATCTTGAAGGTTTGTGGCTCGTTATAATTAAACCCGACGAGAGCGTATCGACACGCGAAGCCTATGCTGGTGTTAAGCCTGCAATTCCGGAACTTCCGCTCACGGAGCGCATAAAACGCCCCACATCGGAGTGGCAAGGGTTGATTAAAAACGATTTTGAGACTTCGGTATTTGCCGTACATCCTGCAATCGAGTCTGCGAAGGAGCAATTATTGGATGCAGGTGCGATATATGCCTCAATGTCGGGTAGCGGCTCGGCCTTATTTGGATTATTCGAAAGCGAAGACGCCGCAGAGAAGATGCGCCACTTGACAAATTATATATTTAAGAAATAAGAGATTGTAGCGAAAAAAAGAGTAACATTGATTGTTACTCTTTTTGCTTCTCCTCCATATGCGACAATATCGCTTTTGCCAAATCCTTGGGGGCTATGTTGCGTTCTATTTTACCACCATAAGCCACCGAGATTCCTCCCGTCTCCTCCGACACGACAACCACGATAGCATCCGATGTCTCTGTTATACCGATTGCGGCTCTATGACGCGTACCATACGATTTAGGCACATTGGATTGCGTTACGGGCAATATACATTTGGCGGCCGCCACTCGATTGTCCTGTACCACAACAGCACCATCGTGCAAAGGTGCATTCTTAAAGAATATATTCTCTAACAAAGGTACCGACAACTGCGCATTGATGGTTATACCGCTGTCGATAATATCGCTCAAATCACTTCTCTGCGTCAAGACAATCAGAGCACCCGTCTTTGTCGCCGCCATCTCTACGGCAGCCGTCACGATAGGTTGCAGAGTAGGCTCATTCGAAGTACGCGCAAAGATTCGATTGATAAAGTTAAATGCACCTCGACGACGACCAATCATCTGCAAGAAACTACGTAACTCGGGCTGGAACAGAATGATAATAGCAATCATTCCGACACTAATCACCTGGCCCAAAATGGTCTGCAACAACTCCATATTGAGCGCACGCACCACCACCCATACCACATAGATGAAGATTATGCCCGTAAAAATATATGGGGCATTCGTACCTCGTGTCATTCGGTAGAGTCCGAACATCAACGATGCAACAAGCAATATATCTAAGAAATCGACAAATGTAAACGGTATAAAATCCATAATGCGGTCATTTCACTATGCAAATATAGCATAAATCAAATTCAAAATTCAAAATTAGGTGCTTAAAATTACCCATCACTTTACAATTTGAACATAACACGCCCTATCTCTCGACATCGAATCGCTCATAATAAAATCAGACGGCTACTAATTGTCGAAAATTAATAGCCGTCGCGGATAGGTGTATTATACTTTAGGGGCCCAGCCCTTTTCGTACTTACGTCCCCAAAGTTTATTAACCTCGGAGTTGGCATTAAGGATACGACCACTCACGGGGTCAATCTCCAAAGATTGGCCTGTGCGTTGAGCGATATTACCATATTGTACCAACTGTGTACTGATGCAAGCATCTACGATATTGGAGTTGAGCGTAGCGCCCTTACGAATACCATCAAACCAATTACGGAAATGGAACACATCCAATGCCTCTGATGGATTGAGCAGATTACCCTCCTCAAAGGTAAGTTCACTCTTCACATCCTTAATTAACTTACCCTTAATATCGTGAATCTGATAGGCATTTCCGTTACCCAAGAAGAGTGTACCCGTCTCGCCATAGAACGCAACACCAGCACTCATTGCATCAACTGGTTGAAGGTTACAACTGCGGCCTTCCCAAGAGCCCGATGCTTTATCGCCAAACTGGAACGTGATGAGTTGAGTATCGGGAGTCTCCCAATCATCTTCAAAGCGATAACGACCTCCGACAGAGTTTACCTTTGTAGGATACTCGACATCGAGTCCCCAACGCATCAAATCGACAAAGTGAGTACCGTTATTCAACGCCTCACCCGTTCCCCAATTCCAGAACCAATGCCAATTATAGTGTACTATATTGTCACGATACTCTGTACGGGGTGCGGGACCCTGCCACAAATCCCAATCCAACCACTCTGGGACTGCAGTAACCTTGCCACGACCGATTGATGCACGATTGTTTGAATACCACGACTTTGCATATTGTACACGACCTATTGAGCCACCACGCACCTCTTCAATAGCGGCTATTACATTAGGCCACGAACGACGCTGGTTACCGACCTGAACGACCTTATTGTATTTTGATGTAGCGCGAATCAACATCTCATTCTCGGCTGGATTATGGCTTGTTGGCTTCTCAACATAGACGTGCTTACCTGCCTGCATTGCCATAATAGCCGCAGGTGCGTGCCAATGGTCGGGCATAGCGATGGCTACGGCCTCAATATCATTAGGCTCCAACATCTTGCGAATGTCACGCTCACCACGAGGAGTTTTACCTGTAATCTTCTTAACAGCCTCCTGACAAGTGGCTATTGCTCGCGTATCAACATCACAAACACAAGTAACCTCACATTCAGGAAGTTTTGCAAGGCACTGCGCAATGGCACGACCTCGAGAATTAACACCTATTACGCCAATACGAATCTTCTCGTTTGCGCCTGCAACACTCTTGTATGATGCGGCCGTTTGTGACATCGCCGCTTGAGCAGTAGTCACGCGCCCCAACGACAAGGCTGTAGCGCCGACTAATGCTTGTTTTAGAAAATCTTTTCTGCTTATCATTATAGTAGTAGTTTTAGTAATTTCTATTTCGTGTTAGTTTACAATTTCGGGAACGCCCTACTTTGCATATTGTTTAAGCAAGCGTTTAGCCTCCTTCTCTCCTTGCTTGAACGCCTCATCGAGTGTTACCATCTTGCCGCCACGCTCCTTACTCAAATTAGATGCTCGCATAAAGGCAAAAATCTCCAAAGTCTCCTCTTTGCTGACGGGCGCTACACCTGTCTTAAAGAACTTCAGCACCTGCTCCAACAAAACCTTATAGCCTACATAGCCACCCGCTACAACTGCTTTGGATTCGGTATAAGCCATACCTCCATAGATATGAGGACCTTTAACAATGGCACGGAATGTACCTATGCGGTCATCATCCCAATAGCCCGTAACGACATCACCCTGCTCGGTAGATACACGATTCACAGCCTTGCAACCTGTACCCAAAATTGTATAGAGTGTCTCAACTCCGTGTATGCCATAAAAACCAAAATCGGGATGCGTTGGCTCAACAGAGTGCGGAGAGTAGCAATCGGCACCGATAACCTTGCCCAACTCTCCATTACGCAACTGCTGATTAATAGGAGAATAACGCAATGCTGAAGACGAAAAGATAGGAATATTGTACTTTTCGGCCATAGCATAGATTGCAATAGCCTCACCCAACGTCGCACCTATCGGTTTATCGATAAAACAAATCTTGCCCGCCTTGAACACCTCAACAGCCTGCTCAAGATGCAGACGGCCATCGTTAGTCTCAAGCAATACACAATCGACCTCCTTGAGCAAATCGGCAATTGAATCAACAATTTTTACACCGTGCTTTTTCACCGTCTCGGTGTATTCGGGAATACGCTTGTAACTCGATTCGATAGTCTGCGAGCCATAGGGATAGGCCGCCACCACCTTAAAGCCTTCGGCACAAGCCTCTTGACCGCTATTTATTAATTCGGTAAAGGCTGTAGAGTGTGACGTATCAAGACCTATGATACCTATACGGATTGGAGCCTGCGCCATAGCATTAATGCACAAGCAAAGCGAGATAAATAATAGAGTAATTTTTTTCATAGTATTTTATTTATTAGTTCTTTTCCTTGAGTAGTCCTTCTGTAAGTAACATTTTACGATAGACATCCGCCTTCTTCTCTACTGCCATAGGATAGGCTCGTGAAGATGAGGGCATACGCCAAAAATGCATTTTTCTCCCTGCAAATACCACCTCCACCGATGCCCCAACCAAAGGTTTTTCACATCCTATAGCCGCAGCCACAGCCTCCGTAGCCTTTTCACCCGTAGTAACGATTGCCCCACAAAGAGGTAATTGGGCAACTAAGGCAGCAATATCAGTCGCGGTTACAATCTCCAAAAACTTATCCGACGCATTATCTTTCAAACGGAGGACTTCGCTGGCCGCATCATACAATGCTATACCCCGTTCTGTACAGAACTTTACCACCGCATCCTTATCAAATCGGCGCTCCTCTCCACACTCGAAGATACGTTTATCGCCATAGAAAATATGCCCCATAATTCGCCACATATCGTTTTGGAAGTTGGGGTAGAAGAACTCCATAGACCACCTTTCACGCTTGGGAGGGAAACTTCCGAGCATCAGCAATCTCGCACCATCGGGCAGAAAGGGCTTAAGCGGATGACTCTCTATGGGGTATGATGCTGATTTCATATCCCAAATATATGAAAAAATATACAAAAAATCACACAATCTCTATCTAAAAATCTATCACACGACAGATAAAGATACAGATTATGTGATTATGGGATGCGAACTGCCCTGCGGTCTATTTAGTTTTGGTCCTCAACAGACTCTCGCTCCTCGCGGAAAATATTAAACTTGCGCAAACGATGATTGCGACGTGAAAGAATCAGACTCTCAATCAACAACAACGCCAACGCCACGGCCAACAGATACTGATACTGTTCATTATACTCCTCATATCGTACCGTAGAGAGTTCACTCTTCTCCATCTCGTTGATGCTCTTGACAATCTCTTCGAGGCCTATTGATTGCTTGGTTGCTCTAACGTATGCGCCATCGGTTATTGAGGCTATCTGCTCCAACATATGCTCGCCCAACTTCGACACAACCATCTGTCCATCTTCATCCTTAACAAACTCTCCGTTGATTTTAATTGGCGCACCCTCGGGAGTACCTATACCGATTGTATAGATGCGTATACCCTGCTCTTTGGCGACACGCGCCGCCTCAACAGCATCATCTTCGTGGTTCTCACCATCGGTAATAAGGACAATAACGCGACTCTGCTCGCTCTGACTCGAAAACGACAATGTAGCCAACTGCAATGCCTTGCCTATGGCTGTACCCTGCTCACCCACAAGCGTAGGCGAAAGGCGTTTAGCGAAAGCCTGCGCCATACGATAATCCGACGTAATGGGCAACTGCACTTTCGGCTCACCCGCAAAGGCCACCAAACCGACACGCTCCTGATGCAATCCTTCGAACAATTTACCTATTGCATATTTGGTACGCTCCAGACGATTTGGCTCAAAATCTTCGGCCAACATAGAGTTCGACACATCGACAACGAGCATCATCTCAACACCTTTAGACTTCTCCTCACGCAACTTCGAGCCGAACTGCGGCCGCGCAGCAGCCAACACCACGCACGCAAAGGCCAACAGATAAAGTACAAACTTCAGGCGCAACCTGCCGCGCGAAAAATCGGGCATCAAGCCTTTCAGCAACTCCATATTACCGAACTTGGCCAACAAATGACGACGTCGGCGTGCTACCAGCGCATATATTATTGCCAGCGCAGGTATCAACAACAGAAGATATAAATATTCGCTATTAGCAAATCGAAACATAACTACGGAATACGTTTAAGTAATACTTGACCAAAAAGGAACTCCACGAAAAGCAGCGCAATAGCCAACAACGCCAATGGCAAATATTGCTCGTGATAGATTGTCAGGTCGGTAACCTCGACCTTACTCTTTTCCAATTGGTTTATCTCGTCATATATGGCCTTGAGTTTCGCCTTATCTGTAGCGCGGAAATATTTTCCGCCCGTACGCGAGGCTATCTCCGTCAAGGTCTCCTCGTCAATCTCGACATCGGCCATCTGGAATGTCATATTGCCAAACATATCGACGGCGGGATAAGGCGCCTTACCGCGCGTACCAACGCCTATGGTATAGACTTTTATTCCCATATCGGCGGCAATATCGGCGGCCATCAATGGGGCTATCTCACCACTATTATTCACACCATCGGTAAGCAGAATAACCACCTTGCTCTTCGCATCGCTCTCGCGGAGACGGTTGATAGCGGTAGCAAGTCCATTACCGATTGCCGTACCATCCTCGACTACACCGCTACGAACACGCGCCAACATAGTCTGCAAGGTACTCTTATCGGTCGTCAGCGGGCTCTGCGTAAACGACTCACCGGCAAACACCGCCAAACCGATACGGTCACCATAGCGGTCGGCAATAAACTCGCCAGCAACCTCTTTGGCGGCTGTTATACGGTCGGGCTTGAAATCGCGAGCCAACATTGAGCCCGAAATATCAATCGAGAGCATAATATCGATACCTTCGGCATTTGTACGACTCTGCTCCTCGATGGTTTGTGGTCGAGCCAACGCCACTACCAATGCCACAAATGCGGCACATCGCAACACAAAAGGCAGATGACGAAACCAATAACGCCAAGTACGCGGAGCCTTACGCACACCCTCTACAGATGATATACGAATTGCCGCACCACCTTGCAATGCACGATATATGTAATAGGCTATCATTGGCACAACAAGCACCAACAGCCACAACAAATATGGATTTGCAAACTTCAATTTTCGTTCAGTTTTTAGTTAAACACGTTTTATGCATCCATTAGCCACATTAGCGTAGCCAACAACATAAAACCATCCAATCAAACTTACCAATTTTTACGACCTTTGATAATCACACCCTTAGCCTTTTCGTCCAACTTCTCCTGCGTCTTATCCTCTTGAGCCTGAATAGCATTCAGTAACTGCTGTTGTTGTTGCTCGCTCATTCCGCTACGAGGAGGTTGCTGGCCCTGCTGATTCTGCTTATCGTCTTGATTATCTTGGTTGTTCTGATTGTTTTGATTGTTTTGGTTATCCTTATTATCCTGGTTTTGGTTATTATCCTGATTCTGGTCGTTCTGGTCTTGATTTTGGTTTTGGTCGTTTTGATTATTCTGGTCCTGATTCTGCTGTTGGTCTTGATTTTGTTGTTGCTGTTCGAGCAACTTCTTGGTATAGGCATAATTATACTTTGCCTCCAAATCATCAGGATTCAACGTCAGCGAACGACGATAACTCTGCAACGCCTCCTGCAACTTCTGCTGAGCAAATTGAGCATTTCCCAAATTGAAATATGCCTCCGCGCGGTCAGTAGCCGATTGCAGTGAGTCGGCAGCCGTCGCCGTCAATAATTGCTCGGCACGGTCGTAGCGCTCGGTACGGAACATCGCATTTCCCAAATTATATTTCGCCGCAAACGATGTAGAATCATAGACCAAAGCCTGCTGATAACTATCTGCACTCTGCTCATAGCGCTGATTGGAGAATTGCCTATTACCCTTACGCACCAAGCCTCTCTCGGGCATATTTTGCGCATAGGCATCAGCCATAACAAAGATTACGGCCACACACGCTAAAACTACATATTTAATCTTTCGTATCATAGCCATTAACCTTTTTTCTCTGTTTTACTACTCTTCTGCGGCTCATCCTCATCATCCTCGATAATCTCTACGGGCTTGGTCTGCTCGACAAAATCCCACGCTGCACGGAATGCGGCCTCATTCTCTTCGGCCTCAGGCATCGCCTTTGCAAACTTCACCAGGTCGGCCTCACGCAGAATATCAGCCAAATCCATAGCACTCTTCTGCGGCAACTCAACACTACGCATAGCCTCGATGATTTCGTCCGAGGTCATCTCCATAGCGCCTACACCATAACGGCCCGCGATATATGCTCGGATAATATCTGTAAGGGTTGAGTAATATAGTTTATGCTCACCCTCCTGCCACAGGCGTTGCTGACGCAACTTCTCCAATGCCATTTGAGCCTCAACGTGGGGTGGCAGAGGTGGTGCAGGCTTAAATATGTCTGATATATTCTTACCATAATGAGCCAATATACGTTTTGCCACATAGAACAACAAAGCCAACAAAAGCAGTACGATTATCGTCCACTTCACATAGCCCGAAATCTCACCAAACTTGAAAGGCAGATTCTTCTGCGGCTTGATATCAAATGGGGCGTGTGCCGTAGAATCTATCTGGAAAGTTGTAACGAGCAGAGATAACGTATCGGGGCCATACAACGTATCGACAATATTCTTGTCGGCATACATCACCTGCGGCACAACGCTATGAATACCCTCTTCGAAAGCGGCCAAACGATAGCTCTTGCGAATCTTCAGGCGACGACCTTCTCGCTCAAGTGTATCGACAGGCATATCCTCAATTAATTCATACGCCTCTGCACCTTTACCGCTAAATGACGGGAACAGCACACTCTGCACCAAATCCTTCTCGACCTCAATCGAATAGACAAAGCGGTCGCCAATGCCGATTGAATCAACATCGATGCTGCCACTTACGCGCGGAGCCTTATCATCTGCCACAGCCGTCGTTTTCTGGTCTTGAGCCGACACTAACGGCATCGCAAAGAGTGCCACCAAGCATAGTGTAGCCGCCGCAAGAGTAAACTTTGATTTATCTATATAATATCTCGGACTCTTCATTATCGTGACTTAAACAATTTTATAAGTTCAGCGACATAGTCGCCCTCTGTCGAAATTGTTGCCATATCTATACGATTACGACGCAACAACTCCTTTACAGCCTCATCGCGCTGATGCCAACTCTCGGCATAGTGCTCTCTCACACGAGCAGAAGAGGTATCAACCCACACTTTACGGTCGGTCTCTGCATCCTGCAACTCGACAATACCCACATCGGGCAACTCCGCTTCGCGCTCATCCCACACGCGTATGCCCACCAAATCGTGTTTCGAGCGAGCAATCTTCAACGCATCCTCCAACGCGGCATCGTCGCGGTGAGAGTTCATAAAGTCGGATAGGATGAAGGTCGTACAACGTTTCTTGTTGACATTGGTCAAATAACGCACCGCCTCCGATATAGCCGTACGCTGTGATTCGGGACGGAACTTTATCAATTCGCGGATGATGGTCAGGATATGGCTCTTGCCCTTCTTGGGCGGGATGAACTTTTCAACCTTATCGGAAAAGAAAATACAACCCACCTTATCGTTATTCTGCGCCGCCGAGAAAGCCAATACTGCCGCAATCTCGGTAATGATACTCTTCTTCAGTCGCTCCGACGTACCGAACATACGTGAGCCACTGACATCGACGAGCAACATCATCGTAAGTTCGCGCTCCTCCTCATAAATCTTGATATGAGGCTTCGAAGAGCGGGCCGTTACGTTCCAATCGATATCGCGTACATCGTCACCCGTACGATACTCTCTCACCTCCGAAAACGACATACCACGTCCGCGAAAAGCAGTATGATACTTTCCCGCGAAAATCTCATTCGACAGACCTCGGGTCTTAATCTCAATCTTTCGAACGCGCTTTAAGATATCGTTCTCTTTTTCCTGCATAAGGTTAAGGAACTATTACGTTATTAAGAATCTCTGTAATAATCTGCTCGGTGGTGATATTCTCGGCCTCGGCCTCATAGGTGAGTCCGATACGGTGACGCAATACATCGTGACACACGGCACGCACATCCTCAGGAATAACATAACCACGACGACGGATAAACGCATAGGCACGCGCAGCCTTCGCCAACGAGATACTGGCACGAGGCGAGCCTCCGTAAGCAATCAGCGGCTGCAACTTCTCAAGACTATACTCTGCGGGCTCGCGTGTTGCGAAGATAATGTCGATGATATACTTCTCAATCTTCTCGTCCATATATACATCCTCCACAACGCGACGTGCCTTTACAATATCTTCGGGCGAGATAACCTTTGCTGGTGAAGGCATACCACCTCCCGCAAGATTCATACGCACAATCTCACGCTCCTCCTGCTTCTTGGGATACGAAATCTTGGCCTTCAACATAAAACGGTCAACCTGCGCCTCGGGAAGAGGATAGGTACCCTCCTGCTCCAGCGGGTTCTGTGTCGCCAAAACCAAGAATGGCTCGGGCAGACGATAAGTCTCATCGCCAATCGTCACCTGACGCTCCTGCATAGCCTCCAAAAGTGCCGACTGCACCTTTGCCGGAGAACGGTTAATCTCATCCGCCAACACGAAGTTAGCGAAAACGGGACCCTTGCGCACTACAAACTCCTCGCTCTTCTGCGAATAGATGAGTGTACCAACAAGGTCGGCAGGCAAAAGGTCGGGTGTAAACTGAATACGGGCGAAATCGGCATCTACGGCCTTTGCCAACGTAGTAATCGCCAAAGTCTTTGCCAAACCTGGCACACCCTCCAACAAGATGTGGCCATTCGACAAAAGTCCTATTAAAAGGGTATCGACCAGATGACTCTGGCCGACAATAACTTTACTCATCTCAGCACGCAGAGTATCCACAAATACACTCTCGCGCTCGATACGTTCATTCAACTCTTTAATGTTGATTACTTCACTCATAGGTTTATCTTTTTATATTTTCTATTTCTCGGTTTTGTCACACACTCTGGAGTGCGTACATATTATAACGCACACTGGTATAATATTATTGCAAATATAATAAAAAAAGTTATCTCACAAAGATTATTCAAGAACAAAGATTGCATTTACAGCATTTCGCATAGGCTTACGAGGCACATCAGCCAAATTACATCTTACATTTTCGTTATATGCAATATATATTTGCCACAAAGCAAAAAATCTGCACGCCAACCGCGTCTCCCATATTTCACCTTACACTTTTACGCAAAATGCCATATAAAAACTAACAGTTTATTACCAAGGCCATATTTTACCCATCTTCAGCAACGCAAAATCGTAAAAATCGACTTATTTCACAGTTATACATTCAAACGATAGGCCAATTCACTTGACATACTACATAAAAAAGCAGTACTGCGCAACAATCAATGACTATTTGCGCAGTATACTTCCACTACCACACGAGGTAGCGATTTTGTCCAATCTTGGTAAATTCCAACTACTTGACGTCCATATTTGAGCGGAATCGCACATTACGACGGGCGGCAATTTTAACAGACTCTCCCGTACGTGGATTTCGGCCAATTCTTTCCGACACTGGAGCAACAGAAAATACTCCAAAGCCCGAAATCACCACCTTTTCACCCTTATCTAATGTAGATTCCGTCAAACGAAAAAGAGCATCAACTATAGACTTTACTTCTGTTTTGGAAGCAGACAATTCGTCTGCTATCGCATTGATTAATTGCGATTTATTCATAATTATAGGCTTAATAGGTTAATATTTAGGTGTTAAATATATTACAAAATTAACACAAAAAAATTATTATCCAAATTTTTCGCTAATTATTTTTTCAGCCTGATAATTAGCGTGTTGCAAAAAAAGTAAAAAAATATTGCAAAAAAGTTCTTAAAAAATTTGGATAATATAAAAAACCGCCGTACTTTTGTCGCTGGAGAGATGGCAGAGTGGTCGATTGCGGCGGTCTTGAAAACCGTTGAGCTGCGAGGCTCCGGGGGTTCGAATCCCTCTCTCTCCGCAGCGACCAAGGCTTAACAAGTTGAACAACAACGAGTTAAGCCTTTTTCTTTTATTACCCCACTCAGGAAACCACCCAATATAAGCCAATAAGCAGGCCACAAACTGCGGCAACAAAGTAAAAGATAGCGCGTTGTGACTTTACGGGCCTGGTAATGATACCAAAACAAACAGCCTCCCTTTTTTTTGAAAAAGGGAGGCTGTTATACTCATAGAGTTTATAGTACACTAAAACATAGGAAACATTGTCTCTAATCGTACTTAAGTTCAAAATCATCCAACCACAACACGCTCGACGTACTACCCGTAAAATAGTCACCATAACGCGAAGCAGAACATACTATAATAATATGAGTCGGTATGCGATTTGTCGCTCTGTACTCCAAGTCTATCTCAAATTCAGTCCAATCATTAACGCTACTTGGCAATGGCATCTCTCCATATGCAATCACTGCATCATTGTTCGGGTCAAATAGAGTCTCCTCGATTCGGCGCGTAGCAATCTCCACAGGGCTATCTTCTGAACCTCCGAATGTCGCAGCATCCCAACAACCCAATGCTATAAATATCATTCCGCAGTCGTTATCACCCTCCTTGATGGTTACACCTGGGGGTTGTGACGTTATGCGGTCTACGACACCACAATTATATTTCAACCATCCCTTAAGCGCTGTTGGTCGCAGATTAAACTTTCTACCAAAATTCACAATACCGTGCGTACCATCGTTCTTCACATACGAACCAATAAATAGGTTACCTGCTGCGAATTTTCCGACACCCATTGCACTCGCAAACATCGATGACAACCTTGCAGAGAGTGTTCCTGCTGAGCCAGGGCGCACTTCACTAACACCTTCGGTCAATGTAGCACCCACAATGCTCGCTCCGACATTACCCGTACCCCAATATGGAGCCTGGCCCTCTGCGTACGGATATACAATATTATTTTTTGTACACCAATTCTCAAAGCCTCCATTCTCCAACTCAGCTGTCGATTCGGTAACTAAAGTCACAACAGGTGACAAATCATCATTTGAATATGCTACAAAATCGTACGAGGTTTGCGGAGTAAGGCCTTCTATCTTTACTCTGAATGTACCACCTTCAATAGTTGGGACAGGGGCATCGGACCACTCTTCTGTGCCACTTTTTCGATATCGGAATCCCACCTGATTACCCTCCTCTGCAGCACCATACAACCACGCTATGGTTGCCCACGCATCGGCTTGAGTAATCTGAGCCTTAACATCGGTATGCAACACATACAACTGCCAACGCTCGATGTTGTCACCAATAGCAGGATATTGTAAATAGACATACCTCACCGACCTAAAATCGGTCAATTCCTCCAATGAGGGAGTCATTGTTGTCACATCCTTAGGACCAAGTTTTAGAGTCAAAACAGACACATTTGACAAGTCTGTACTCTCTCCGACATAGGCAATTGCAGTACGATTAACTTCGTCAAATTCGGCCTGCCCGACCTGGCCCGCCACCGTAAAATAGCGTTCAATAGTTTGCTGAGCCTTTATAGTCCATACATAGTCTTGATACCGCGACAGAGTAACCTCAATAGGCGATTGCAGATTAAGTTCACCCGTCAAATTAATTGACAACGTAGCCCCCTCTGTAACCTCTACTTTGGACACCTTTACTGCCGTCATATCCGTCTGTTCATCTAACGTCAGCAGAACCTCCTGCTTAGCAGGGTCTATTGATGCGGTGAAGCCCTCACCCTCAAATGAGAGTATCTCCAACTTCTCCACAGGATAGGGGATTGTATTTTTAATACAACCCACCAATCCCACAGCCACTGCAATAGCACAAACTATGTATTTCAAATGACTCATTCACTTACAAGATTAATATACCCACTGGAAATCATCAACATACATAACACTCTTGTTACATCCGTTCATATAATCTCCAAATCGGCTTGTAGCCGCAGCGATAATCAACTTATATTTTTTACTTGGTTTTGTTACCTTATCGTAATACTTAATCGGGATTACCAACTCTACCATCTGCGAGCCTGCGGTTGTACCCTGCGGATAAACTGCACCATAACCGATAACTTCACCAGCAGATACAGAGTTAATACCATTCTCTGGCGACCATACACCTGTAGGACTATCAGCACCCGAAGTCACCTTATGTTGTGTATCCCAATTAATGATACTACAATATATAGATGCCTGGTCAGGGCTACCTTTAGGAATGTCAGAAGAGTACTTTGTAGTTGTTACATTACCCAACTCGTGTCTTACCTTCAATTTAATTGCTGTCGGACGTGCCGCCCACGGATAATCTACACCAAACGATACTGTTCCCGCGAAACCATCCATCGCAAATGTACCTGTAAACAAGTTTCCAGATGCCAACATACCCAGTGTCTCAGATGCCTCCAATTTTGCACAATAACTACCCTGCTGACCTGCATAAGTAGATTGAACACACAACTCCTTCTTATAACCATTGTTACCACTTCCCCAGAATGGAGCATTAGTATTAGACGTCCCCCAACAAGAGAGAGAGGTATTCTCAAAAGTAGCATCAGTAATAGTCTGGCCGCCCGTTGTCGCATACTCTACAATAGGACCATACGCCACATCATTCAATACCAATTGACACTCATAAGTGCTATTGGCAAAAATGCTCTTATCGGAATTAGGATAATATACTGTATAACCTTTATCATTTTTACCCTCAGTCCACTGAGCGCTTGACGTTACAGTAAAGTTATTTCCAGAAGATAAAGAACCTGCCGAAGTGATAACCCATTCTGATGTTCCTTTTCTGCGATATTGCACCTTTACACTCGGGAGTGATGCATCGGTTACAACTGCATTAAAAGTTGCTGTATTAAGCCACAAATCAGCCGTTGTCGCAGTTATATCAAGTCCTTGGTTCTTGAACTCAATCTTATTATCACCAACTCCACCATTTGTATCCTCAGCCTTGAATGTAATGTTTTGCATACCTCCATTAATTTGGGCAAAGAATTCATCGCTTACCGTAATAGTAATTTTCTTACCATCATCCTCACTCGCAAACTCAAAATCGGTCAATGCCTGCGCTGCAACATCCTTATTCCATATTTCTTGATACTCACCAGCACCAACTTTTACTGAAATTTTTTGAAGAGGATGTATTGACTGAACGGTAACAGATACCGGTTGACCTGCCTGATATGTCAAGACTCCACCGTCTGTAGTCAAACCTCCAGCAGGAGCCTCAAATTCTGGCTGAGGCTTGAATGACATAAAATCATCATAACCCTGAACCTTCTGCTCAACCAATACCGTAAGAACGATAGTACCATCGAGAGCCTTTGAGAATACAAACTTCAGTTTATAAGCCTTACCCTTTCCCACTTCTACTTCGCCACTCTTATCAATCGACGTCTTGGTACCATCTTTCGCAGTATGCGTACCCTTGAAACTCCAAGCAACGGTATTGTCTGCGACATTACCATCCTCATCCTCCGAAAGTAGGAAATAGCAAGAATCGTTAATCTCAGGCATCAGACTTTGTTCGCCTAATGCCACGCCAATTTCGGCATCGCTGATTCTTGCATTATCGCCAGCAGACTCATCGAAAACAACATCTACCTTTACATTCTCTGCCAAACAATTCACGGTAACAGGTATTGTTTGTCCTGCGGTTACAGTAAACGGCTGTGCTCCCGTATAATACAACTTGCTCAACACATCCTCATTCTGCTGAAGAGATGAAGCAGTAAAACCATCACCAAACTTATCACCAACCTCTACGGTTGCTTTATAATTGCCTGCAATAAGATATAAATCTTCGATAGGATACTCCTGATATACACGAATTAGTTTATCTTCACCATTTGTTCCTACCTGATATACTCTAACGATTATATCTTCAGGCATAGTATCGCCTGCGCGAGTAGAGTTTGACATTGCAATGTTAAACTTCACACAACCTTCGGTTTCATCAGCACCACCGTCGAATGCAGGATTAATCTCCTTTTGACAAGCGAGAGCCAATGTGGCCACGCTTACCATCAATACATATCTAAATATCTTTTTCATAGTGCGTATTCTTTATTAATTATCTTCAGTGCTTGCTGGTTTATCAACATAGAACATCAATGTCTTCTTCGTTTCACCGTTAGCATCACCTACTGTAATCTTGAAATCACAATTATCCGAAGCGGGGAATATGCCATACAGCATACCCATAAATCCTGAGATATCAAATGATGCCTCCAATTCACCTCGACACGAAGTCTGACCTTGTTTCAAGAATCCTAAGCCCTGCAAAGCGCCAACCTGGTCTTCTGTCGGATTAATCAAGTCGATATGACTACCAAGACCTACGCCTTGCAACTCAGCATCAGTCAAAACTGTACTAACAATATCTACTTCCAACGTAGTAAAGCCTGTTTCTGATGCCATATCTATCTTACACTCAAATGTTGCTGCATTTGCCGCATTCAGGGTATGGCGCTCATCAATAACGTTTTCACCATCCTTCATCCATACGATAGTCGGAGGTGTCCCACTTCCACTACCCTTCGTTACGGTAATAATAATATCTGTATGTTTCTTACGATTTTCGCTATCAACAGTATAAACGCTCACCGTATGAGTTCCTGCATACTTATACAATGCACTCATACCAGCAGCCTTAACCGTAATAAGTTTCTCGCCAGCAGCGCCATCAGTCACATCTTTAACTGAAAGATAATCCGACACATTGCCACCTTCGGCAACTGCCGCAACATCAGAATATATATTCATACGATAGTCTGCAAAACCCTTACTTATCATAGCCGACAAGAAACTTGCATTATCTGATGCAAAAGTTGCATAGACCTCTTTAACTGTGCTACCCGCTTGCGGCACAACATTTACCTTCAGATATGAGTTCCAGCCCTCGGCATCAGCATCGTACATAGAGCCATTGATTGCGTAATTCAAAGCACCATTTTCGTCTGCAACAACATTCTTAATACTAATAGATGGAGCATCGGGATTCTCAACACCTACATCAGGAACCTCCTCCTCTATATTGAGAGACGAATACAATGTTACAACATCAACATCTATTGTTTTATCATATACATAACTTTCAATAGTTACCACAAACTGAACATTACCCTCATTATTGCGGTCGATATCGATTGAAATTCTACGCCATTGAGCAGCCTTAACATCTGTAATTTCGCGATGCATTGACACCTCGGCCCATTTAGACTCATCAATACGGTTGTTATCTAATTCAAACTCCAGACCTGTATAGAAAGTACCCGACATATCGAGAACAAGTTTATTACCACTTGTCGATAACGGGCCTGCCAAATCCTTGAAATATACAAATGGGCCACCGCCAATAACCTTCCCGTCATTATCAACTACACCGTGATTTGATGTATATGGGAAAGTATATCTATATTTCTCGGGATTAGTTTTGGCATCTGCAGGAGCCTCTGCCTCGTTCGCTGCCGCAATAGCCACCTGCGTACTCAACATTGTTGCACCATTGGCATCTCTCTTGAACCAACGAATCAAATCCGCAGACAACTCTACGGTAGTTATAACATTCGCCAACTTACAAACTACTTCTACACTTGTTGGCTGGCCCGATGTGATAGTTGCACGCGCAGAACCCATATAATATGCCAATACCTTACCCTCGGCAGGTTGTTGGCCCGACACATCGGCAATCATTGCCTCTATATCACTTCCCTTATCCTTGGTTTTATATGCATAAACCGTATATCCACCTGGCTCTAAAGCAACGCCGTCTGTTGGAAAATCCTTAAAATAGCATCCTACGCCCTCTGCATCGCCATTGATATCCACCAATGTCCCTGCTATTTCATCATAAACCTCAATCCAATAATTATCAACATTTTCTACGATATTATTGGGATTAGGTACATCGTACAATCGATTCGTTGATTCTTGATTCTCTTCGTCTGCACGTGTAGAAGCATTAGCATCGGTATTTAAGTCAACGCCTTCATTATTGACATTCAGCATCAACGACTTGAGTTGCAGATAACCGACTTCTCCATTTTCTTGCCCAGCCCCGAGGTCATCACCTCTCAACTCGTCAAGGTGACAAGAGGCAAGCGACAATGCCGCCACCATCAGTAGCAAGCATCCGACATAATGTTTTACTCTATTCATATCTATACTTTTTATTTTATTCGCTATTATATAGTCTCTTCGCTATCGTCCTCCTCTTCGTCTGGAGCATTTAACTCAATATCAACCTCATTGATTTCGGTATAGTCATTACCCAAAGTGATTGTAATACCACTTCCACCAGCAGTTGAGTGGTCCACGATAATATTGTAGTGAGTATCTTTCTGCAATGGAATATCAGTATCAGCATCTAACTTTAACTCTGTTTCTGGAAACTCCACCTCCACGCCATTCTGCTTGGTTGCCGAGCCACTAAACTTCAACTTTTGACCAGCATTAACAAAAATCAAAGGAGAAACCTCGCCAGCCATAGTAGGATTATAAGTCCACGAATTAGACGCTGAATGAATAGTGAGGGTTACATCTGAATAATATTTCATAAACATCTCTGTAACATTCAACGTAAAACAGCAATTTGCCAAAGAGAGTGTAATATTTGCTTGTGTCGTAACACCCGCAATAACTTCTATCGTATTATTGTAGGCACCACCTTTGAAATATGGATTTGCCTCTCCCTCAATTACATTACCTGCATTATCACGTAGTGGCTTATTCTCCAACTCGGCTGAATACATTCCTTGATTCAACTTGATGTCACCATCATTATAGGCTTGGAGTGTTGTCCAACTACCTGTGTACGATACCATATCCACCACATCTTTTGTTTTGGGGTCATCATACTCACCTGTAATCTTAACCTGTAAGGCTGTATTCAAGTTCTGCTTCTTCGGTATCAACTCGTCTGGCAACTTATAACCCGATGTCGCGCGAGTTGTAACATCGTCAATGTCGGCATCCACCGAACAAGTAAATTCAATCTGACCCTCGCCCATTTTAGGTTTTGAGCCCTCATCATTGATGCTACAAGCAACCATCATAGTCGAAGCCGCCATAGCAAAAGCAATGTGTTTTAATAGTGTTTTCATATTTATATTGATTTTTAATTTATTTATCCTTTTTAATTTTGATGATTCGGGAAGAATGTTCGATAATTTAAGTCAATATGTTTTACAGGGACTTCTCCTAATGATACTTTTATATTATCAATATATAACCAATAACTACCATTACCTGCGAATTCTCCATCTTTATTATTTGTTACCGACCACGACAAACGAGTTTTATTCGTACAACTTGTTATTACACCACCTGTAGAATGGCGCATATCTGCGGAGTAAATGGCTGTGTTATTTGCATTTCCATCTATATCTATCGCTTGAGAATTAATTATAACATTTGCAACATTGTCTGTAACATTTATTGCTGACTCTTCATTTCCTGTTATAGTTGTATAGCCAAATGTAACAACAGGTTTTCCTGATTTAGAACCAGCCTCATTATATCTATCTCCTAAATAATCGTATCTAACATACGCTTTCGCATTAGCACCATCACTCATTCTCGACATTCTTTTACTATCAACTCTCCCGGGGTTTCTATTAGGAATCCATATACCGCTCTCAATTCGAGAATGTATTCTCATAGACTGTTTTGCAGAAACTCCAACACGACCGCCACTCCATCCTGTAAGATAAGGGTCATATTCCGTTAACATTTTCGCAGCAGGGTCCAAAGTATCACTAGTATTATCTACAGAATTATATTCAAACGACTGTGTTGTATTTAAGAAATCTTCAAAAAACAGATATGGCAACGCGAAATTTAATGTATAATTTCCTCCTGTAGATAGAGTCGAAGGAATAGTCATCATCACCTCGTTATGGCTCACATCGGCACTTTTCGACGCAAAGCCTACACGTATAGTCTTGCCTGGCAATTCCGTATTCAGTTCACCTGCCTCATAATAAAACTTTGCTACGAATGTTCCGTCCAACGCATTAACGACATTATCACTTTCTCCTACTGCAACAATACCTGCAGGCCACTCTTTGACATACATAGCATTAGGAGCCTCACCTAAGAAATTGGGATAAGAGGTATTGTCGGGACACTTGAACGTAATCGTCACAGGAGTAAGTACCTTTGGTATAGTCAGAGTAAAAGGTGTGATATGTTGTGCCTGAAAATTATGATTTGACAACGTTGTTGAAATCATTTGGCTTGGCTCACCTAGAAGATTATAGGCTCTAAACTTCACATCACCACTCATTACGCCTGGCTTTATAAACACCCACACATAGCGGCCACTGGCATTCAGCGGATTGTTATCCATCTGGATTGTAACCTTATTTGTTTGCCCACTCCACGCAGGTGCTACATCCGGACGAGCCGCATCGAATGAGACCGTACCGCCAACCACATTATCGGGAAAAGTAATTTCGAGACGGCTAATTTCACGAAGCATTAAATTACGATTTGCAGGGACATATATACGCAAAACGTGCATAATATGTTCAAATGACAATATTGGCTCTGGCCAAACGGGGGTACTCATCTGATTAGGAGTACGCCCTACCAAAGCATTACCTCGTGCTGATGCGCGCATAACATCCCAGGCGCTATTGAAATCACCGCTCTGTGTCGCAGACAAATTAAAACTAACCTGCGTTCCAGAGACCGATGATGGCACAGGATATACGGCATAATAATCGAACGTATTTTGCTCTGCCATCGGTTTGGACAATGTAGCCGCAAAATCGGCAGACGAGAATGTAGAATTATAATGGTCTAAACTGAATGTTACAGCATTAAAGCCATCTGCATAATTAGTCGATGACTCGCCCCCTGTTCCAACAGGAGCCGCCCACGCTAAAAATTTATCATTATCGGACCATCTAATAGGCTGTGTGCTATTTTCTGCACCATCGCCAACTTCGCCCATTTGCGTACGTGTTATACCGTCTGCCTCTCCAACATTAATCGCTACATCTTCGACAAAAAACACATTCTGCTCATCGGCTCGGGTATCGACACCTTGAGATGCGTGCACATAGACTTTACATAAGGCTGAAGGCCTTACGCTATTGCTCTCCTCGTTTGAATTACACGCCCATAAAGCGAATACCGAGAGTAGTAATATGTAATTTCTAAATCGCACGTTCACTCGTTTGTATAATTAGCATACAAAAATATTAACTCTTTATCGGTACAAAAAATAAATTCAACCAATCGCATTTATTTAATCACGAATTAACTCACTGCCAACATTAACTGCGTATTACTTAAATCGTTGGCTTTACACCATTCATTATAAAAATATCTATTTTCGTTGAATTTTTATCTTGTGAGTCGCCATTTTACCTATATTTGTAACATCCAATTAAGTTATATAATTCAGCATATGAGATTTATATTATTTATATACTCTGTTTTAATGACGGTGTTAGCAGTCGATTGTTTCGCCCAAAACGACGTAAAGCAAACGACCGACACATTGAGCATTGCAGAAAAAATCCGCCATAGGGGTATCACCAACACCGCAAATATCTTCGTTCCGCGAGGATTGTGGATAACAGGATTACCACCATCTTATTCTCACCACCTAAATCATAATTCTAGTATTGCCATAATCGAGGGAGTCCAATCCGAAGGTTATACATTTCGCGTAAGCCCAATGATAGCATACGCTATAAAAGATAATATGGCTTTAGGTGTACGAGGAGCCTACTCTCGCAACAATCTAACTATTGATGGTGCAGGTCTTAAGTTTGGCGACGACGAGACAGGTACCGAGATTGCTATCGAAAACTATAAAGCCGTAAGACACTCTTATACCGTATCGGCTATATGGCGACAATACATACCCCTCGGCAAAAGCAAACGTTTCGCTATATTTAACGAAATATCGCTTGGTGCAGGAGGCTCTCAAGCCATTTTCGCAGCCGACGAGCCGATTAGAGGAACATACGAAAAAGGATATAACATATCATTAGGCGTTTCGCCTGGCCTTATGGCATTTGCCACCAACGATGTTGCCATCGAGGTAAACGTAGGAGTTATGGGAATTAACTTCAGTGAAGTAAAGCAGGTGCATAATCAGGTTAGCACAGGCAATCGACGCCATAGCAATATGAATTTCAAAGTAAATTTGCTATCTATTGGATTAGGCGTATCCTTTTATTTATAACGAACGACAATGAAACAACGAATAATTCACATATTACTACTATCCATAGCACTTATATCTGCTAATTTAGAGTATAGTTATGCCCAAGAACTAAAGTTCAAGGGTAAGAATATGCGACGCCTTGACCGTGAGATTAATTCGGGCTCAGTATTCGGCTACAAAGGCGAATGGATGATGGGACTCACCGCTTCGTACGGAACATTATCGAGCGAAGATTCTCAATTTTGGGTATTTCTCGACAACATAAATGCCGAAGGCGCTATAACTACTATTAAACCATTCTTCGGTTATTTCTATCGAGATAACCGAGCCATAGGACTTCGTCTGGGATATCAATATATGAATGGTGATTTAGGGAGTATGGGGCTCAATCTGGGAGAAAAGAACGACATATCACTCAACCTTGAAGGGATACAATTCTTAAGTGATAGTTATTCTGTCTCCGCATTCCACCGCTCTTATTTTGCGATAGACAGCAAAGGGCAATTTGGAGTTTTTGCCGAGATTGAAGGTGCTGCACAATTCGGCTCAAGCGATTTTATCAACAACACAGGCGAAGAGCCCAAATTCACAAAGAGCGACAATATAAAATTAGATTTGAGTTTTAATCCAGGTGTTGCCATTTATGTATTTCCGTCGGTATGTGCTACGGTATCAATCGGATTGGGCGGTATTAAATATACTCATACCACACAATATGATAGCGAAGGTGTAGAGACTGGTTCTCGCAGTGCCTCAAAGATGCAATTCCGCATAAATCTGGCAGATATTAATTTCGGAATGGTTGTTCATCTATGGAATAAAAAGAAATTCTCACATAAATAGTATATTGCACAACTCATTAACAAGGCATTACGGTAATATTACTAAATAAACATATCCCCAACCTAATAATTTCGGTTGGGGATATTTATTATATTGATTGAGCAATATTCTCTACAACAAAATCTTAAAGATACACTTCTTTACGTGGCCTTCGCCGAGCATAGGGGCGTGACCATCTTCGGGGTAGAGAATCGAGAACTGACCCTCACCAACAGAGTAGAAACACTGTGGCTCGTCGGTAAAGAACTGCACATCCTTCTGCTCATCGAACTCGGCCTCGGGCTTCAGGCAATCCTTCTTCTCGCTCCAGCCAAACTCCTCGGCTGGGCCCTTAAGCAAGAGTTGAATATCAATATATTTGCGATGCAATTCCAAGCGAGCCTCGCTACGAGCCTTCAAATCCAACTCCTGAACATTAACGAAGATATTATCGCCATCAATATCGTGGCGTCCACACTCCAATGCAGCCACATCATTATTGTCAATAAAGTCAAACACCTGCTTAAAGCGAGGATGAAGAGCAGCATACTGCTCCTTGTTCTTCAATGAATCTAAAATCATAACTCTCTATTTTTTATTCTTGTTTAATTTCAATCTCACTACAACGGGATAATGGTCCGAATACTCCACCTTATTATATATAGGCATAACCTCGCCCGATACGGTATCACGCTCAACCATCATACCCGCCTGCAAAGCCTGCGATTCCGCTGGAGGCATCATCTTATTACCAAATTTACGCACCAAGAGTGTATCGCGGTTTTCACCACGGCCTACAACCTTCTCCTCTACGCCCCAAGAATCAATAACCTGATATGATATAGGCGTAAACTCCTCACTACACATCACATAATCAATTCGCAACATATCGAAAAAGCCACGATAGGTATGAGAAAAGCCTCGCCCAACCTCTCTAAACGCATCATTCAAATCGCGCGTCATCTTATGGATGGTATAAGATACAGGGGTATCGTTAAAATCACCACATACGATTGCAGGATAAGGCGATGCTGCTACCATCTTCACCAAAGTATCGACCTGCGCGGCCCTCACAATATTATTCTCGGTCAAGCGGTCTATCATACTCAACACCTCGTTTTCGGGTGTCTCATCCTCCCAATATTGGTGTTCCTCGAGATAGACACCATCCTCCTTGCGGATTGCGGTGGAGTGAAGATGATTATTGAATACTCTTATCGTATCATCTCGCAAAGCAATATCGGCCCACACGAAGTTTTTCATCGTATCGATTCGTTGAGCCTTAATTATCGGATAACGGCTATAAATCATAGGGCTCAAATTGGCTCTCGACAAAGTATGCGGTATAGGTCGCAACTTCAACTCCTGCATCAGCGAATCGGCCAAACCGCTAAAACCCATCTCCTGAAAGCAGACAATATCGGGATTTATGCTACGAATAATCTGCACAACAGAGTCCAACCTATTTACGCCGTTATCATCAATAAAACTTCGCGTATTATAGGTCATAATCTTTATCTCGCCACGCTCTGCGGCAGGTTCGCCATAACTACGACGCAACTCTATCCTATAGAATGACGACACACTAAACAACCCTATCAAGGTCATCAATATCATCACTACAGACATCAGAAGTCTCCAGCGAGCAATCCAATACAACATCAACACAAGTACCGCAGTATAGGTAAACGGCGCTACCAAACCCAATGTCGATAGTTCTTGCGAGCGTTCAGGATGAATAGACGGTACAATGATGGTCATCAAAAAGAGGACAACAACGCCCAACGTAACGACCAGCATTACCATATCAAGTAATGCTCCTAACGCCGAGCGTCCTCGTTTGCGCCCATTCTCCGAGCCGTATGTTGTTTTATAATAATCTGCCATTATTTTTCCGCAAACACAATATCCTTCAAAAATGAATCAAGGATACAAACATCTTAAAAATATATCTTACGCTGCTTGCGCCACCAATAGAGCAAACCAAAGCCCCAAATCATACCGCCAAGATGAGCGAAATGTGCCACACCTGCCTGATAGCCCGACATACCGAACAGCAATTCAAGCAATCCGTAAATCAGCACAAACCATTTTGCCTTAAGCACTACGGGCGGGAACATCAACATAATTCTGTTATTGGGATGCAACACACCAAACGCCAGCAACAAGCCAAACACGGCACCCGATGCACCAACAGTAGGTATTGCCAACAATCGTGTAGCAGCATACATACCCGCAGACTCTGCCAGATGCACATACTCGGCATAACTTACACCCAATTGTATCAACGCCGCACCAACTCCACACACCATATAATATGTAAAGAATCTCTGCGAGCCCAATTCATACTCCAGCGTACGGCCGAACATCCACAATGCAAACATATTAAAGAATAGGTGCGAAACGCCACCGTGCAGGAACATATATGTAAAGACTTGATAACTATGGAACAACGGGCCTGCCGCATTGAATAGTGCAAATCGCTCGATTATAGCATCCCCGAATGGCAAAAGAGTCGTAGCCAACAATGCTACGCAGTTTGCAATTATCAGATTCTTGACCACAGGCGGGGTTGACGGCCTCTCTTGAAATATCATAATTCGTAATCTATTATCTGTTTAACTCAACTTATTTTTTAACTCTTGTTGTGTCATCTCGCTCATAATCACTTTACCCGATGGCGTAAAGGTATAATTCTCGCATTCACACAACTGTCGTAACAAGAACTCGGCATCCTCACGCAGTACACTTCGGCCCATCGACCTACTGCCACGAACTGCCATCACACGCACCATATCTTCACGCATTTTATCTACTGCACTACCCGATTGAGCCACCTCTCGCAACAAATCATACAACAATCTATCGGCCTCGTCACCAACGCTCGATGATGGCACTCCTCGCAACTCAACGTGTCCTGCTCCCAACAACTCAATATCGAAACCGAGTGCTACAAACTCCACCAAATGCTCCTCCAAGAGTTGATAATCATCCTCCGACAATGTCAAAGCCTCGGGGAATAGCAATTTTTGCGATGCGCAACCACCTCGGCCCATCGAACTGATGTAACTATCATATAATACACGCTCCTTGGCTCTGCGCAAATCCACAATCATCAAACGGCCTTGCGACGTAGCAATAGCATATCCGTTACCCGCAATCATCACATCCTCGAACGTCATCGTCATCTGATGTGGCAACACTTGCTGTACTGTCGTTTGTTCATCAACAAATTCCAAACGACTCTCCTCCTCTTCTGGTAACATACCGATAAGGCTTGAGGCCACATCACGATAACCTACAGCCACATCTTCAATAGGTTGTGGAGGCACATCCAGGCCAAATTCGGCCGCTGATGGCATATCGGCCCACGCCACATCTCTTAAGCGCGGAATATCACTATCCTCATTGCCGAAAGTCGGTCCCGACAGATTACGGCCAATTGATGAGGCCACCTCTCGCATAGGTTTCGAACTCGATAAAGTTGATGCAGTTGCAATATCCTCAAGTGGCACATCATCCACGATTGCATTCTCATCAAAATCTGAAGACGGCTCCGAAGCGTAATCCTCTCTAAAAGGGTTATACTCTTGATTCGTTACCGAACGTGGCTCGACATATACCGTAGGAGAAGGTGTTGCACCCAAAACAGGTATATCAATCGACACCTGATTATCAAAATCTATCTGTGCTACGTTTCCACTCTTGGCCAACGTACTACGCACCGCCGCGTGAATAATCTGATTAACATCCTCGGCATCAGCAAAGCGCACCTCGGTCTTGTGTGGCGACACATTGACATCGACTCTCTCGGCATCTACTGTCAAATAGAGAAAGAACGATGGAGTACACTTTTCTGGGATAAGTTTTTCGTAGGCACGCATTATCGAACGATATATCTGCGGTGAATGGAAATAACGACCATTGACGAACAGATACTGCTCGTTATTCAACTTCTTGGCAGCAGCAGGACGACCTACATAACCCGTAACTTTAACGATTGATGTATCGACGGCCACCTCCAGCAAATTACTCTTTATATGACGGCCCACGACATCAATAATTCGCTCCAAAAGAGTTCCCGCTGGCAACGTAATGATAGGCATATCGTTCGACATCAACTCGCACCTCACCTGCGGATTACACAACGCCACGCGGCGAAATTCGCGCTTGATGTTCGTTACGATTTTAGCCTTATCACTACTAAACTTTCTACGTGCAGGGGCTGTATAAAAAAGGTTTCGCACCAAAAATTGCGAGCCTACGGGACACATTGTCGGATTCTGCGAAATGAACTCGCCTCCGTTTACTATCGTCACCGTACCCACCTCATCATTGGCCTGGCGAGTTCGCAACTCAACTTGAGCCACTGCGGCAATCGAGGCCAAAGCCTCACCACGAAAGCCGAATGTATGCAGACGGTAAATATCTTCGAAACTCTTGATTTTACTCGTTGCGTGTCTGTCGAAGGCCATACGCGCATCCATAGGCGACATTCCGCAACCGTCGTCCACAATCTGCAACAACTCCAAACCCGCATTACGGAAATTTACAACCACCGACTTTGCCCCTGCATCAATAGCGTTCTCCATCATCTCCTTAACGACAGATGACGGACTCTCTACCACCTCACCAGCAGCAATCTGATTGGCAACAATCTCTGGAAGAAGTCTGATTTTGTTCTCCATTATCCTTGGGGGTTGGGTTAAATAGTTCTGCAAATTATTCTTTTACTCGTTAATCTCTATCTCATCGCCCTCCTGATAATCATTAGGCACGATAATAATAGGTGCATAGGGGTCAAACTCCTCGACCTCACGTACCTCCTGTGTTGATGTGGCAGAATTATCGGTTGTAGCCATATCAACGATTGAGGCGATACGTGGAATAAGGATATATATAAATAGGAACAACAGCATCACACCTACGCCCAATGCCCACATACGCATACGATTGCCATTACCGCTGCTCTGCTCTGCCGCGCGCGACAAACGAGCATCACGCTTGGCCTGGATATATTTTCCAGGAGTGTACTCTCCGCTATCATCCAAACGCTCTCCGCGCAACTCCTGACGACGACGCTCACGCTCCTCCTTATCGGGGTCATAATAGCGTGGTGTGTAATTAAATTTATTAGCGTGTCGCTTATATGGCGTGAATATTCCCATATCCTTAAATTGTTATATTATTATGTAACTACTTTCTTTCGCTGATGAGGGTTCCCTATCTAAAAAAACTTCTCATTCGCTCAAATATATTCTGCTTATCGACGCTCTCGGCCTTCTTGAAATGTGGCTGCTCGGCCAACTTCTCTACCAACTTGCGCTCCTCGCTATTGAGTGAATCGGGGATTGTGATATCAACGACAATCATTATATCGCCACGACCATATCCGTTCACATCGGGCAGACCCTTACCGCGCAGACGCAACACCTTACCCGCGTGAGTACCCGGTGCAATCTTAATCTTTACGCGGCCATCAATCGTAGGCACCTCAACCTCGCCACCCAACAAACAAGTCGTTACAGGCAAATTAAGGTTATGAATCAAGTCGTTACCGTCGCGTACGAGTTCGGGATTACGCTCCTCCTCAATCATAACGAGCAAATCACCATTCACTCCACCCTGACGAGCAGCGTTACCCTTACCTGAAACCGTTACGGCCATACCCTCGCCAACACCAGCAGGTATCTTAATCTCTACAACCTCATCGCCACGCAGAACGCCTTCACCCGAACACTTGTCGCACTTTGCTGTAATTACCTTACCCGTACCATTACAAGTCGGACATACGCCCTGCGTCTGTATGCGGCCAAAGAAGGAGTTTTCTACTCGTGTAACATAACCCGAGCCATTACAAGTCGAACAAGTCGTATAAGACGACGAGTCCTTTGCACCCGTACCGCCACACTTGTCGCAAGCGATGGTTTTGTTAATCTTCAACTTCTTGGTCGTGCCATTGGCAATCTCTTGCAAAGTGAGTTTCACCTTCACACGAATATCACTACCGCGATTGACTCTGCGGCCACCACCTCGTGACGAAAATCCTCCGAAATGGCCACCAAATATATCGCCGAACTGCGAGAAAATATCCTCCATTGAGAATCCGCCGCCACCAAAGCCGCCAAAGCCACCTCCTGCAGCGCCATTCATACCTGCGTGACCAAATTGGTCGTAACGGGCACGTTTCTCCTGATTCGACAATACATCATAAGCCTCGGCTGCCTCCTTAAACTTCTCTTCAGCCTCGGTATCACCCGGATTCTTGTCGGGGTGATATTTGATAGCGGCCTTGCGATAGGCCTTCTTTATCTCATCGGCATTGGCATTGCGCTCGACGCCCAACACCTCGTAATAATCTCTCTTTTCTGCCATCTTCCTTGTATTATCCTTTCCTTAATTTCATCCTTTCGTGGGCGAAACATTACTCGCCAACAACAACTTTAGCGTAACGCAACACCTTATCGCCCAACATATAACCACGTTGTACGACATCGATTACCTTACCCTTCATCTCCTCTCCCGCGGCAAAACGGGCTACGGCTTCGTGATAGTCGGCATTAAACTCCTCGCCTGTGGCTTTAATCTCGGTTACGTTCTTCTGCTTCAAGGCCTCCTCAAACTTCTGCAAAACGAGTTTCTCACCCTCACGCAAAGCGGCAATATCCTCGCTCTTCTCCGATGCAGCCACAGCACGGTACATATCGTCCAAAACCGACAACATACTCTTTATTACATCGGCACCACCGCTGGCCACAAGGTCCATCTTCTCACGCAATGTACGCTTACGATAGTTATCAAACTCAGCCTGCAAACGCATATATTTATCACGCCATACAGCTATAACCTCTTCGGGGGTAGGCTCTTCAAACTGCTCCTCTGACGCAGACTCATCCTTCTCATCTGTCATTGTGTCAGCAGCCGCATTCTCCTCTGCCATATTGTCACACTGCTCGCCTTCGTTCGAGGGATTACCCTCGCCATTATGGAGGCCATCCTGCTCCTCAACTTCCTGATTAGCAACTTTTTCTTTTGTCATATCTCTATTGTTTTATCATTTTCTACTATATATTGAGCAAATTATATGCCCAACCCTACCCTATTATAAATATAGTCGGGCGCTTGGCAATATCGGGCACGCCTCTGCATCGCCACTCTGCTACCTTGAGCGTTTGAATCACCTCGTCGGGCGATGTTATATCACACGCTATGGTCAAACGGCACTCCGCACCACATACAGTCAATATCTGCTCGGCCAACTTCACATTGCGATAGGGAGCCTCAATGAAAATCTGCGACTGATGCTCTACAACGGCCTTGCGCTCCAACGTCTTAAGAGCCTTTGCTCTCTCTGGCGGCTTTACGGGCAAGTAACCATTGAAAGCAAACGACTGACCGTTCAGTCCCGATGCCATCAACGCCAACAGAATCGACGACGGGCCAACCAACGGCACAACCCTTATACCCTTACGATGTGCAGCCTCAACTACCAGAGCCCCAGGGTCGGCCACACCGGGCACACCTGCCTCCGATATAACACCAGCCGAGCGGCCCTCCATAATAGGCTTTATCATAGCCTCGACTGCCTGACCTGCAACAGTATGCTCGTTGAGTTCTACAAACTCCAAATCATCGATTCGACGTGCAATCTTTGCCTTCGACAGGAATCGTCGTGCCGAACGCACATTCTCTACAATAAAATAATCGAGCGAATCAATCACTCGCTTATTTCCCTGAGGAAGCACATCCTCAATTGCCGAAAAGTCCGAAATCGGACACGGAATCATATATAATATACCCTTTTCTGCCATTACTCTCTAACGTATATGCGTTTCACACGCGCCGATACAGAAGTGATTATCTCATAAGATATTGTACCCAACACTTCTGCCATATCTTCGGGGGTATTGCCTGCCATAGGAGAGAAGATTACCGCTTCATCACCCTCCTCAACACCCTCTATATCGGTCACATCTATCATACAACTATCCATACATATGCGTCCCACTGTCGGAGCCTTCTCGCCGCCGACCAACATCGACCAGCATCCGCCACCCAAATGACGGTCCAAACCATCGGCATAACCAATCGGTATAGTCGCTATTTTGCTATCACGCTCCAACTCACCAGCCTGTCCATAACCTATCGCCTCACCCGCTTTACGCTCACGCAACTGTACGATACGAGTCTTCAGAGTCGATACAGGCTGCAACTCATCGTTGTGCTTATAACCATATCCATACAATCCCAAACCCAAACGACACATATCGAACTGCGCTTCGGGGAATCGCTCTATGGCTGCCGAATTTGCCGTATGGCGCAACACTTTATATGGTAAAGCCTCCACTATACGACCACTCATACATTCAAACAATGCTATCTGCTCCCTCGTAAAATCATCCTTCGACTCCTCATCGGCGCACGATAGATGGGCAAACACCGATGCTACCTTCAATGCTTTATCCTCTGCCAACTCCGCAATCAAAGCATCCAACTCCGACTCCACAAATCCCAAGCGGTGCATTCCTGTATCCAACTTGATATGCACAGGATAGTTCTGTAGTCCATAGCGTTCAACGCTGGCTCTGAAATCGTGCAGCGAATGGAAACTATATATTTCAGGCTGTAAATCATTGGCTACCATCTTATCGAAACTACCAGCATCGGCATTCAGCACAACAATCGGCATCGTTATACCCTTTCGGCGCAACACGATACCCTCATCGGCAAAGGCAACGGCCAAATAATCCATACCCAAACGTTGCATCAACTGTGCTACCTCGACATCGCCCGCGCCATAACTCAACGCCTTGACCATCGCCACCAAGCGGTGATTCATCGGCAGGAAACGTCTAAAATACCCCACGTTATGCGTCATTGCATCGAGGTTTACCTCCAGAACCGTAGTATGGCTTCGGCGCTCCAACTGATGACACACCCTATCAAAGCGAGAACGGCGATTACCCTTCAACAATATTGTACGACCCGCAATATCTTCATACGACAAGCCTTGCTCCAACTCCTCGGTCGAGACGTAGAAACGTGTCTTGCACTTAAACTTCGGGGCATAATGCCTGATTCGCTCCCCAACACCTATCAGCATATCGACCTTTGCCCGCTCGACCAACGCCGCGACTCGCTCATACAACTCCTCGTCGGGCATTCCGCTCTGCTCAATATCCGATATTACGGCTGTCGTCAGTGCACCCAATGCCACACTCTGCAATGTATCGAGAGCCAATGCCAATGAATTTATATCCGAATTATAGGTATCGTTTATTATGGTCGAAGAATTAATACCCTCCTTGACCTCCAAACGCATTGCCACATCCTCCTGGCAAAGTGCGACCTCGCCAAAACCCAATTCGCGACAAAGCGTTTTAACCAACTGCCCATCAATACGGATTGCCTCGCCACCTGTTTTCAGGCTCTCAACACTCTCTTTTGCAGCATCAAGAATCCTACACTCCACAGGCAACACATCGCCTATCGCATCAGTTATTTGCTCGTAGGCGCTATGATATATAAACGTGTGCGCATTTCGCGCAAGTATCAGTTTCTCTGCAATCTTTTGCTCCAAAGATTTAAAATTGCTCTGGTGCGCATCACCTATCGAAGTCATCACCACTACATCGGGGCGTATCATTCGCTCCAAACGCTCCATCTCATTACATTGCGAGATACCAGCCTCGATAAATGCCACCTGCTCATCACCTTGAATCATCAACAGCGACAAAGCCACGCCTAACTGCGAGTTATAACTCATCGGCGAGGCGAAGAACTTTACATCATTAGGCAATGAGCGTGCAACCCACTCCTTGACTACCGTCTTGCCATTTGAGCCCGTAATACCTACTACACACCCCTTAAACGATTCGCGGTGCGCTGCTGCAAGAGTCTGTAATGCCTCCAAAGAGTTTTCTATGACAACACATCCTGCATCCTCCGAGAAATTGGCCGCAGCATCCTCACGCTCAACCATAAATGCGCGTATTCCTCGGCGCAACATATCTTTAATATAGTCGTGTGAGTCGTGATTCTCACCACGCATCGCCACAAACATAGCATCGTCGGCAAAAGCACAACTGCGCGAGTCGGTTACGATGCCACCTACCGCAACATCCTGACCAACGACCCTGCCCCCACAAATATGGGCTATATCCGACAATCTATATTTCATTGCAATATCTACTAATCGTTCTTAAATCTCACAACAGTAATACCTGCGCCACCTCTATCGGCGTGTTCATCCGTAGCCGAAGCCACCTCCGAGATACTACGCAAATAGCGACGTATCTCCTCTTTAAGTGCGCCCGTACCCTTACCGTGAAGAATCGTAACACCGCCAACACCCACCATCAAGGCATCATCGACCAAATCCTGCACCACCTCCAGAGCCTCGGCGGCACGCATACCGCGCACATCGACACTATCCTTGAAATTGAGTTTTCGTGACGATATATCGACCGACAATACGGTACGAGGCGTAACGGGCTTTACTGACTTTTTATATTCGGCATTAGATACAACCTTCAACTTATCTTTATCGACCACAGTCAATATCTGGCCGAAGGCCACCTGCGCCTTCTTGCCCTTGATACTCTGCACAACACCCAGCACCTCTTGGCCCTCGATTTTCACCTTTGCTCCCACCTCAATGGGCTTAAGTGCAACCATTGGCTCACTCTTCTGCGTGACAACCTCCTGACCTTGGCGCTTTTTATTCTCCTCACGGCGAGCCTTACGACGTTGCAAACGCTCCATCTCGCGCTCAACCTTATCGGCCGCAAATGACGACGTCTCGGTCTGCTCTACTTCGCTCTTGAAGTCATCCAACTCACGACGTGCCAAACGTGTAAGTTCCTTCTCGGCCTGCGCCTCTTTGATTGTTCGTATAGTATTTTCAATCTGACGATTGGCATCGGCAATGAGTTGTTGAGCCTCGGCCTTGGCCTTTTGCAAAATCTCCTTACGCTCATCCTTTATACGCGAGAGTTGCTCGGCATAGGTCGATTCCAACTCCTCGACTTTACGGTCTGTCTGACGGATTCTATCACGTTTCTGCGACCAATAATGTTTATCACGCGCAATCTCACGCAATTGGCGCTCAAGATTTATATGGTCGCTACCCGCCTTATCACTCGCACGGCGGATAATATCCTCGGGCAGGCCTATCTTACGCGCTATCTCTACCGCAAACGAACTACCAGGCTTACCCTGCTCCAACTTAAACAGAGGTCTGATATTCTGCACATCGAACATCATTGCGCCATTGGCTACTCCCTCTGTCCCCGTAGCATAATATTTTATATTGGAGTAGTGGGTTGTAATTACTCCATAACACCCCTTCTCCAACAGACGCTCCAAAATTGATTCGGCAATAGCTCCTCCAATCACTGGCTCCGTACCCGAACCAAACTCGTCAATAAGCACCAATGTACGAGGCGAAGCAGCCTGCAAGGTATTTTTCATATTGAGCAGGTGCGACGAATAGGTCGAAAGGTCGTTATCCATCGACTGCTCGTCACCTATATCCAGACATATATGCTCAAATATGGGCAACTCACTCGTCTCGGCGGCCGTCACAGGGAATCCACATTGGAACATATACTGCACCATACCCGTAGTCTTCAAGCAAACCGATTTACCACCAGCATTAGGGCCTGAAATAACCAATATATGTTTCTGCTTGTCGAGTTGCATATCCAACTTTACCAACTCCTTCTTTTCGCGCTTCAACGTCTGCGCCAACAGAGGATGAAAAGCCTTACGCAAGAGCAATCTATCATCAAGCGACACGATAGGTTTACCTGCACCATTCTCGATTGCCCAACGAGCCTTTGCTCGCAACACATCCATATCGGCCAGATACTCTCCCGCCGCAGTTATCGGCTCTGCATCGGGTGCTAACTCCTCGGTAAAGACGGTCAGCAGACGCACTACTTCTCTACGCTCGGCATACTCCAACTCCTTGAGTTCGTTGTTGAGTTCTACAACCTCAACAGGCTCAATATAGAATGTACGGCCCGTAGCCGATTCATCCTGGATAAATCCGTTGAGTTTGCGTTTATTAGCCGCCGACACGGGGATTACAGCCCTGCCATCACGAATCGAAATCATCGCTTCGGCATCAACTATACCCGCCTTCTTGGCATTTGCCAACACCTGCTGCAAGCGTTTTGCCACCTGTCCTTCGTGTTGGCGGATGGCACGACGAATAGTAAGTAATTCGGGTGTTGCAGTATCTTTCACACCCCCCTCGTCATCGACTATCTGATTTATACGCCTGATTATATCAGGAAATACGCATACATTCTCGCTACGCTTATGCAGACGCGGATAGTCAGACTGCTTGCGGCTCAACACAAAGCCCACCATATTACCCACAGCGGTCAATGCCCGACGCAGAACAACCACCTCCTCGACGGTCAAGAATGCACCCTCAACCCCTAACTTGGCCATCACGGCCTCCATATCGGGATACTCATCGCGAGGTGTAGCGGGGTCAATCATCAGCATCTGACGCATCTCGTCGGCCGACTCCTGCCTGCGCTCTATCTCCTTACGCGAAACAGAAAACTCCTCAACGAGTACTCTTTCGCGGGCCACATTCATACAACACAATGCGGCCACCTGCTCACGCACGCGGTCAAAGCCGATTTTCTGTTCAAAATTTGCGGGATAAATCATTCTTGTCGCTCCTCAAACAATTACTGCGCCTTCTTAATCTCTTTAAGTTTCGCCTCGTGCGCTTTCTCGGCTATCTCATCAGCACGTTTGATGGCCTTTTTCTCGGCTTTAGCCTTGGCCTTTTCAACCTTCTTCATCGGATTATCTCCAAATACAGAGATATTAATATAGCGATGAGGATTAGCCTGCAAATCGGCCAATAGTGCCGACAGATTATCGCTCGCCTGTGCCAAATTATCATACAACTCGGCATCATCCAACAGTTTACCAACGCTACCGTCACCGTTGTTTACCGACTCGAGCACCTTATTCAATTGAGCAACTGTTGACTCTATCTCGCTTATAATATCAGCCTCGGCCAATTTTGTCGAGAAGGTGTTCATATTGCCAATTATACTATCAATCTGCTCGGTATTATCGCCCAAACTCTTCGAGAAACGGCTCAACGATGCCATAGCCTCTTCCAGATGCTGTTTCTCTTTTGCCAACATATCGTTTACGCTACCCGTCACACCATCAACATTCTTTACGATATTTGTGATGTTTTCGGTATTGGTCGCCATAAGATTATTCACGCCCTCCAAAGTCTGCGCCACCTCATCCATTATAAGTGTCACCTTGGCGATTATACCCTCCATCTCCGACGAGGCCATTGCCATCAAATCTACACTCACTTCCGCCTGAATAGTACCCTCATCGGGTATCATCTCCGATGCTGCACCATATACAATCTCTACGGCCTTGCCGCCCATCAATCCATCGCTAAAAATCTTGGCTTTTGAATCAACGGGAATAGCATAACGCTTCTCTACCGACAATGTCAGTTCGACACCTTTATTGGGGTCCTCGTCCAAAACGACATCCAACACCGAGCCGACCTTAACACCGTGAATCATCACAGCAGATGCAGGCTGCAAACCACCCACATTGTCATAATAGGCGTAATAAATATTATAGTTACTAAACACATCCGTACCCTTAAGATATCGAATCACGCCCCAGCCTATCAACAAAACGGCTACGGCAAACAAACCGACTTTAATTTCTCTTTTCATTTTATAGTTTTCTTATTTTACAATCTTACCATCACTATAATGTATAACGAAAGCGTCCTTGAAAACCTTTCGCACGGCGGCCACATTACGTTGCGCCTCGGCTCTCGTTGCAAACTCTCCGTAACAATACTTATATTTCAACACTCCGCTACCCTCGTAACATTTCACCTTTCCGCGATATGTCTTGAATTGAGCATCCGATGTTTTCAGTTTCTTATCCGATGCCAACAACTGGATTGCATAACCCTCCTGCGATGCTTCTGCTACATTGTCAGATTGTGGCTCTTTATCATCACTCTTTGTCTCTGCAACCTGTTCTGCAATATCCTCTTTTGCCTCTATTTCAACCGCATCTGCCGCAGGCTCTCCCACAACCACATTATCACTCACCTGAGCACTCGCCGTTCCATCCAAATGAGCAAAATACTCTTTCACTGCATTACACAGCATTCGCGCCAATTCATTTTGACCCTTCGAAGAGTTCATATATGCCAATTCACTCTTATTGGTCATAAATCCCAACTCGGTCAGCACGCTTGGCATATCGGTAGCATACAACACTTTAAGCAGTTGTCGTTTAACCTTGCGCACCGTACGTCCGCCCTTGCCATAATGCGACTGCATTATTCGAGCCATCATCTCGCTATACTCGCCATAAGTGAATTGCAGATTCTGAATATAGGCCCTCACCATAGCAGCCGTATTCTCATCCGACATATCAATCAACTCATCCTTATTGTTATCGTACAATGCATCTTCGTTATAACGAGTCTCCTTTTCACTTTCGCCCATTATCAGCGTCTCGGCACCCTTGACCGATGTATTTTTGGCAGCATTGGCGTGAATCGATATAAACAAATCGCCCTCTGCCTTGTTGGCTATATTTGCTCGAGCCGACAAATCCTCATTCAGGCTACCACCAAGCGCCGTGTCGGTTTTTCGCGTATATACCACTTTTGCATTAGGCAACTCCCTCTCTATAAGTGCGCCCAACTTCAACGCAACGGCCAAATTTATATCTTTCTCCTTGACTCCACCATACACCGCTCCAGGATAGGCTTTACCACCGTGTCCTGCATCTATGACAATCACACGTTGACGCGCCGCAGTCTCCTGCGCCGCGACTTGTACGCTCGCACATAGGCCAATAAACGACAATACTATACAACAGAGTATATGTTTCATATAAAAAACTACCGAAATATTATCCGTAATCGATAAAAAAACGCTATATTTGTCGGTTAAAACATCGCTCCTAAAGTTGGGCAACCATTACATTTGAGCGGTTTTGCCGACTTGTCGGCAAAGTTACAAAAAATTATTGAGATTTTGGGTTATTTTAAGGTTAAATATGCTCTTTCGGTAGCCATTATGCTACTATTATCGCAAATCATCATAAGTTTTGCGACAGTACAACGTGTGATGGCGGCAAAACCTATCACCGAAGAGTTGCAAGAAACAAGCATCCTCTCTGCCACCTCACCACAGGACAGCATCAGAGATGCAAATGCTCGTCGTGCCGCACAACGCTCACGTCGTTCACAGGAAGAGCGACGCAACGCCTCGTCTGTGATTGCGCCCGACTCCACGCCTATCACGGCCAACGCCACATCGGTAGCAGATACCACAAAACGCACGGGCAAAGGCGGAATGGGCCTCGGAGCGCCCATCGTTGGTCGAGCAAAGGACTCGCTATACTACGACTTGCGTAGCAAGAAGGTCTATCTTTACGAACAAGGAGAGGTTACTTATGGCGATATGAGTCTTGCGGCAGATATGATGACCATTGACCTCGACCGTAAAAACATCTATGCCATAGGAAAGGCCGACACAATCGACGGAGAGCCAACGGTTACCCGTCCGCTCTTCTCACAAGGTACCTCATCGCTCAATATGGATACCATCACCTACAACATCGAGACACAGCGTGCAAAAATCAAAAATATCGCCACGCAACAAGGTGACGGATGGATGGTAGGTCAGGATGTAAAGCGATTGGCGGATAACACTATTAACATTGCCGATGGTATGTACACCCCCTGCGACCAGACAGACCACCCCCACTTCTTCTATTCGATGTCAAAAGTGAAGGTCATCCCCGGCAAGAAGGCTATTATGGGTCCTGGCCACCTGGTCATAGAGGATGTACACATCCCATTCCTCGGACTTCCCGAAGGTTTCTTCCCATTGAGTTCTGGCCCTAAATCAGGTATCCTGATGCCTTCATACGGCGAGGAGGCTCGACGAGGATTTTACATCCGTGACTTGGGTTATTACTTCACCTTCAGCGACCATATGGACTTAACCTTAACGGGTGGTATCTATACTTTAGGCTCGTGGGAGGTCAATGCCGTATCTCGCTATATGAAACGCTACAAATATACGGGTAACTTCAACTTCGACTTTTCAAGTATCCGTTCAGGAGATAAGGGCGACCCCGATTTTGTAAAGCAGAATACATATCGTTTGATGTGGACTCACTCGCAAGATGCCAAAGCCAACCCAGGCTCAACATTCTCGGCTTCAGTGAACCTGTCATCGAGTGGTTATAGCCGCTATTCGGCCACTAACCTTAACGATATGCTCTCGACACAGACCAACTCTTCTATTTCGTATTCAAAGAATTGGGCTGGTACACCATTCTCTATGTCGATGAACTTGGCCATTTCGCAGAACTCGCAAACGAAGGCTATCGCAGGAACGCTTCCCAATGTCTCGTTCAACGTAGCGAAGTTCTACCCCTTGCGCCGCGCGGAAAAAGTAGGCAAGGACCGTTGGTACGAGAAGATTTCGATGAGTTACGCCGCCAAGATGACCAACTCGGTGAGCGCCAAGGAGGATGACATATTTACTCGCCAAACGCTGGATAATATGCGTCACGGTGTACAACACAACATTCCCGTACAAGCGACCTTCAACCTACTCAATTATATCAACATCACGCCTTCGGCCAACTATGCTGAGCGTTGGTATTTCAAGAAAGTCGAGCGACAGTGGAATCCCGAAACAGGTCAAGTCGAAAATCTTGACCCCGAATATGGTTTCTATCGACTCTACAACTATAATACTGCCGTATCTCTATCGACTATCGTCTATGGAACGTGGCAGGTAAAGGAGAAGTACAAGGACTTTAAGTTGCAGGGCCTGCGCCATCAAGTTACTCCGCAGGTTAGTTTCTCTTATGCTCCCGATTTCAGCAACCAAAAATATGGTTACTATCAAACCGTTCAGGCCGACTCTACGGGCCGTACTACGGTCTATTCACCATTCTCGGACAACGCCTTTGGCGTACCCACATCGGGTCGTAGTATGGCTATGTCGTTCTCGCTGCGACAGAGTCTCGAGGCTAAAGTCAAGAGCAAACGCGACACCACAGGCCTGAAAAAGATAAAACTAATCGATGAACTCTCATTGAACGGCTCATATAACTTCTTGGCCGATTCGATGAAGTTGTCAAATATATCGCTTGGCCTACGAACAAATATCGTTGGAAACTTTGGTATCAACCTGCGAGCAACGCTTGACCCTTACGAAGTGACACCCGAGGGTAAGCGATACAACAAACTTACTTGGAGCCGAGGTAATCTTGGACGTATACTCAACACAGGCTGGAGTTTCGGCTACACTTTTAAGTCTAAAAACTCGGCACAGCCAGCCGACGTCGGCAAGAATGAGAATATTCCACCCGAATATGCCAATCCATTCTACGACCCATACGGACGAATGGACCCCACTTTGCGACGACAATATATGTCACAGAGTTACTACGACTTCTCGATACCGTGGAGTCTAAACGTGAACTACAACGTAAACTATACGCTCAACTATGTCAATAATGGCACAACGGGCTATAGGCGTAATGTTACGCAGACAATTGGCTTTAGCGGCAACGTCACCTTCTCGAAGAAGATGTCGGCTACATTCTCGGGCGGATATGATATTTCGATGAACAAACTCACTACGTCATCAGTAAGTATCACGCGTGATTTGCACTGTTGGCAGATGTCGTTCTCGTGGATTCCATTTGGCCACTACAAGAGTTGGAATTTCCACATCGGAGTCAAGGCTGCCTCGCTCAAGGATTTGAAGTACGAGAAGAGTCAATCTATGTACGACAACTACTATTAGCGACAAACTTAGACCATTTTTTATACCCGACATAACTATCCCGCAATGGCAAGTTTTCTTCAGGTTGAAAATATAAGTAAATCATACGGAGACAATGTTCTCTTTCAAAATATCTCGTTCAATATAAACGAGGGCGACAAGATTGCTCTTATAGCCCCAAACGGAACGGGCAAGAGTTCCCTGCTAAAGATTCTTGCGGGAGTGGATTCATCCGACAGAGGCGGCGAGGTGAAGTTTATGAAGGATATAAAGGTTGCTTTCTTGGACCAGACAAGCAACTTCAACCCTCAAAATACCCTTTTCGATGAGGTCTATTCGCGTTTAGACTCCACTTACGATGTCATCCGCAATTATGAGCAAGCCATCTCATCGGGCGATGAACGTGCCATCGAGCGAGCAATGGCCGCTATGGATTCCGTAGATGGATGGAATGTAGAGCAACGCATCAAGCAGGTGCTTTCATCACTCAAACTATCACGCCTGGACCAGCCTATGAGCGAGTTGTCGGGTGGAGAGGCTAAACGTGCCGCCATAGCACTTTTGTTGTTGCAAGAGGCCGACTTCTTGATAATGGACGAGCCTACCAACCACCTCGACATTGATGTCATTGAATTCCTCGAATCGTTTCTCCAGAAAGCACGTTGTACGCTATTGATGGTGACGCACGACCGCTACTTTCTGGACCGTGTATGTAACACCATCTTTGAATTAGACCGAGGCGAACTATATACATATAAAGGTAACTACTCGCTCTTCCTCGAAAAACGCGAAGAGCGATATAACAATATGCAGGCCAACATCGACAAGGCCCGTAACCTTTTGCGACGTGAGTTGGAGTGGATTCGCGCCACACCACAGGCCCGCACAGGCAAGGCCCGCTATCGCATCAATGCATTTTACGACCTTAAGGATAAGGCCTCGGTGTCGCTATCTCGCCAACAGATGAATATCGACGTGGCCTCGTCGCGTTTGGGTGGCAAGATTATAGACTGCGAGGATGTATGCTTGAGTTTCGGAGAGCGCAAGATGCTCGACGACTTTTCTTATAAGTTCTCGCGCTACGAACGTGTTGGTATCGTTGGTAAAAATGGTGCAGGAAAGAGTACATTCCTCAACCTTATGACAGGTATCCTGCAACCCGACAGCGGAAAGATAGAACGAGGCGAGACACTACGCATTGGCTACTATCGTCAGCAAGGCATAGAGTTTAAGACAGGACAGACTGTCCTTGAGATGGTACAAGATATAGCCGAGACAATCACTACGGCTGATGGTCATAGCATATCGGCAACAGCGATGCTTAATCGTTTTCTGTTCCCTGCCGAAGCACTAAATAAGCGTGTAGATATTTTGAGTGGAGGCGAGCAACGCCGATTATATCTGCTCACGGTGTTGATGCGTAACCCCAACTTCTTGATTCTCGACGAGCCGACCAACGACCTCGACATCCTGACGCTAAACATATTGGAGGAGTATCTGCAATCGTTCAAGGGTTGCTTACTAATCGTATCGCACGACCGCTACTTCTTGGATAAGACTGTGGAGCATATGTTTATATTCCGCGAAGGCGGTGAGGTCAAAGATTTTGTCGGCACATATAGCGAATACCGCGAATACATAAAGGAGCAGGAGGCTGAAGAGGCTGCTCGCGCCAAAGCCATTGCAGAGAAGCAAGCCAAGCAACAAGCCGCAGCAAAAACCAATGCAACGACAGCAACGCCTCAACAGCGCAAGAAATTATCCTACAAGGAGCAGCGCGAATTGGAGCAGTTGGAGATTGAGATACCTCAATTAGAGGCCGAGAAGAGTGCGCTCGAAGAGGGACTTTCATCGGGCACACTTTCCCACGACGAGTTATCGGCTGCAGCCACACGCATAGGTGAGATAATCCAAATATTAGAGGAGAAAGAGATGCGATGGTTGGAGTTGAGCGAGATATAATATAACCCCGTACGACACACTTGAATTTATAATGCAACTATACACCAAAACACTGATAAAACCCTTCAGCCAGAGAATCAGCCACACGAGTTCGATTCTCTCTCTGGGGTCGTGTTTTGCCGACAATATGGCCAAGAGGCTAAACTCATTAAAATTCGATGTTACATCGTCACCTACAGGAATACTATTCAATCCCGAATCAATAGCACTTGCCATAGAGCGATTCGCGGCATATAATGATGGAGATAGCAGTGCATTGCCTCAACGCAACGAGTTACATTACGATAACGGATTGTGGTTTCACTACGATTTTCATTCAGCATTTTCCAGTAGTGACTCCGACAAGGCCTTGGAGCAGATGCAGGAGGCTGTAAAGTTAGGAGCAGAGGCATTAAAGCGAGCCGATACGGTTATTATTACATTTGGCAGTGCAATAATATATAGGTATAACGAGAATCAACAGGTCGTTGCCAACTGCCACAAGCAACCACAACGGCTCTTCGCCAAAGAGATGCTTGATGTAGAGTCTATTGCGGAGCGTTACTTAAAGTTATGCTTTAACTCATTGGCCGACAAACGTGTAATCTTTACGGTAAGCCCGATACGCCACTTAAGTGACGGGCTGGAAATCAACTCGTTAAGTAAGGCCACATTACGCGTTGCTATAGACAAGATAGCACAACGCGCTGATAATGTGACATATTTCCCTGCATTCGAGATTATGAATGACGAGTTGCGCGATTATCGTTTTTATGCCGACGATATGACACACCCTACTCCATTGGCTATTAATTATATATGGAAACGATTCGCAGATGCGGCATTCGACGATGATACAAAAAAATTAATATCTCGCATCGAACAGATTGCCGCCGATATGGCTCACCACCCATTCAACCCCGATTGTGAGCCATATAAAATATTCTGTGCCAAAAATTTAACTCGCATAGCGACATTAGAACAGGAGTATCCGCAATTAGATTTCAACGAGGAAAAAACACACTTTAGTAAATATTTATAAATATTTGTAGTAATTTTACAACCGAAATAATTTTAGCAAATGAAAAAGTTTTTACTCTACATATCGGCCATCACAACAATAATCGCCTCACTCGCCATAAACGAGGCTGTAGCAGCCGAACAACCACGCCTTTTGGTCAATATTGTTGTAAGCGGTATGCGTACTGACGATTTAGTGCGTTACAACAAAAATTTCTCAAATGGAGGATTCAATCGTTTGATAAACAATGGAGCATATTTCACAAATGCCTCATACGATTATATGCAGACTACCACACCCGTATCGTTGGCAACGCTCTCAACGGGTGCTATGCCCTCGACTCACGGAGTTGTATCGGATAGTTGGTTTGATTATGTAGGCAACAAGCGTGTATCACTCATTGAGGATAGCAAGGAAAAGTGTGTGAATTACAGTGGTGATGCCATAGGATACTCTCCCCGACAACTCATCGCCGAGACCATAAGCGACGCAATGAAGCAGAGCGACAGCACAAGTCGAGTGGCGACCATCGCCATAGAGCCTTTGTCGGCAATCGTTACGGCAGGACACTCTGGCGAGGTCTATTGGATGGAGACCCTGCAAACAGACTGGACCACATCATCATACTACACACAAGAATTACCAGCGTGGATTACACAATACAATCAGACGGAAAAAAATCTCGACTTTCTGACCAAGCGTTGGAATGCACTTCTGGAGTATGACAATTACCTCAATTCGCGCGTTGCGTGCATCGAAGGATTGAAAAGTAAACAGAACAAGCGCATAGACCATATTGAGGAGGACGCAGCAGAGATAAAGAAAATCTTCAGCGATGAATACGCGCAGATGTGCTATACACCTACGGGTAACAGCGCATTGTTGGCATTTGCAAAGCAGATGGTTGCCAACAGCAAGATGGGTGGCGACGAAGTGCCCGATATATTAAACATTGTATTGGATACTCCGCGCAAAATATGTGGCCGTTTTGGCCCCGAATCAGTAGAGTATGAGGATATGCTCTATCGTTTGGACCGTGACCTTGAGGAGTTTATATCATTCGTCACAGCACAAGTAACCGACCCACAACAGATAGTTATAACACTCTGTTCGGACCACGGAACAAGCCCTTCGTTCGATATAGAGAGTAATCACGTCGAGCGATTCAATGTCCGTCAGGCCGAGGTCATTACCAACGCATTCATCGGTGCGCAGCACGGTAATGGCGAGTGGGTTTTGGGCTACATTGACCGCGCATTTTACCTCAACCACGACCTGATTATCGAGAAAGGCTTATCGCTTAAGGATATGCAGCACGATGTGGCAACATTTATGATGCAGTTACGCGGTGTATCACACGCCGTAGCAGCCGAAGCAATGCGTAACACATATTTCGGTAGCGGATATGGCCGCAAGATACAGAACGGCTTTTACCCACGTCGTTCGGGTGACGTGATTATCAACCTGATGCCCGAATGGATTGAGGAGAAAGAGAATGTTCGTTCTTCATCGGGCTCGATGTATTTGTATGACAGAGAGGTGCCGTTAATCATCTTTGGCGGAGGAGTCAGCAAAGGCAAATACAACGAAAAAGTCGATATGACATCTTTGGCGACTACCTCTGCTCGTCTGTTGGGTATAGATTCACCCTCGGCTGCCGAAGGCGAAGTGTTAAACATATTTTAGAATATTTTCAAGCAATGAAAGACGCAATACAAGAGGAGATAATCGAAGAGTTCGCAATATTTGACGATTGGTTGGATAAGTATGACTATCTGATTGAGTTGAGTGATACCCTGCCCGCCATAGCAGCCGAACATCGCACGGAAGAGTATGTGATAAAAGGTTGCCAATCGAGAGTGTGGGTAGATGCAAAAATGGAGGATGGAAAGATATATTATTCAGCAGATAGTGATGCGATAATTACCAAAGGCATAATCGCTCTACTCATTCGCGTGATGAATGGTCGAGAGCCAAAGGAGGTCGTCGATATGGATTTATACTTCATAGATGCCATAGGATTGAGCGAGAACCTATCGCCTACGCGTAGCAATGGCTTGGTGGCTATGATTAAGCAAATGAAGATGTTTGCGTTGGCCTTTGCTGCAAAAGCGTAAGCCAACGAGGATTAGTCACCAGATTTATGTTAATGAGAAAATAGGGATGATGACACCAGAAGACATATTAAGGGTTGAGCACGATATCGTGCTGACGTTAAAGAACATATACGACCCCGAAATACCTGTTAATATTTACGACTTGGGGCTTATCTACGAGATTGATTTCGACCCCGAAGGTGTGGCCAACATAAAGATGACTTTAACAGCGCCCAACTGCCCTATGGCAGATATGCTGGTCGAGGATATAAACATACAGGTCAAAAAGATTAAAGGCGTAGAGTCGGTAAACATAATACTCACATTCGAGCCACCTTGGGACAAGAGTATGATGAGCGAGGAGGCGCTATTGGAGTTAAATCTACTGTAATTAAACCACAACACTATCCATCGTAACGACACGCAGATAATAAGATATGGATGCGACGAAAAGAGTGATAAATAAGTTGAAAGCAGGTGCATCGTATTTCGCCTGTGGGGCTTATTTGGCATCACTCGACCAGTTGCATCGTACCGAGATATACAACACGTTGGGATTTGAGCGTTTAGAGCGAAAGAACAAAGATATCACGCGCCTCTACGAAGAGTGTAATTCTAATTGGCCGCAGACCTTCTATATGGTACTACTACGCACGATGGGAGGCATCGACAACAAAGAGGCCTTTACTGAACTTGCACGCCGAGTACCTTATGCGGCTATATTGCGTGAGAAGATGGTACCTCAAAACATCGAGGCTATGCTCATTGGAGCAACCGGCTTGTTGGAGTTGTATCAGCACGATGAGTATATACTCAACCTAAAACGCAATTTCGAATATTTAGCCGCGAAATATTCTATCGAGGCAATGGAGGCCTCTGCGTGGAAACTCACGCACATCTATCCAAATAATCATCCAATATTACGACTCTCGCAGATTACAACATTTCTGGTCCATACGCAGAATGTGATGGACAGGATTTTGGAGTGTCGTACGGGAGATGATGTAAACCGCCTATTCGGGGTAGAGACATTGCCTTATTGGCTGACACACTACACTCCCGCATCAACATCCCGCACTGTAGCAAAGCGAATCGGTCGCACGAAGAGTGATTTGCTGGCCATCAATCTCATAGCACAGATGCAGTTTGCCTATGGTTCGTACATCGCAAGCGAGAGCCTGCGAGAGAGGGCATTGTCGCTATTGGAAAATATTGCGGCTGAAAAGAATTCAATCATAGCACAATGGAACAGTTACGGGCCATTGGCTCGCTCGGCATTCGACAGTCAGGCCTTGTTGCAACTATCCTTCGAGTACTGCAAACATCATCGCTGCGAGGAGTGCATCGTGGGCCGACGAATATTGCGGCAAACAGCAAAAAAGACTCAAACAGAAGAAACTACTACATTATGAAACAGATAATTTTAGGCATTATGACCGTTGTGGCCTTAATGTCGGGTTGTTCACGACCTACAGAAGATATATTTTTAGAGGCAGAGAGTATGGGCAACTGCGGTGGTTGGGTTGTGGACCAACAATCAATGATGCAGATGGGCTCGCCTTACCTTATGGCGCACGGTATGGGCCGAGTGGTAGAGGATGCTACGACAGAGATAACACTCGACAAAAGCGGAAGTTATCGTTTGTGGGTACGCACACGAGATTGGACTCGTCGTTGGGGCAAGGAGCAGTCAGCAGGACAATTTCAGGTGGTAATAAACGGCAAGGCATCAAATTCGATATTCGGCACAGAGCAGGCCGAGTGGCATTGGCAGGATGGTGGCGTAGTAAGACTCAAGAACGGCACGAACAAAATTGCGTTGCACGACCTTACGGGATTCAATGGCCGATGCGATGCTATATATTTTGCGGCAGACAAACGTGCAACGCCCCCGACAGATGGCGAGGCATTGTCAGCATTCCGCCAAGAGAAATCGAGCGCAAATAAGGCCATAGAGGGTGGTGAGTATGATTTAGTCGTTGTCGGCGGAGGCATAGCAGGTTGCTGTGCGGCGGTAAGTGCAGCAAGACTTGGTTGCAAAGTAGCGCTTATTCATAACCGCCCTGTTTTGGGTGGAAATAACTCCTCGGAGGTGAGAGTAGGACTTTCGGGACTCATTATGCAGCAGCCCTACCCCAATTTGGGACTATTATTAGACGAGTTGGGAGGTGTCGGACATTGGACCAAATATGAGGCTGAACAAAATCCCAACAGCAAACGTAGTCAGCAGATTATGAGTATTTTGGAAAAGCATCCCGAAAAGATACAACACAATGCAGGACCGAAATCTAACTATGAAGATGAAAAGAAGTTGGCACTTATTTCAGCCGAAAAGAATATTACGCTATTCCTCTCAACACACGTCACAGATATCGAAAAAGAGGGCAACAAAATTATAGCCGTCAGGGGCAAAGATATAAAGACGGGAGAAGAGACAATTTTTAGAGGAAAATTATTTGCCGATTGTACTGGAGATGGTGACGTAGGCTACTTGGCTGGAGCCGATTACCGTATGGGGCGCGAGAGCAAAGCCGAAACGGGCGAAAGACGAGCACCCGAAGTAGCCGACTCGTTGGTTATGGGCACATCGGTGCAATGGTATGCAGAGGATTGCGGCAAGGAGTCCTCATTCCCCGAATGTCCCTGGGCTGTGGAGTTTAATGAGCAAACCTATAGACCTATAACTCGCGGCGATTGGGATTGGGAAGCAGGACTTACAGACAATCAGATTACCGAGATAGAGTACATACGCGACTATGCTTTGCGAGCCGTATATGGCAATTGGGATTTTATTAAAAATCGTAGCCCGAAAAAGGAGGAGTTTAAGAATCAGGAGTTGCAGTGGGTGGCCTACATTGGCGGTAAGCGCGAATCGCGCCGTTTGATGGGAGACATTATCCTATGCGAACAGGACTTATTGGAGAGCAAACACTACGACGACGCCTCGTTCACTACAACTTGGGGTATAGACCTGCACTACCCTAAAAAGATTGAAGGATTCAACGAGGAGCCATTCTTGTCGTATTGCGAATCGGACGAGATTAAGCCCTACGCCGTACCCTATCGTTGTCTCTACTCACGCAATATCGAAAATCTGTTTATGGCGGGCCGTAACATCAGTGTTACACACGTCGCATTAGGCACTATCAGAGTTATGCGTACAGGCGGAATGATGGGCGAAGTTGTAGGTATGGCGGCATCGCTCTGCACAAAGCATAAAACCTCACCCAGAGGCATTTACAACGAACATTTACCCGAACTCAAAACCCTGATGAAAGAGGGTGTTGGCAAGGCGGGATTTGACCAAAGATAAGAGCGATTGACACAAACGAATAAGGCCCTGTCTAACGATAAAAAGTTAGGCAGGGTTTCATTTTATGATTTTCAGGTTTGGAAAATGGATTATTACGAGGCTTATTTTTTGCTATTTGACAATAAATCATTATTTTTGTAGGATTATAAACGCAAAAAGAAAAAACAATAAATAATTATGGATATAGTTAGCAATATTATCAAACTTTTGTTCGGCTCAACGGCAGATAAGGATAGAAAGCAGATTGAGCCTTATGTAAAGAAAATCACAGAGATTTACCCCTCGATAAAGGCGCTCTCGAATGATGAGTTGCGTGCACACAGTGCAGGCTTGATGAAGAAGATTGCAGACTTCATCGCAGCCGACGAGGCACATATCGTAGAGTTGAAGGCAAAGTTGGAATTGGCCGAAACAACCCTTTCGGATAAGGAGAAGATTTCGAAAGAGATTGACACCACAACAAAGCGTATTGATGAGAAAATCGAGCAGGTACTGGATGAGATTCTTCCCGAGGCATTCGCCATTATGAAAGATACGGCTCGCCGATTTACAGAATTTGATACCGTAGAGGTTACGGCTAACGACTTCGACCGCAACTTGGCCGCTCACAAGGATTTCGTAACAATTGAGGATGACAAGGCCATCTATCAGACACACTGGATTGCTGGAGGTAACGACCTCAAGTGGGAGATGGTACACTACGACGTACAGTTGTTCGGTGGTGTGGTATTGCACAAGGGTAAAATTTCGGAGATGGCTACGGGTGAGGGTAAAACTTTGGTAGCGACATTGCCCGTATTCTTGAACGCCTTGGCACGTAAGGGCGTACACGTCGTTACGGTGAACGACTACTTGGCACGTCGTGACTCGGAGTGGATGGGCCCGATGTATGAGTTTCACGGTCTGTCGGTAGATTGTATCGACAAGCACCAGCCCAACTCTGAGGCTCGCCGTAAGGCATATATGGCAGATATTACGTTTGGTACTAATAACGAGTATGGTTTTGACTACCTGCGCGACAATATGGCATCTTCGCCCAAAGACCTCGTGCAGCGCAAGCACCACTATGCTATTGTCGATGAGGTGGACTCGGTATTGATTGACGATGCTCGTACTCCGCTTATCATCTCTGGTCCTGTACCCAAGGGTGACGACCAACTCTTCGAGCAGTATCGCCCCTCGATTGAGCACCTTTACAGCTTGCAAAAGAACTTGGTGACATCATTGGTTGCCGAGTCACGAAAGTTGTTCGCCGAAGGCAAGGTAGATGAGGGTGGTGTATTGCTCTATCGTGCACACAAGGGACTTCCCAAATATAAGCCAATCATCAAGTTCCTCTCGGAGCAGGGTATCAAGGTACAGTTCCAGAAGACGGAGAATATCTTTATGCAGGATAACAACCGTCGTATGCCCGAGATTACCGATGAACTCTACTTCGTGATTGACGAGAAGTTGAATTCGGTAGAACTTACTGACAAGGGTCACGAGGTATTGTCAAAGTACTTTAACGAGGATAAGTTCTTCGTATTGCCCGACATCGGTAGCGAGGTAGCCGAGTTGGAGAAGAGCGACCTAACACCCGAAGAGAAGATGCAGCGCAAGGACCAGGTAATCAACGACTACTCTATCAAGACCGAGCGTGTGCACACAGTAAATCAGTTGCTTAAGGCATACTCGATGTTCGAAAAGGATGTAGAGTATGTTGTGATGGACAACAAGGTGAAGATTGTCGATGAGCAGACAGGTCGTATCCTTGACGGACGTCGTTATTCGGACGGATTGCATCAGGCTATCGAGGCTAAAGAGCGCGTAAAGGTGGAGGCCGCAACACAGACATTTGCTACAATTACGTTGCAGAACTACTTCCGTATGTACCACAAGTTGGCAGGTATGACAGGTACTGCCGAGACCGAGGCATCGGAGTTCTGGAACATCTACAAGTTGGATGTTGTAGTTATCCCGACCAACAAGCCCGTCATTCGTGATGACCGCGAGGACCTTATCTACAAGACAAAGCGCGAGAAATATAACGCTGTAATTGATGAGGTTGTACGCCTGGTAGAGCAGAAGCGCCCCGTATTGGTTGGTACAACATCAGTCGAGATTTCGGAGTTGTTGAGCCGTATGTTGAAGTTGCGCGGCATCAAGCACAACGTACTTAACGCCAAGCAACACCAGTTGGAGGCGCAAATTGTAGCCGAGGCGGGTCGTTCAGGTCAGGTGACTATCGCTACAAATATGGCAGGTCGTGGTACCGATATCAAACTTACTCCCGAAGTTAAGGAGGCAGGAGGTTTGGCCATCATAGGTACGGAGCGCCACGAGAGCCGTCGTGTAGACCGTCAGTTGCGTGGTCGTTCAGGACGTCAGGGAGACCCAGGTTCATCACAGTTCTTCGTATCGTTGGAGGATGATTTGATGCGTCTGTTCGGCTCGGAGCGTATCGCTACTATGATGGACAGAATGGGTATTCAAGAGGGTGAGGTTATTCAGGCCTCTATGATGTCAAAGGCTATCGAGCGTGCGCAGAAGAAGGTTGAGGAGAACAACTTCGGTATTCGTAAGCGCTTGTTGGAGTATGATGATGTGATGAACTCTCAGCGTGAGGTGATTTACACACGTCGTCGCCACGCCCTTTACGGTGAGCGCATTGAGATTGACCTTAACAATACGATGTACGACTTTGCCGAGAAGTTTATGGAGGCACACGAGGGTATGGACTACGAGTCATTCTCGTTTGAACTCATCCGCGAGGTAGCGCTCCAACCTACATTCGACGAGGCTACATATAACTCTGCCAAGCCAAAGGAGATTGTTGAGTTGATTGTTAAGGATTTGCACAATCTCTATGCACGCCGTGGCAAGGCTGCAGCCGATACGGTACGCGCTACGATGGAGAAGATATATGAGGACAACAAGCATTTGATGGACCGCATAATCCACTTCCCGCTCACAGATGGTAACTTGGGATTCCACGTACCCGTAGAGTTGCAGAAGTGTAAGGATACCGATTGCGCCGAGATTTACAAGGTGTTTGCAAAGATTGTGATGTTCACCACAATCGACGATGCTTGGCGTGAGCATTTGCGTGAGATGGATGAGTTGCGCCACACCGTACAGAATGCTACATATGAGCAGAAAGACCCGTTGCTTATCTATAAGTTGGAGTCTTACAACCTCTTTGCAAAGATGTTGGATAAGATTAACCGCGATATACTTGCAATACTCAACAAGGCCTACATACCGACACGCGAGAACAACCCCGAGTCGGTACAGCAGGAGCGCCAGCAGAAGGCAAAGGTGGATGTAAATAAGTTGCAGGCATCGCGTATGGCTGCGGCAGCAGCGGCAGGTCAGGCCGAGAAGAGTAAGCCCGCCCCGATTAAGGTTGAGAAGAAGGTTGGCCGTAACGACCCCTGCCCTTGCGGTAGCGGTAAAAAATACAAGCACTGCCACGGCAAGGCTATGTAATTAGGCCCTGATATTCAATAGCGAAGATGAAAAAGAGCGTTTTAACACTTGCGGCTCTGGTAATAGCGATATTATCCATCAACATAGAGCCAAGCATAGCGCAAGAGAAGGCGCAGAAGTATGACGTTGCGGCATTCCTCTACCCCGCCTACGCTTCGGACGATGTGCGCTTACGCCCATTCTGGCCTATGGGTATAGGCGAATGGGAGACCGTGATGACTATGCAGCAGCGTAATCCTGGCCACTATTGGGACCGCAAGCCTTTGTGGGGTTATATCAACGAGGCTGACCCAAAGGTTATGGAGATGGAGATTGAGCAGGCTACAAAGCACGGTGTAAATGTATTCATCTTCGATTGGTATTGGTACGACGGACGTCCGTTTATGGAGACTACGCTGAACAACGGTTTCCTGAAGGCGGAGAATGTCGATAAGATGAAGTTCTACTTGATGTGGGCCAACCACGACGTACTCAACTTATGGGACACACGTTTGGCTCGCTACAACGAGAACAATGTCATCTGGCAAGGCAAGGTTGACCGCGAGGAGTTCGAAAAGATTTGTCTGCGCAACATTGAGATGTACTTCAAGCATCCGCAGTACTACAAGATTGACGGTAAACCTGTATTTATGATATATGACCTACCCAACCTCATTAACGGATTGGGCGGCATAGAGCAGACTGCAGATGCGCTGAAATGGTTCCGCAAGCAGGTACGCAAGGCTGGATTTCCCGACTTGGAGTTACAATTTGCGCTGTGGGCTATAAATCTAAATTACAGCGGCTTGGATGCATCAAAAAGCGACAATCCGCAGGATGATTTCATCCGCACGCTCGGCTTTGATTCATCGACACACTATCAGTTTGTACACTTCACCGATGTAAACCGCGATTACGCCGAGATAATGAATGATGTGGAGAAAGAATGGGCAAGAATAGATGACGCATACTCATTTAAGTACTATCCGCACGTCAGCATTGGTTGGGACAACAGCCCCCGCACAGCACATAGCGCTGTGATGAAGAACAACACTCCCGAGGCATTTGCTGAGGCTCTGCGCAAGGCAAAGGCACACGCCGACAAGCACCCCGAGCAGGCACCGCTAATTACAATCAACAGTTGGAACGAGTGGACCGAGACAAGTTATCTGCAACCTTGCAATATTTACGGCTATGGATATTTGGAGGCTGTGAAGAGGGTCTTTATTGATGAAGTAAAATAGAAACTTATGGGATACGAAGAGGAGAAATTACGACAGCTCGACATACGCTATCTGCGTATGGCAAGAGTATGGGCCGAAAATTCATATTGCGTACGCCGTCAGGTAGGTGCGCTAATCGTAAAGGATAAGATGATTATTTCGGACGGATACAACGGTACGCCTTCGGGATTTGAGAATATATGCGAGGATGAGGTTACGGGTAAGACCAAATCGTATGTTCTACACGCCGAGGCAAATGCTATCACCAAAGTAGCCAAGAGTGCTAACAACTGCGACGGCTCGACACTCTACATCACAGCCGCCCCCTGCATCGAGTGCTCGAAACTGATTATTCAGGCAGGTATCAAGCGCGTGGTATATTGCGATGATTACCGTTCGGAAGAGGGCTTGAATCTTTTGAAACGCGTCGGCATTGAGTGCGTAAAGCGAGATATTGAGTAAACGTATATAATTATAGACAAAGTTAATGGGCTGCCAACATTTAGTTAGCAGCCCATTACTATTATAGTAGATTGAAAACTAATCGACCTTCAACTGAATGGCACGAATATATCCCTTCTGAATATTACAATTCTCAAAGCGGCTATTCTCAACAAACTGCATCAACGCCTTACGAGCCTCCTCCTGATTGGGACGAGCCTTGCGAATCTCGTTGTATGTGCCGCGTGGAGCCTCCGAGAAGGCTATAATCTTGCGCCAACCTTCGGGAGCCTTAATACCTACAAATGAACTATTGTGAATCTTCTTATAGGGCCAGAAAGTGTAGCCAATATTATTCTCGACCATAGTCTTGCAGAATGACGCCATCCACTCATCGGTATTGTGACCAATCTCACCCATATACATCGGGCGGTTATAACGGTCACGGAATTCGATAAAACTGCGAATAGCATTGGCGTCTGTTCCACCTCCATAGCGGTGACAAGTGTACATAATCTTATCGTCGAAAAGCGTATTCTCCAACGGCTTGAAGTTACCATTCCACTGCGCACCGCCCAACAAAATAATATGATTCTTATCTACCGAACGGATTGCATCTACACCTTTTTTATATACACCCGCCAACTTGGCATCAATCTCGGCCTGATTCTCAAAATATGGCGCGATAGGCTCATTAAGCAAATCGTAACCCAAAATAACAGGCTCATTCTTATAGTGCTGTGCAATACGCTTCCAGATGTCACAATAGAGTTTCTGGCTCTCCTCGCTCTCAAAAAGCCAAGGATAGCCGTGGCTGTCGTCGATATTATCACCCGTCTGGCCACCAGGAGCATCGTGCATATCCAAAATCAAATATACACCCTTGCCACGACACCACTCAACGAGTTGGTCGATGCGCTCAAATCCATCCTGCTCCGCTGTAAGGCCCATATAATCCTCGTCGGTAAAGAGTTTATAGTGGAACGGCACTCGGATAGTATTTGCGCCCGTAGAAACAATAAAATCAATATCTTTCTCTGTGATATAGTTATCTTTGAAGGCGCGCCAAAACTCAGCCGCAAAATCGGGGCCTACCAACTGGCTCAACATAAGGTTGATGTTGCTCGCAGAGTTGGTCTTCGAAAAGCCAAACATATAACCCTCGGGGTTAAGCCAATTTCCCAAATTAGTACCGCGGATAAAGAATTTCTCACCATCGGGAGCCACAAGATTTGGTCCATCAATAGTTATAAATTTTGATTTCTTGGCCTGCGCCACAGAGCATACTGCCAACAAAATCAAGCAAAGAGTAAATAACTTTTTCATAGATTAATTATTTTAAAGTCGGATCGTAGCCA
>JAZOVT010000094.1:0-66577 GCA_045658845.1 Alistipes sp.
TATTATGGGTTTGACATTACAAATATAATAAAAAAATACCCAAATATTCCAAATAATTTCTATATTTGTATATGTATTAACCTCTAAAATTTAATGCGTATGAAGAAACTTATTTTGGCAGCCCTTTTCTGTATGTTGGCTACAACAACATTTGCTCAGAACAATGGTTTGGGTATCCGTGCAGGTAGCGGCGCAGAGTTGCAGTACGAACGTTACTTTAATTCAGGAAATGTTTTGAAGGTAAATGCTGGTCTTTTTGATTTTGACGGCAACTTCTTTGGCACTGTAATCTACGATTGGGAATGTTTTAATTGGGGCAATTGGACTCCAAATGCAGGCAATTGGTTCTTGCAGGCCGGTGTCGGTGGTGCAGTTGGTTTGTGGAAGGATAATATGAATGTCGGTGTTGCTGGTGATGTTGCCTTCGGTATCCATTTCAGTGGCGCACCCATCACTTTGGCGGTAGATTACCGACCTACGGTATTCTTGCTCGACGATTGTTGGGGCGATGGCTTCGGCAGTTTTGGTTTGAGTTGTACATTCCGTTTCTAAAAGGATTCGTTAAAAGTGAAAAGAGGTCGATTGACCTCTTTTTTTTGCACTTAAGCGAACTACAACATTATCTAATAAGGAGATTCTACAGATACGGGGTTGCTCGGCAAACTTGTTAGGCAACCCCGTATTTTATACCCGAGTATTAAGTTTTATCGTTTTTCATTAAATTTTTATCGAAAAATATTTGCAAGTATAAATTTTATTCCTACATTTGCATCAGATTTATCGATAATCATTAAAAACAAAGGCCTAAAACTAAATGAAGCAGAATTATTAATTAACTAACAATTTATCTTATGAAAGTCTCAAAAAGAATTCAGCGCAGAATTACATTCTTATTTGCTTTTACTGCCATCTGCCTCGTGTTGCCGATTCTGCAATACACTATTCAACTCTGCAATCTCGACAATAATAGAGGTAATGAGAATATGCGCTTTATTGGTATGATAGACTCTCACGGAGCATACACCATACCAAACGAGGCCTATGAGCCCTATATCGTGCCTATACAGAAAAACGAGAACGGCGACGTCGTTGTTGCGGGCGTACCTGCCGACCTATTGGTTTACTCGCCCAACCCCAACTACGAACTCCCCGAACACTACGGCTGGAAACTGAACAAGTGGCATATTTATATTGCGTATCTGTTTATGTTTATCCTCGTCGGGCTTATAATCTCTATTTTAACAGGTGTTATTCGAGGTCTGCGCACAGGTAATATCTTCCGACACAACTATGTAGGTCAACTGCGTTGGTTGGCCATAGTATCCTTTATCTTCACTTTGCTGATGGACAATCGCAACGTATTTCATCAAATAGCAATTCAGCAGTGCTATAATGAGACTTCGCCTATTACACTCAACGGTCAGATAGAGATTAGTCCGCTTACGTTGCTTGCTCCATTACTTTTGTTTATCTTTGCAGAAGTAATGGCCATTGCAGCCAAAATGAACGAAGAAGAATCAATGACAATATAGCGCGACCTATGGCAATAATAGTAAATCTTGATGTAATGCTTGCGCGACGCAAGATGTCGCTCTCGGAGTTAGCCGAAAAGGTCGATATTTCGATTGTCAATCTCTCTATACTCAAGACGGGCAAGGCCAAGGCCGTGCGTTTCTCGACTTTAGAGGCAATCTGCCGTGTGTTGGAGTGTCAGCCGGGCGATATTTTGGAATTCTCCCAAGACGAATAGGCTCTTTCGGGCGGCGCAAGTCGCTTTTCCCTAAAATCTATGTAATTTTTCAACCCTATTTTGCGACTAATAGTGTAAATAGGGTTGAAAGTTCTGCCTCCTATATATTTAAGGTATAAAAATTATTTTGCAAATTTTCGGTACTTTGTTTTGCATAGTAGTGATATTTGACTATATTTGCAATGCCGTTGGCAAAGATTATTACAATTATCTAATTAAAAACTCTTATGAAACAATTATCTTTATCGCTACTTTTTGTAGTGCTTTGTTGCGCACAAGTCGCATTTGCCGCCACCCCCATCAAGGGCCGCGTAATCAACTCTAAACAAGAGCCTGTGGGCTACGCTACCGTTGTCGCATTGGCCGACTCAACTCAAGTCGCAGGTGCTACAACCGACGAAAAGGGCCGTTTCTCGCTCACGCTTGCCGATGGCGACTACACCTTGCTGGTCGATTTCGTAGGCTACAAATCTCACGAACAGAAAATCTCGATTCCTCGCGACACTAATTTGGGTGACATCACATTAGCAGAATCTGCCACCGACATCGACGAGGTTGTCGTAAAGGCTCAACTCATTCGACGCGAGGCCGACCGCTTTGTTGTGGATGTAGCCAACTCCGATATGGCTCTGGGTAAGGATGGCGAGGAGTTGTTGCGTCAATCTCCGGGTGTATGGATTGATGACGAGAAAATTTCTATTAACGGAGCAAATGGTACGAAGGTCTATATCAACGAACGCGAGGTAAAACTCTCTGGTATGCAACTTGTTAATTACATCAAGAACCTGCGTGCCGAGAACATTGCCAAGATTGAGATTATACCTCAAACGGGAGCCGACTATGACGCTAATTCATCGGGCGGAATCATTAAAATCTCCCTCAAACGCCGTTTAGACAATGGTGTTATAGGCTCTGTTTCGATGTACTCAAATCAGAGCGATATGGGCTACGACTATAATCCCTATGGAAATATAAATGCTGTTGTCGGTAAGTTCGACCTCTCGGCTTATGGCGGTTACTATATCGATAAGACTACATATACAGCCGAAGAGATAACCAACTACACGAAACTCGGAGCCGTAATGAACTCTAACTCTGCCGAGACAGGCAAGTTCAATTCTCACAACATCAACCTCTCGGCAATATATCAAATCAACCCCAAGCATAGCGTAGGTGTATCGGGTGGATATTACAATTACGATAGAAACAATGAACTCAACGCCAACACATCGTTTAAGATGGCGGCCTCTGACAGATTAAGCAAAAGTCGCTACATAACCACAGGCGACAACCCAACATTTTGGGGAACATTTAATTATATTTTCAAGAGCGACTCGTTGGGCTCTACGTTGAAGTTTATTGCCGACTACACATCGGACGACAGTTATACCCTTAACGACAACAGCAGCAACATCAACGAAGGTGCATACAACTCGGATTCTCTCTATTACGACAAAAACAACGCCCTCTTCCGTGTAGCCACCGCATCTCTCGCCCGCGAAAGAGTATTTTCGCCAAAACTCAGACTAAAGTATGGCGCGAAGTACACTTACAATGAGATTAATGCCGATGCCGAGTATCGTTACCTGCAACAAGGAGCGTGGACACCGTCAAAGGTGGACGATTACGACATATCGTACAGAGAGAACATCGGCGCAATGTATATGACTGCATCGTCACGCATAGGACGTTTCTCGGCAGTCGTAGGTCTAAGAGGAGAGTTCACTAACGTGCAAGGTAAGGGCGACGGTTTCGAGCAGAACTACTTCTCGCTATTCCCCAACGCAAACTTCTCATTCTCATTGGATAAGGAGGGTAAGCACTCTATCGTAGCCCAATACTCTCGCGGCATTAGCCGCCCGAGTTTCTGGAATTTGACACCCACACGACGACAACTGTCGGATTACACCTACCAGACAGGTAACCCGATGCTCGACCCGGCGTATGTCAATACATTCTCATTAGTAGGAGTTGTAGCCCACAAATACACCATTACGCTATCAACCTCGCTCATCGAGAATAGCATCCAGCAGATGATTGTAACCGACGAGAATGACTCGAAGATGATGAATATCACCCACACCAATCTTCCAACGCTCAATCAGTATGCTTTGTCGGCAAATATTCCCCTAACTGTTACAAAGTGGTGGGACTGGAATATCAATATGGTTGGCATTATTATGGAGCAACAGATGACTCCCACGAGCGAGCGTACCACCCACCCTATGTGGCAATATTCAACGCAGGCAACATTTAAGTTACCGAAGAAATTCTACATCGACCTCTCGGCATACGGTATGAGCAAGGCGACAGTGAGCAATGCCACTGTATTTGAACGTCACTCGATGAGCGCTACGCTCAAAAAACGATTCAAGGATTCGTGGGTAGTATCTTGTTCGTTTAATGATATTATCCCTGCAAATCAAGAGTTCAACTTCGTGCAGGATGACGTGCAACGCGATATGTCCACCAAGCACTATGCCAACTCATTCCGAGTTCGCATAGGCGCAACGTGGAACTTTAAGGCGGGTAAACAATTCAATGCCAAGAGCATCGACCGAGGTAGCGACGGCGAATCGAGATTGTAGGCCCAGCAAGCCAAACCGCTTGGCGTATCCTACCGCCCTATAAAAACTTGTCATATTTTTTCTCTAAAGAGAAATTTAACGAATATGGCAAGTTTTTTTGAAAAATAGCGGTACTTTGTTTTGCACAGTAGTGAAATTTGACTATATTTGCACAAGAAAATAAAACAACAAACAAATTTGAACCATAATTATGAAAGAGACTATCAACGTAAACATTGCGCAGCAGGCCTTCACAATGGACAAAGATGCCTATGTGACGCTCACCTCCTATCTTGACGATATTGGTCGCCGCCTACCTGCTGATGATACCGACACTCTTCCCGACATCGAGGCCCGCATCGCCGACATCTTCCGCGAGCGAGTTCCATCGCCGATGATGGTTATAACCTACACTACGGTGCTCGCCACAATGCAGCAGATTGGTAGCGCCGAGATGTTTGGCGAGGCTAATCGCCCGCTAAATGGAGAGGCTGAAGAGCAGAGCAGACGTCGCAACTCACGCCGTTTCGTGCGCTCGATTGACGATAAATCGATTGCTGGTGTATGCGGTGGCATTGCCGAATATTTCGATATTGACTCTACGCTGGTGCGTATAATATTTGTCGTTGGAGTTATCGCTGGATTCTCGACAGGCCTCTTATACTTTGTCCTTTGGATTGTCACAGCAAAGCAATCTCGAACTACTACAATTTAATAATTATTAACAACACAGTAAGTTATGAACGAAGAAAACGTAAAAGCCCAAATGCGCAAAGGCATCTTGGAGTATTGCATCCTGGCAATACTGGCGCGCGGCGACTCTTACGCGCCAAAAATCATAGCCGAATTAAAAGAGGCCAAGATGATTGTGGTCGAGGGTACGCTCTACCCCATCCTCACGCGCCAAAAGAATTTAGGTCTGCTCTCATATCGTTGGCAGGAGTCAACACAAGGACCTCCGCGCAAATACTATATGCTCACCGAAGAAGGAATCAAACATCTTGCCCTGCTTGATGAAGCGTGGGATGAGATGGTAGAACAGGTAAAGGCAATCCGTAGCGGAGCAACAGCCGTCGATTTTGACGAATAGACTCTCTCAACTATATTATTATATGCTCTCAACTATTACAATTTAACTATTACAATTAACTAATATATTAACCAAAAGGCTATTACAATGAAAAACTTATTTATTAGTTCCTTAATCTTTTTCACCTCGTTGCTTATGTGGCTATTTAGTAGCGCAGCGGCCTCGGCACAGGAGGTTATTACCGTAAGTCCACACTCTGGCTCAACTATTACCATTGACGGCAACGTCATCAACATCGAGGGCAATGGCGCATCAGTCGATATCTCGTCAGACGCAGACCAAATCGAACAACGCAAAGGCGGCAATATTATCATCAATGGTAGAGCGTTGGAGGACATCCTCAACGACAATTACAATGCCGACGATTATCCTCGCAAGATAGTCGGCAGCAAAGAGCGTTCTACTCGCACCGTAGAACTCGCAAAAGATTTTAACTACATCAAGGCAAGTCGCGGAGTCGAAGTCGTTATGAGCAACGAAAAGGGCAATAAGGCTACAATAAGTGCAAATAGCAACCTGATAGATTATGTTATCTGCAAAAGCAGTGGCGGAACACTTACAGTCGGCATAGACGACGTAGTAAGAAATCTCTCGAATGTCAACGTCGTAATAACTATTCCACGACGTGATAACATAAATGTATATCAAGCAGCATCAGCCGCCAGCATTAACATCCATCCCGAACTTACTTGCCCAAACGTAAGTATGGAAGTGGCGTCTGGAGGAAGTGTTAATTGCTCTCGCATCAACTGCGACAAACTGCTCATCGAGGCCTCATCGGCAGGTAGCGTTTCGGGTAGTTTCAAGATTAAGGAGTGTGGCATCGTAGAGACTTCATCGGCAGCCGACATAAACATATCGGCATTGGCCCCTGAACTCAATCTTAAAGCGTCATCAGGCTCAACAATCAATGTATCGGGTCAGGTAAAACACCTCGACGCAGATGCATCATCCGCAGCAAGCATCAAGGCTTATAACCTCAATGCCGTAACTGCCGAGGCAGAGTCATCATCGGGCGCAAGCATAAAATTAAATTGCTCGAAATCACTTGAGGCCGAAGCATCATCAGGTGCCGACATCCTCTACAAAGGCGATTGCTCTGTTGAGCGACGTGCATCAAGCGGCGGCAGCGTTAAAAGAGTCGATTAATCGCAACCAAAGAAACATCTACTTATCACCTACAAATAGAGAATCATTATGAACGAGATAAAGAAATGTAGCATTGCCGGAGTATCATTTACCTTCGAACAGGATGCTTACCAGACACTCAACGACTACATAGAGTCACTCAAAAACTCTTACGAGGGCGACCCCGACGGTGAGGAGATTATTGCCGACATCGAGGCCCGCATAGCCGAACTTATCCTATCGGCGCAACCTGCTAATGCCATTGTCTGCCAACCTCTGGTAAGAAACATCATCAAGCAGATGGGCTCGGCCGAGGAGATTGACGACGAAAAGAGCGACAACTCTTCGTCGCAAACCATACGCGACAACGAGAGTACAGACCGCAACGGCAATCCCCGTTTCCCGCGCCGCCTATACCGCGACCTTCAGAACCGTAAATTGGGTGGTGTGTGCGCAGGTTTGGCCAACTATTTCGCGTGGGATGTAACGTGGGTACGACTCTTCTTTGCCCTGCCGCTTGTAGTTGCCATCTTTGGCTCAATAAACTTCTTCGGCATACACATAGGCTTGCCAAATATTTCGCTACTCGTTGGTATTGGCTACCTTATTATGTGGTTCACAATCCCTGCCGCATCATCTGCCCGCCAAAAGTTGGAGATGAACGGTGAACGTGTCACAGCCCACAACATCCGCCAGGCAACACAGGCTCAAGCCGCCGATGCAACGGAGCGCACCATTTTGGCAAATATCGTCATTATCTTCGGCAAGATACTGCTTATAATATTGAAGATTATTGCCGCCTTTATCCTCGTCGGATTGGTTGTCGGAGCGGGTGTATTGACTCTCGTTGCTATTGGAGCATTCCCGATGTTGGCATTTGATATGAATACGGGAGTAGCGTTGATGAGTTTCTTTGCTGTCGTTATCATACCTATATGCGTATTGATTTACCTTACGATAGCGCTACTTATTTCGCGCCGTCCGAATGGCAAAGCGATATTGGTTATCTTCCTTTTGTGGCTCGCTTCATTGGTTACGATGACAATTTCGGCCATCAAGTCGTCAGCCGATTTCGCCAATTCCATCGAGAATGCTTTCGACTCGGTATTCGAGCACGACCAGGATATCCTCTTCGAAGAGTTCAGCCAGGATGAGATTAACGAATTCCGCAAGCAGATTGGCGAGGAGCCCTTTACCTTTACAACGGCAACAACATCGACATCCTACACTTTGGGCAAGAACACAGCCTCGACACACTACAACAATGGTATGCAGATTTCATTCTGCGGCTCACCCGAGGTTGTGAAATATGTCGATGACAACATCGAACTGGACACCGACAAGGGCGAGATTCGCTTCACTTCGTCGTCGGGTCACCGCGCCACAATCACACAGAATGGCATCAAGGGTAGCCGTATCGGTTTTGATATCGAGCGCGAGGCGTTGGGTGATGAGTTTTCGGAGTATGCCTTCACTCTGCCCGATGGTCTGAAGGTACACTGCTTGATTGGCCCTGCCATACAGTCGGATATTATCAACAAAGAGGTTTTGGAGGGTATTTTCGGTGTAACGGGTGGAGTCTTTTCCATTGCCAACGGTATTCTTAACACTGCGGGCAATATACTAAACATCGCAGGAGGCATCATACAGATAGCCGCACCAGCCGAAATTGAGTCTGCGCGAGAGGACATCCGTAAGGCTCAAGAAGAGATGCGTGAGGCGCAGAAGGAGATGCGCAATGCAATGAAGGAGGCACAAGAGGAGATGCGCGAGGCACAAAAGGAGATGCGCAAAGAGATAGAAAAAATAAACGAATAACAACAAAGACTTAAATTGGGGAGGGGTACAATCAATAGAAAAATTTAAGCAACTAATCAACTAACAATTATTTAACGACTAAAGATTATGAAAAAACTATTTTTTCGATGGATATTGCTTGTAATAGCAATATCAGGAATCACCAGTGCCTATGCTCAACGTCAGACGGGAGTATGGGTAAGCAATGACGCTGAATTGTTACTTACAGACAAGGTAATGATGTATTTCGAGAAACAATCTGACGACTGTGTTAATGTAACACTGATTGTCAATGATGTTACAAAGGAGTCAGTCAAATTCAGCAAGGACTCTGTAATCAGAGGTGATATTCCAGCCGATTTTAATTTTGAGTTTACTTCAGACAAAAATGTTAAAGTAAATGGGCGTAAATTAATCAAAGCCGAAGAGTTCGAGATGTGTGAGCCGTATGATATGCCGATAGCAACCGATACAAAATCAATCGGCAAGCGACTATCAGAGTGGCGTTTGGGTACTATTATAGAATTTGACGAGGCCACGAAAGATATTTATGTCGAGGTCAATACTCCGAAGAATATGTTCTTATACTACATCTTGAAGGATACAAACTACTACTATTTGCGCGCTGCACGAATAGAGAATGTAAACGAAGGCTCTCTATTTTGTCAAAATATACGTTTGATGCAACAGCCTGCAGCATCTGGCGAATTTACACTCTATTTTTCACCTCGCAACAAACAGGATGTTATGGGTAAAATCGATATAAATTTAGACGCATTTAATCCCGACGCTTGTTACTCTGACCCAAATGGTGGAATATATTGGAGTTACACTTCTCACACTCCCAATCAAATAGTATTAAATGGTTGTGACGGAGATACATATTATATCAACAGAAGATTAAAGAGTCATAACTATGTCCAAGAATGGATTAAACACACAAATTAGATAGAATTAAACAGATTGTTACTCTCAAACTATAAGCATTATTAAGAGTGTAGCAGGTTGTAAGCCCACCACTTGTGGGTTTCGACCTGCTGCTTTATTTATATCATACATCCCCAACCAACCTTTATAGCACAATTTGTGCTGTAAGCCGTAGGTTATTCACAAAAAAATGGCTAACTTTGCGTAAACGAAGATAAACAAACATAAACGAAAATAATTTAACACTTCAATATTATGGCAATCAAATGTATAGGAATACTTACCTCGGGAGGTGATGCTCCGGGTATGAATGCAGCCATCCGCGCCGTAACGCGTACGGCAATCTACAATGGATACAAAGTAAAGGGCATTATGCGTGGTTATCACGGCTTGGTGACTAACGAAATTGTAGAGTTCAAATCGCAAAGCGTCAGCAACATTATACAAAAGGGAGGTACAATCCTCAAGACTGCTCGCAGCAAGGAGTTCCGCACCCCCGAAGGTCGCCAGCAAGCCTACGAGAATATGAAAGCGGCAGGTATCGACGCATTGGTGGTGATTGGTGGTGACGGCTCACTGTCGGGAGCGCAGATTTTCGCCAACGAGTTCGACATTCCCATAGTTGGTCTGCCCGGCACTATCGACAACGACTTGGACGGCACCGACGAGACTATCGGCTACGACACTGCGCTCAACACTATTGTCGATGCTGTCGATAAGTTGCGCGACACGGCATCGAGCCACGAGCGTCTGTTCTTTGTCGAGGTTATGGGTAATACGGCAGGTTACTTGGCTCTCAACGGCGCCATTGCATCGGGAGCCGAGGCGGCTATCATCCCCGAGCGCGAGACCGAGGTGGACCAGTTGGCTGACCTTATCCACAACGGTTTCCGCAAGAGCAAGAACTCGGCTATCGTGTTGGTTGCCGAAAATAAGGCTACGGGCGGAGCGTTGGGTATGGCCGAGCGTATCAAAAAGGAGTTCCCCGAATTTGATGCTCGTGTAACTATCCTGGGTCACTTGCAGCGCGGAGGTTCACCTACGGCTAAAGACCGCATTCTGGCATCACGAATGGGTGCTACGGCTATCGAGGCTCTGTCGGAGGGTCAGCGCAATGTGATGATTGGCATCAAGAACGGCGAATTGGTTTATGTTCCATTCAAGAAGGCTATCGCCCACTCATCGCAGATGGATTTGAAGGATATGGATATCGTGAAGATTCTCTCGATATAGTTACCCTCTCATTTAGCACAACACGAGGCTGTCACACCTTTTTTGACAGCCTCGTTACTTAAAACAACCTCTAACCCCAATAACACCCCTTTGACCTATGTTCGACGAACGTCTTTTTTACTACATTCACGGTTTTGCTACTATGTTCTTTCTATTGGAAGGATTACGCCGTTTCCGCAACAAAAAAGGCAAACGATTGAACAGAATATGTGGTTACATCCTACTATATTGGAGCATTCTGGAGTTTAAGGACTTGTTACTATACCCCATTAACATCATCCGCGAGACCTACCTTTCCAACCTACTAATCTTATTCGATATTACAGCAGTGCCTGCGGGTTGTTTCTTCATTATTGAATTGCTCTATTCGGGATGGTGTACTCTGCGTCGTACGCTTTGGATTATATCTCCATTTGTATTAGGTATCGCATTCTATGCCATCACGGCGCAAGAGTGGATTTACAATCTCTTTTTTATCTTCGTCGTGGGCTTCTCTGTATGTTTTTTGATTCAGTTACCCTACGCCATTCGACGCTATAATCGCTATTTGGTCGATAACTATTCTAACACAGAACATATCAACATCAGTTGGCTAAAAGGTGTTGCTGTGATGTTTACAATATGTCTGGTTGTATGGATATATTCCTGCTACCACTCATCTTGGATAGTCGATAGCATATATCAGTTGGTTTTGATGACGATGTGGGCACTCATACTATTTTTTGCCGACCGACAGCAGACTGTCCGATTTACCCCCCCCCCTATGCAATACTGCCCAAATGGCCGCTGAAGGCCATTCAGAGGCCTTTCCTCTCAATAAATTAGAGGAGGCTATGACAAAAGACCAAATTTGGTTAAACCCGCATTTAACGCTCTCTGATTTAGCATCACACATAGGCACCAACAGGACCTATCTATCGAATTGTTTAAACAAGACACTCAACACCACCTTCTACGACTACATCAACCATTATCGTTTGGAGGCGGCATTAAAACATTTGGATAATCCCGATTCAAATATAACTATTGCCGAGATTGCCGAGTCGTGTGGATTCAATTCGCTTTCGACATTCCGTCGAGTCTTTATGCGCGCCAAAGGTTGTACTTTTGCCGAATATCGCCAACAAATCACACAAAAAACAGAGTAAACACTGCACTATTTACCGTTTGAAACGTCGTTTTTGTTTTGTTGAAAGGCTCTGCGAGGGGTTATATTCTAACTTTGTAATACCCGAACAGAACTAACAACAAACTTAAATACGTTATGAAACGACTATTTTTACTACTCGCTCTACTCTTTACCTATGTTATTACATCGGCACAAGAGTTTATCATCAACCCTTGGGGTGCTGACGAGTTACAGTGTTATGCAGTCACCAAATCGGCCGAGGGCTTTAGTGTTAATTATAACAAAGAGGAGGGATTAAACTTCGCCGATGGTACAATCATCCAAAAGATAGCCGAGAGCGATAACGGATATTACTACATCTTCGAGCACGAAGGCAAATATTATGCCGCAGACCGCAAAGAACTAAAATTCAGCGACAACAACCCCGAGGATGTAGCAAACCCATTGAGTGCCAAGATTCAGGCCCGTGGCTCTACGTTGGGAAATTTCTACCGTACAAGCGCGGCTATCACATATATCGTGTTGATTATGCTCGTTGCGGCCATTGTCGCAACACTCTTTGTCGGCCTTAAGATGTACTCATTGCGCCCACTATTCCTTATTATTATACCCGCCGCCATCTTGGCCATCTCGATTATTGAGGTTGTCGGCTTCCTAAGGTTTGGAATGGATATGTTCTGGTGGTGCGAGTATGACCGTTACGGCTTCTTCGGCTCACTCTTCCGCGTGATTCCGTTTATGCTTGTAATGGCGGCACAACTCTACAGCATCAAGGTCTACGAGTTGGGACTTATCATCAACGACCCCAACCCCGAAAGCAATGAGGAGAAAAAAATTAGTGTCAAGCCCGCATTTATCAGTCTGGCTATATGTGTGCCCATATTTTTGGTTGTAGTATTTACGATGGCAGGTCTGGACCTTCAAGGTATTTGGATGGACATCGCTGCTATCGTGGCATTCCTCGGCTCGTTGGGTGTAGGTGTGTTAATCACGCTGAAACGCAACATCAAGGCTTGGGGTGCTGCCAACGGCCTGTGGGTTACGATATTCACCATAGTCTATTGCTTGGGTTGCATCGTAGCGGGAATAGGACTTATCGCCCTTATTTTCAGAATCATATTCCAGATACTTATCGTAATTGGTACACTATTCATATTAGCGTGCATTACACCACGTCGTCGCTACGTCAGAAATGGTCGTGTCTACGAAGAGTATTAATAGAAAATATTCGCCGAAAAGAAAATAATAATCATAAGTATTAATTAAAAATCATTTCGCTATGAGTTCAGGAAAAAGCAGTTTCATTGGCAGTTACGCCCGTTTTTGCCTTTCAGGTTTCGGTTTGGGTGCTGATGCCGCCAAAGCAGTAGGTGTTGTTGTGTTGATTCTAACAATCGTTTTTGTTGTTGCTATCTACATCATCAAATGGATTGTACAACTATTCCTGCGTAATAAGAAAAAGAAGGAAGAGGCCGCACAGCAAGCCGCCGCACAGCAAGCCGCCGCACAGCAAAATGCTCCTCAAATTACTCCCGAGGTAGAGGCAAAGGCCGAGGAGACACCGACTGCCGAAGAGTAATCAACCGCCTAAAAACGATATGAGGCTTCAGACTTAAAATCCGAAGCCTCATATTTTTATACTTTATGAATATCTATCGCTTTAGGCGCGACAAAGATGACCTGGCATCCATAGGACTTTCGAAATTGGGTTGAATCACCCACTTATTCGAGCGGTCAATAACGCCCCAACCTCCGCCTACGACCTTCACTACAGCAAACCCGTCATCATCGAAATTATATCCGGTCTCGTATTGAGGTTCAATCTGCCACGCGCCAAAATGGTTCAGAAAGCCGTAGCGCTCTGTGGCTGGGTCTTCGGCAATCCACATCTCAATCCCCACCATTCGGCCTTTGCGTATTGAACGAATAGCACCGTCACAATCCAGCGAAGAGGCGAATACAGGTTGCACAATCCATTGCCCCAACGGATTGATTACTCCATAATAACTTCCTTGTTTTACCCTGGCCATTCCGTCGCTAAAACTTCCTGCATATTTGAACTGCGGAGTAATCACCCATATTCCTAAATCGTTCAAATAGCCATACAATCCTGTTGCTCGGTCTTCGGTCGGAGTAAGAGATTTACCCACCAACTGCACCTTATCGCCAAAAGGGAGATAACTCGAATATAAGAGCGGCGAGCAGGCCGAAACAAAGCACACAACAAGCAAAAGAGTTATCCGTTTCATCATAAAATAAAAATTTGGTCTTCTACAAATGTACATCTCACATTATAGAAGACCAAACCATACGGTATATTTTACTCTATGATATGCAAAAAGAGGGTATTTCAGGAAACATTCTACCTACGGAACAACAATCTTATTGTCTACTCCACAAACCGCGCGAAATATTCAGGCGCATCAGCAACAGATAATAACCCTTGCGCCATTGCAAAGTGATGGTGTACCACAGGGCTATAAACAGCGTTGCCACCCACTTACTCAACTCCACAAATCGCACACGCCACACGCGACGATATAGACGAGCACGACGCAACTGACTCACACCAATACTATAACTCAACTTCGAAAGATACTCCTTTGAGAGTTTCTCTCGCGGAATTATATGATACATAACCGCCGTCGGCACATAATAATATTTAGCCTCGGCAATCTGCAAACGCTCAAACAAATCGCACTCCTCTCCTCCGATAAGCGACTCACCGCTATATCCCAGCGAGGTATCAAACACTCCATAACGGCGTATAGCACTCCTTCTTAGAGCCATATTACCGCCACCAGGAACACGACCTTTAGGGAATTCACAAACCTCGTCGCCAAAGTACATCGTATTGGCAATCGGGCGCTCGGTATAACACGACATCCAGCGTGGACGGCCCGCAGGATACTCGGCCACAATAGGGCCACCCGCCGCTACGGCCTCGGGCACAGTGTCAAACAGTTTGATATACGCATTAACAAAATCCTCGGCTATATGCTCATCATCGTCGATTATAGCGATATATTCGCCTACGCTCTCCCTTATACCACGATTGCGGGCATACGAAAGGCCTTGATTAGGCTCATCGACCATTCTTATATTATACTCGGGATTCTCGCCTATAAACTCGGCAAAGCACTCCGAGGTATTGTCTGACGAATTATTATTTACCACCACACACTCCCACTCCTGCGCAGGGGCATTCTGACGGATAACCGACTTCAGGGTATCGAGCAATGAAGTTGCACGATTATAGGTTGCTATTACAATCGAAAGTCTTATCATAAAACCAAATCGTTACATATAAAAAACGTATTTCCTTATTGCAAATATACAAAAATCGACCAAAAATACAATCTTCTCATAACAGAAAGCATTTTTATGCCGTACTATTGTAAGGTTTTACATATCTTTGTCGCCAGATAACAATAAAAAGATGGAGAACAAAACGACTATTAAATATCCTTCTATCGTAGTGTCGGCCATACCGTTATTGGTGCTCATTACGATGCTGGCTCTGACTATAAAACTATTCGGCGGCGATGCCATAGCGGGAGGTAGCCAACTATCGCTACTCACCGCATCTGCCGTATGTGCAACAATAGCCATCGTGGGCTACAAATGTTCGTGGCAACAGTTGGAAGAAGCCTTCGTTGCAAATATGCGCAGTGCTACACCTGCCATAATCATACTTCTGCTTATCGGAGCCATAGCAGGTACTTGGATGGCCAGCGGAGTTATACCTACACTCATCTATTATGGATTGAAGATTTTGAGTCCTTCGATATTTCTACCCGCATCGTGTATTATTTGCGCCATAATATCTTTGCTAACAGGCTCATCGTGGACAACCATTGCCACCATCGGTGTAGCACTTATGGGCATAGGTAACGCTATGGGATTCAGCGAAGGATGGATAGCGGGAGCAATTATTTCGGGCGCATACTTTGGTGACAAAATATCGGTAATGAGCGACACTACCGTTTTAGCCTCTTCTACTTCGGAAGTGCCTATCTTCTCGCATATAAAATATATGCTCACAACCACCTCAATATCGCTCTTCATTGCCATTACTGTATTCAGCATAGTAAGTTTTACAGCCACCCCCGAGTCTGCCGTTGATATTTTGGCCATCGAGCAAGCCCTGCAAGATACATTCAATATTTCGCCGTGGCTTTTAATTATACCCGTTTTAACGGGATTGCTCATCGTAAAACGACTACCCGCAATAATCACTCTATTCGCTTCGGCTTTTATGGCCGCCATAGCGATGTTACTCTTTCAGCCACAAATCATCCAAGAGATAGCCTCTAACACATCGGGCTTATCGTCAATATATGCCATTATACAATGTGCTACGGGCGAGACGGCCATCGAAACAGGAAATGCCCAACTCAACGATTTGGTTGCAACAAGCGGTATGGGCGGTATGATGGATACCATCTGGTTAATTATCTGCGCTATGTGTTTCGGAGGTGTAATGTATGGTAGTGGTATGCTTACAGCCATCTCGCAGTTATTTTTGCGAATCGCACACCGCACGGTGAGTGTTGTAGGCTCGACGGTATGTTCGGGTATATTCTTTAACCTCACAACGGGCGACCAATACATTTCTATCATCCTTACGAGCAACCTCTTCCGACAACTCTACGATGATAGAAGGCTTGAGCGCAGGCTTTTGAGCCGTAGTGTCGAGGATGCAGCGACCGTCACATCGGTACTTATCCCCTGGAATTCGTGCGGTATGGCGCAATCTACGGTTTTGGGTGTAGCAACTCTCACCTATCTACCCTACTGCATATTCAATTTAGCCAGCCCCATAATATCTATTTTGGTGGCGGCCATAGGTTACAACATCAAAAAGCGAGACGACAATGCAAAATAGACTCTTTATTTTTGACCTTGACGGCACTCTGCTAAATACGATAGGCGATTTGGCCGTAGGATGCGATTATATGCTCTCGTTGCGTGGCCTCAAGACACATACCTACGATGAGTATTGTTCGTTTGTCGGCAACGGTATTATGCGTTTGGTCGAGCGTGCTTTGCCCGAAGAGTTACGCACCCCCGATTATGTTAAGGCGGCCCGTAAGGACTTTGTCGACTTTTATATCGACCATATTGACACCCACACCATCCCTTATAATGGAATGGTCGAGTTGGTCACTCTTTTGCAACAACGAGGTGCGAAGTTAGCCGTTGCATCAAATAAATTTCAGGCAGGGACAGAGAAACTTATTAAAAAATTCTTCCCCTCGATTGAGTGGGTTGAGATTTGCGGCAACCGCGAAGGAGTACCTCTAAAGCCCGACACAGCACTCGTAGATATGATTCTCGACAAGGCGGGCGTCGAGCGCAAAGGTTGCGTTATGATAGGCGATTCGGGTGTCGATATACAGACCGCCCGCAATGCAGGCATTACATCGGTAGGTGTTAGTTGGGGATTCCGCTCACGCGAGGAGTTAGAGGAGAACGGAGCCAACCATATTGCCGACAACGCTGACGAATTGCTACACATTTTAGAAAATATTTAGGCGCGACACACTTCATCGCGCCTAATTTCCATTTAGCAATACTGCTCAACATCTTGTAGCGTTATTCGCTCGGCACTCAAAATCATAAGTCGCTCGACGACATTTCTTAGCTCGCGTATATTTCCCGTCCAGGGCATAGATTTCAATGCATCCATCGCCTCCTCATCAACCTTTTTAATAGGCATATTGTGTTCGGCTGCAATTTTCTCGACAAAGTAGCGTACCAACTCGGCAATATCACCTGCCCTATCTCGCAACGGTGGCACTTTAATTACTATAACACTCAATCGGTGATATAAATCCTCTCGGAAATTGCCCTTCTCTATCTCGGCTCTTATGTCCTTGTTCGTAGCGGCTACTACTCTAACATCAACCGCAACATCCTTATCGCTACCAACGCGACTAATCTTGCTCTCCTGCAACGCGCGCAACACCTTTGCCTGTGCCGAGAGCGACATATCGCCTATCTCATCCATAAATAGTGTTCCACCATTTGCCTGCTCAAATTTACCTTTACGTTGTTTAATAGCCGAAGTAAAAGCCCCTCGCTCGTGCCCGAAGAGTTCACTCTCGATTAACTCCGACGGAATGGCGGCACAGTTCACCTCAACAAATGGCCCTGCAGCACGCGCACTCTTATCGTGCAGCCAGCGGGCAACCAACTCCTTGCCCGTTCCGTTCTCGCCCATAATCAAGACTCGGGCATCCGATGGGGCTACCCTATCGATTAATTGTCGAACACGCTGAATCGCCACCGACGACCCTATTATCTGCTCGGTCATACTCCCTCCACGACGTTTTGTCTTCGAAGGCGCAATAACAGGTACTGCGGCATCATCCTCCTCACGCTCAACAATACGCTTCATAGAGCATAGCAGACGATTCATATCTACAGGGGCCGTTATATAATCCTCTGCCCCACTTCTTACCGCCGTTACCGCCCCATCAATCGAGCCCGAAGATGTCACTATAATAAATGGTACGCCCAGAGTTGCCTCGTCGCCACTACTACCATCCGAGAGTATGACATCATACCCCCGCCGCGCACATACACTCTCGCTCACCTCGTCGCGTCGAGCCACCGTAGTAGCAAATCCTTCGAATTCCAATCTCTCGCGTAACGTGTTTCGCATACTTTTTGATTGTTCTAATATTAAAACCTTTGCCATATTTTGATTTTTGAGATTTTTACACTTACTTTGCAGTACCAAAGATAGCCTCTTTATTCGGGGATTCCAATCTACGCAGGCTTTGGCCGCCGAGTGGAGAGTAGCACTTTTAGAATCCTTAAACGTCATATAATCCACGACCAAAAAGTCTCGATAAAAAACGTGTTGGAGTATTCATTTGCTGTATGCAGATGATAAAAAAGATGAAAGCAAGCAGTTATCTATGAAAAAAAATTACAATTACACTCGCCACAAACTCTATCTTCCCGAGTATGGCCGCCATATACACAAGATGGTTGACCATTTGATGACAATCGAGGATAGAGAGCAACGCAATCGTCAGGCTCAAGCCGTCATAGCCGTTATGGGTAATCTTCAGCCCCTACTGCGCGACACGGCTGATTTTACTCATAAATTGTGGGACCACCTATTCATTATGTCTGATTTCCAATTAGATGTAGATTCTCCATATCCACGTCCCACCAGAGAAGATTTGACGATTACGCCTCGCAGAATGAGTTATTCTCAAGGGCCTATTCGATATAAGCACTACGGCAAATACGTTGGACGTATGTTGCGTGCAATGGGCGAAGATACAAACCGCGAAGCCGTAAATATTGCTGTCGAGGAGTTGGCTCGTTATATGCGTGCCAAAAGTTTCGAATACAATCAGGAGCACCCCAATAACGAAATTATCATAAAAGATATAAAGCAGATGTCTGAAGGTGCTATCGAATTGGATGAAGTTGCTTTGAATAATCTCCGAAGTGAGTATAAACAACACTTTTCGCAACGTGCCGCAAAGCCTCAACAACGCACTGCTCAGAAGGCGGGCCAGAAAAATCAGCAAAAAAATCAGCACCCCGCACAACGTAACAAACCCAACCAGCGTCTGCAAAAAAAATAACCATAATTACCCATCAAAGCACAATTCGCACAAGTAATTTGCGTTATTTTTGAAAATATGTTATATTTGTATTCTGTATGAAACAAATTTCGAGAATGAAAAAAATACTTTTTATAGCCATAACTGCTGTTATGGCATTTAGTTCGTGTCAATCATCCAAAGTAAACATCGCAGGCCGTTTTGTCGGCTTGGATGCCGATATGGTCTATTTAGAGCAATCTACTCCGCTGGAGCAGGCCATCATAGACTCTGTTGCGCTTAACGAGGAGGGCGAGTTTAAGTTACAGATTAACAACGTAGCGCAAACTCCATCACTCTATTACATCTGTTACAACAACGAGCGTCTGCCTTTATTGCTCTCGGGTGGTGACAACATCTCTGTCTCATCGGCTGGCAATCTATTGCGCAACTACGAGGTAGAGGGTTCTACCGAGTCGGAACTTCTACAAAAGTTCACTCGTCGCTACATCGAAGGTGCAATGGCTATGAACGAGATTATATCTAAGATTTCATCGACAGAGATGAGCGACGACGAGCGCAAGAAGATGGCGCAGGAGTACACTCGTCTAAAGCACGATACACAGCGTTTCCAATTGGGATTCATCATCGAGAATAAGGCTAACATCGCTGCCGTATATGCTCTGCATCAGCGACTGCCGAATGAGAGCAACCTCTTCAATGGTAATAGCGATATTGTCTATTATCGCACCGTAGTCGAGGCTTTGGAGCAGAGTTATCCCGACACTCCCTATTTAGCGATTCTGCGTAGCCAGATAGCGCGTATGGATGCACAAATCAACCTACTCTCTCAAGTTACCGAGAGCGACTTCCCCGATATCGAGATGCCCGATATGTTTGGCAAGAAACAGAAACTCTCGTCATTGAGTGGCAAGGTAATATTGCTCCACTTCTGGTCTGCCGAATTGGGTAACAGCAACGCCTTGAATGCCGACCTAAAGAGCATCTACGAGAAATATCACGACCAGGGATTTGAGATTTTCCAGGTTGCTGTTGATACATCTAAAGCCGCGTGGATTACAGCCATACAAGAGCAGCAGTTGCCGTGGATATCGGTGAGCGATTTGCTTGGCAACTCATCACCCTCGGTAGGTATCTACAATGTACAGAAGATACCTGCAAGTTACCTTATCGACCGTAAGGGCAATATCGTCGGCAAGGATTTGTTCGATGAAAATTTAGAAGCCGAAATCAAGAAACTTATCTAAATAGTAGCAATGTATTATTTCGCCTCGGACGTTCATCTTGGAGCCGGTGACGAACTATCTCGTCGTCGCACCGAGCAATGTTTTGTCCGCTGGCTAGATATGGTTTCAGCCGATGCAGAGGCCATTTTCTTGGTAGGCGACATCTTCGACTTTTGGTTTGAGTACAACAAGGTCATTCCCAAAGGTTTTGTTCGCACTTTTGGCAAATTGGCCGAACTTACCGACCGAGGAATACCCGTAGTCTTTATAACAGGTAACCACGATATGTGGAGCCGTGACTATCTGCAACGCGAATGTGGTGTAGAGGTAGTACATACATCACGCAACATAACGCTCGGCAACCGCACTATACATATTGCACACGGCGACAACCTCAATATTGGCAACAAACCGCTGTTGCGACTGATGAACGGTGCATTCCGCTCTCGCATAATGCGCAAACTGTTCGCGTGGTTGGTACATCCCGACCTTGCTATGTCATTCGGGCAGTGGTGGAGCGGCAAATCACGCAAGTCGCACGCTAAAGATGTGATTACGGCATCGTCACTCAACTTTTTGATTGACTACGCCCGCACTTATAAGCAAGAGAACCCCTTTGTTGATTGTATTCTATTCGGCCATATGCATTTCCCCCACAAACACATAGAGCAAGGGCTGGAGGTCGTATTTTTAGGTAATTGGAACGAGTCATCGGGCTCATACGCCGTAAGCGACAACGAGGGTAACTTTGAACTTAAAACTTTCCAACAATGAAACAATATCACGACCTACTTCGCCGCATCACAAGCGAAGGCATAGTAAAAGGCGACCGCACGGGAACGGGCACACAAAGTGTATTCGGTCATCAGATGCGATTTAATCTTGCCGATGGATTTCCGTTGCTCACTACAAAGAAAGTTTTTTTGAAGGGTATCATCCACGAACTTTTGTGGTTCTTGGCAGGAGATACCAACATCAAATATTTGGTAGATAATGGTGTGCATATTTGGGATAACGATGCTTATCGTTATTACAAGGAGTTGTGCGCAGCCAACAATATCGAACCCATCTCGATGGAGGAGTTTTTGGCTGCATCAAGCGACTCTACGCCCTCACCCATTGAGGGTTACGCCTATGGTGATTTGAATCACGTCTATGGTTACCAATGGCGCAGTTGGCCCAAGCCCGACGGAAGTAGTATCGACCAGATTCGTCAGGTGATTGACACCATCAAGACCAACCCCAATTCGCGTCGTATGATTGTCTCGGCGTGGAATGTTGCCGAGGTGGAGGATATGGCTCTGCCTCCGTGCCACGTCTTGTTCCAATTCTATGTTGCCGAAGGACGCCTCTCGTGCCAACTCTACCAACGCAGTGCCGACACATTCTTGGGTGTTCCGTTCAACATTGCATCATACGCACTGCTTACGATGATGATAGCACAGGAGTGCGGACTCGAGGCGGGAGAGTTTGTTCATACATTGGGCGATACACATCTCTACCTCAACCATATGGAGCAAGTAGCAGAGCAGTTATCTCGCGAGCCCCGAGCATTGCCCCGTATGCGATTGAATCCCGATGTAAAGTCGGTATTCGACTTCCGATATGAGGATTTCACATTGGAGGATTACAACCCATATCCAGCAATTAAAGCACCTATGTCGTTCTAAAAGATAGCCTATTATGATTAGCATTATAGTAGCCGTAGCCGAAAATGGCGTTATAGGCGATAAGAACTCTCTTTTGTGGCACATCTCGGAGGATTTGCGCAACTTCAAGCGTATTACGTCGGGCCATCCTGTAATTATGGGGCGTAAGACTTTTGAGTCGTTAGGTCGCCCGTTGCCTAACCGTCAAAATGTTGTCATCAGCCGCACAACAACCCAAATTGAGGGTTGCACTGTAGTTGATTCACTCGAAGCGGCCATCGCTCTTTTCCCAAAAGAGGAGGAGGTTTTCATTATAGGCGGTGCGCAGATATATGCTTTAGCGTTAGATATTGCCGACAAGTTCTACCTCACTCGTGTAGGACACTCTTATGAGGGCGATACTTCATTCCCCGAGTGGGATGCCTCGCAATGGCAACTACTCAACAAGGAGTCTTTTGAGCAAGGAGAGAAGTATCCTTACCCATTTACATTCGAGGAGTACATCCGAAAATAGGTATTTATACTACCTTCCAATACATTTCTATATAGTAACTTTGCCTTTGTAAGCAAAGTTACTTTTTTTATGGCTAAATATTTCGATATGCTGCTTGAAGATGTGCGCCTCAAAGAGGGCCTTACGGCCTGTATGAATTGTGGCGTATGTACGGCTGTATGTCCTGCGGCGGCATTCTATAATTATGACCCACGTCAGATGGTGAGCATCGTGCAGACACGCGATGATGAGGCCATCGAGGCTCTACTCAAGAGCGATACAATATGGTACTGCGGCGAATGTATGTCGTGCCGTCCCCGTTGTCCGCGCGGCAACACCCCTGGTTATGTTATTCAGGCACTGCGTACCCTATCGCAGAAACTCGGTTTCTTTGTCGAGAGCGAGAAGGGCCGCCAGCAGTTGGCTCTAAAGCGTGCTATTGGCGACAATATTCTGCGTACGGGCTACTGCCTTACTCCCCGTAACATTCGCCCCGAACTACACCCCGAGCAGGGTACAGTTTGGAAATGGATTATCGACAACGATGAGCAAATCTACGGTCAGTTCACTCCCGTTTATGGCAAAGAGGGTGCAGGCGCACTCCGCAAGGTCACAGACGAAACGCTTGATGAGATACACAAGATTTTCGACATCACGGGAGGTACTGAAATGTTTGAAACCATAGAGAAACACTCCGACCGCAAAGCGCGTGAGATGGGATTTGATGGTGCCAACGAGGAGTACTTTATGGAGATTTACACCCACAATTCTAACGAACACTATTAGTCTATGAAACGCGCAAGTTGGACCGACTACCAAAAAGATATTGCCGACGACCACTACTACTATGCTCGTTCGTGCATCCGTCAAAACTTTTTCCCTGGCAGCGAGAAGGTTTTTCTCAACATATTGGGCAAAGACCTCGGACGTGATATATTCGATGACCCATTGCATACATCCTGCACAGGCATCGGCTACCACTCCGACGTAGTGCCCTTGGAGACCATTATGGCTGTCGTGGCTCGTCAGTTTGCCTTGATGAGTGAGGCTGGATATGAGAATTTCACCTCATCGTGCATCACATCATTTGGCATATATACCGAGTTGCTCGCAACGTGGGAGGAGTTCCCCGAGACTGAGGAGCGCACACGCGAAAACCTCTACAAGGCAACAGGTCGTGAGTTCAAAAAGCCCAAAAACCTGGCACACACCTCTGATGTTATATTCCACCACCGCGAGGCAATCGCACAACGTGCCAAACGCAAATTAGTGAATGTATATACAGGCGAGCCACTAAAGGTCGTAGAACATATAGGTTGTCACTACGCCAAGATTTTCCCAAAATCGGGTATCGGAGGCTCGGAGTTCCCTTATGTTTTGGCTGGTATGGTCGAGTCGTGGGGAGGCGAATTGGTAGATTATCCCGAACGCCGTCACTGTTGCGGCTTCGGATTCCGCAACTATTTGGTGCAGGCCAACCGAGGTTATTCAATATCCAATTCTCACAAGAAATTGGAGAGTATGGCTCCCTACAAGCCCGACTTCATCGTCTGCAACTGTCCTGGTTGCTCGATGTTCTTGGATAAATGGCAATACACCATTGCCGAGATGGAGGGTACAACCTACGGCCAGAATGGTCAGGGCATCCCCGTACTCACTTACGAGGAGATGGCTGGTCTGGTTTTGGGTTACGACCCCTGGGAGTTGGGTATGCAGAGGCACCAAGTCAATGTAGGGCCTTTGTTGGATAAGCTGGGAGTAGAGTACGACCCCTCGGCCAAATATCTTGGTCGCAACGGCAAATATTTAGGTCGTCCCGAGCAGGCGATTGTAAATAGTTACTCGACAGATAATTCACGATACAACATTAAGCAATAAAATCTTCGTCTGGCCCAAGGCCCGCGATAAAATAGAGGTATTATGAAGAGACACGTTATAGTCATTGGCGGCGGCGTAGCAGGTATGCAGTGTGCAGCCGAATTGGCAACGCAAGATATAAATGTTACGCTGTTAGAAAAAGATTCGGATATTGGCGGCAAGGTGCGTGGTTGGCACAAACTATTCCCCACTTTCACACCTGCCGATGAGGTTTTGAGTGGCTTGAGGCACAAGATGGCTATCACCTCAAACATAACCATAAAGACAGGTTGCCAAGCCACAAAGATAACTCCGCAGAGAGTGACGCTCTCATCGGGCGAGGAGTTATCGTGCGATGCTGTGGTTGTCGCTACGGGCTACACGCTCTTTGATGCCCGCATCAAAGAGGAGTATGGCTACGGCATCTACGACAACGTGATTACATCTGCCGATTTGGAGGAGATGTTCAACAAAGGTGACGTCAGGATGAAGGATGGTAGCACTCCGCGCCGTATAGCCATACTGCACTGTGTCGGCTCTCGTGATGAGAAGGTATGCCAGCGTCACTGCTCGAAGGTATGCTGTGTGACAGGCGTTAAGCAGGCTATCGAACTTAAACAACTCTATCCCGCAGCCGATGTATTCAACTTCTATATGGATATTCGTATGTTCGGCCCAGGTTACGAGGAGATGTACCGCGAGGCACAGCAGCGCTACAACGTACATTTTGTCAGAGGCCGTATCTCGGAGGTAAGTCCCAACATCGACAATCGCCTACAAATCAAAGCCGAGGATACACTTACGGGCCGACCACTAAAGATGGGAGTAGATATGTTGGTATTACTTATCGGTATGAAATCCAACGACCACAACGCAAGCCTCAAGACCGATTGTGGCCTACGTTGTCAGGATAGTGGTTTTATGCAAGCCAAAGATTCATTCCTCCACAATACCGAGAGTAATATCGAAGGCATCTTCTACGCAGGAGCCATTACCGCACCAAAGAATGTCGCCGAGGCCCTGAACGATGGAGCAACGGCAGCCTTGAGCGTCAAGGCTTGGCTCAATCGAGCATAAAATAATAAGACTTTACGGCTAAAAAGTATGATAAATTTCGGATTTGCCTTAAATAAACCACGCACCATAGACCTCAATCGCAACAATCTCAACAAGAGCAAAGAGGTCATTAGCGAGATGCCCGAACTGCAGGCCTGCATAGGCTGTGGCTCGTGTACGGCCTCTTGCACGGCGGGGAACCTCACCGAGTTCAATTTCCGCAAGGTACACACTCTGGTACGCCGAGGAGAGTATCAGGGTGCCTACGAGGAGATGAATAAATGTATGTTGTGCGGCAAATGCCGTTTGGTCTGCCCTCGAGGAATAAATACTCGCGGTGTGGTTATGTTAATCAAACGAAAACTTGGAGACTTCTAATATGACTTTTTTTGCAGATTTCTGTATTCCGTTTATAGTCGGCACGATAATTCTGTTTGTCGCTATCGCCATAAAATATTTCATTTGGTTAAGAAACCTACCCAAAAGCGACAAAGTATTAATTGTCAAGGGTATTTTCTCGCCACGAGTATTCACTGCAACGTGGGAGGTCATTAGAGAATCTCTCTTGCACCACCGCATATTCAAGGTGAATCCTCTGCTCGGCTATATGCATATGAGCCTTGCCTTTGGATGGTTTTTGCTCATCAGCGTAGGATGGATTGAGACTATAGCATATTTGGGATTCAAGATGATTCCTCTGCAGGGACACGTCTTTTTCAAATATTTCGCAGTCCTAAACAACATTGAGGGCCACAAGCCAATGTTCGATTTTGTGATGGACTTCCTACTGTTGTTCGTTCTGTCGGGAGTTACACTTGCGTGGCTGAAGCGTATGCGCTCGCGCGCTATGGGTATGAAAAAGACCACCCAGCACATATCCTTTGACCGCATTGCTCTCACGGCTCTATGGTTTGTCTTCCCCGTAAGATTGCTGGCCGAGAGCCTCACGAGTGCCATATATGGTGGCGGTAGTTTCCTAACAGGCGGTTTCGGTTCGCTACTCGCGGCTGGAATAAATACCGACATCCTACAACTATTCTATGAGCCTATTTGGTGGCTCTACTCTTTTGCGTTGGGTATCTTCTTCGTAGCGATGCCTTTCTCGCGCTATATGCATATTTTTACCGAGATTCCGCTCATCTTCCTGCGCCATTTCCGTCTGCGCCCCGAAGCCAAAGAGAAGTCGTACGACAACTTCGAGGTCGAGGCTTGCTCGCGTTGCGGTATATGTATAGACCCCTGCCAATTACAGATGCAACTTGGCATCAACGATGTACAATCGGTCTATTTCCTTCGCGACCGCCGCAAGAACAGACTGCAGCAGAAGATTGCCAACAACTGCCTTATGTGTGGTCGTTGCGAACAGATATGCCCTGTAGGTATCAACCTCAATACGTTGCGCCTGAACTCTCGTACTTCGATGCGTAACATCCCCAACGAGAGCCGTTACAAATACCTTAAAAATCTTGACCGCTCATCGGGCGAGGGCCGTGTGGGTTACTTCGCAGGTTGTATGACTCTGCTCACACCCAACACCCTATCTGCTATGCAACGTATATTCGATGCTGCGCGCGAAGATGTATGGTGGGCCGACAAGAGCGGAGGCGTATGTTGTGGCCGTCCACTAAAACTATCAGGCGAAAGCGACTCTGCCCAGAAGATGATTGACTACAACAAATCGCTCTTCTACAAGCACAACATTACAACCCTTGTTACATCGTGCCCTATCTGCCTGCGTATCTTCAAAGAGGAGTATAAGTTGGATGGCATCGAGGTACTGCACCACTCGGAGTATATCCTCCGCCTAATACAACAGGGTCGACTCCACATCAATTACTCTACCGAAAATACCTTCACCTATCACGACCCCTGCGAGTTGGGACGTGGTAGCGGCATATATGACGAGCCTCGCGCTGTCATCGAGGCGATAGGCACACTGCTTGAGCCTTCGCACACACGCAAGAATGCACTCTGCTGTGGCTCTTCGCTGGCTAATACGGCCATCAACGACTCGCAACAACTCACCATAGCCCGCAATGTAGCCGAAGACCTGGATAACGCAGGTGCCGATACTATCGTGACAGCCTGCCCGCTATGCAAGAAGGCTATCACGCGAGGTGCTACACACAAGGTAAAGGACCTATCGGAGATTGTAGCAGCAAATATTAAATAAAACATAACACATTACAACACAAAGCATTAACCAAAAGCACAACAAAAAAGTCCAAAATATTTTTGCAGTCGTCGATTTTTTCACTATATTTGCACCACGCAAACGGAAATATCGGGCTACGGCCCATATAACGATACATCGCGGGGTAGAGCAGTTGGCAGCTCGTCGGGCTCATAACCCGGAGGTCGGAGGTTCGAGTCCTCCCCCCGCTACCTTAGAGGAAAAATCATTAGATTTTTCCTCTTTTTTATTTTCGGGAATCGGCTATTACATAATATTTTGGAGTTTACTGATTAAAGCAATTTATAACTACTTAAACTCCATACAATGAACATTTCAAAAAGAGTCTTACTGCTTGTTACGGCACTCGTTATCACAGCATCATACGCCACAGCCCAACGCCCCGTCGAATTGGTCCGCCCAATGATGGGTACAACTAACAACGGCTACGTTGCCCCCGTTGCCGCCGCGCCTTTCGGTATGGTAGAGTTATGCCCCGACACATTCTTCTCGGGCTCGGGCTATCTCTACGAGCACGGCCACATATATGGTTTCAGCCACACCCATAAATCGGGAATGGGCGGTACGGATTTTCAAGATATAATGTTCTGCCCCATAGCCAACACTTCGTGGGAGGGTGCCGAATCCTGCCCCGAGCGTGTCGCCAGCCGTTTCTCGCACGAGAAGGAGTATGTAGAGCCTGGTTACTACCGTACCACATTGCTTGATTATGATATCGAAGCCGAACTAACAGCCACACAACGCTGCGGTATGCACCGTTACAACTACCCCACAACCAAAAATCGTCAAATCTTTATCGACCTACAGCACGGTAGCGAACACGCCTGCACCATCATCCCCGAAGAGGATTTCGACACAGTACGTCTTTCTCATATCGAGCGCATCGGACCTCGCACAATACGTGGCTCACGCATAACCAACGGCTGGGCTCCCGAACAACACGTCTATTTCTATGCCGAATTCTCGGAGCCTATCACCGACCTGAAGATTTACAACAACCGCAAACTCGCCCACAACGCGACACAAGCCGAAGGTACCGACCTGAAAGCCGTCTTGAGCTTCGGAGCCAGCGACAAGCCTATCGTTGCACGTGTCGGCATTTCACCCGTCAGCACAGAGGGAGCACGCAAAAATCTCAAGGCCGAGATACGCACTTGGGATTTTGATAAAGTGCGCCGAGCGACCTACGACTTATGGGACAAAACATTATCGGCTATCGAGGTCGCAGACTCACCAACACCGCAAAAGGAGGTCTTCTACACCTGCCTTTACTTTGCACACCTCTATCCGCAACTATACTCCGACGTGACGGGCCACTATCGCTCATCCGACAGCAAGGTTTACAAGGGTCGCTTCAACTATTACGGTGGTGTTTTCAGCCCCTGGGATACCTTCCGCACACAGATTCCGTTGATGAACATCCTACACCCCGAGGTAACAAGCGATTTGATGAATACCCTACTCGAGCACTACCGCCACTGCGGCCAACTACCCATTTGGTTGCTTGCAGGTGTCGAGACTATGTGTATGATAGGTTACAACTCAATGCCCGTCATCGCCGACACCTACTCCAAAGGCATACGCGGCTACGATGCCGAAGCACTCTTTGAGGCGATGAAGGCATCATCCAATCGCGACACATTTGGCTACTTCCTACGCGATTTCCGTGGCGCACGCTACTATAATCAATATGGCTACGTCCCCTGCGACAAGGAGATTACATCCGTTTCGAAGACTTTAGAGTATTGCTATGCCGACTGGTGCATCGCCCAGATGGCCCGAATGTTAGGCCACGATGAAGACTACAAAACCTACCTGAATCGCGCCCAACGCTACAAAAACCTCTTCGACAAGAGTACTCTCTTTATGCGAGGCCGCCTATCGGATGGCTCGTGGCGAACGCCGTTCGACCCATTCTATTCAAATCATTATCAGCCCGATGATGATTTCTGCGAGGGTACGTCGTGGCAATGGAGTTTCTTTGTACCTCACGATATAGCGGGCCTGGCCGAGTTGTATGGAGGCGAAGATAAGTTTATCGAGAAGTTAGACTCGCTGTTTACCGTATCGTCCGAACTGCACGGCCCTAACCCCGCCCCCGACATCACAGGCCGCATAGGCCAATATGCACACGGCAATGAGCCCGGCCATCATACGCTCTACATCTACAACTACGTCGGTCAGCCTTGGAAGGGACAAAAACGCATCAGCGATGTGCTCTACACGCTATACAGCACCAAGCCCTACGGTATGTGTGGCAACGACGATGGAGGTCAGATGTCGGCGTGGTTTATAATGAGTGCTATGGGCTTCTACCCGATGACTCACGGACAAGGCGTATATTGCATCGGCTCGCCAATATTCAAGGAGGTACACCTAAAGCACCGCAAAGGCACACTCACCATCCTTGCGCCCAATGCCTCTCGCGAGAATTGCTATGTGCAGAGTGTGACGCTCAACGGCAAGCCTTACGACAAGAATTGGTTTTCGCACGAAGATATGTTCAGCGGCAGCAACACCCTCCACTTCGAGATGGGCCCACAGCCCAACACTTCGTGGGGCTCGGCACCTCACACCCGCCCACAATCTATGCTTACAGAGATTGCCAAATTTTAATTTACTTACTTTGATTATAAAAAAATAGAGCGTGTCTAACATATTGCAGACACGCTCTATTCTATTTCCATAGTAATTATTTTACCTTCTCTATCTCAAAGATAAAATCTCCGCTTGACTTATCCTTTAGACGGTTACCCTCGCGATTCCAATAATTCTTACCGCCGCGACCAGCATTCTGAATGCGCCACTTACCGTCCTTCTTGACCAACAGATATGTATGCCACTCGGCATCATACGGATTGCGGTCCTTATTTACCCAGAACGTACATCTCTCGTTAACATAACGGCCATCCTGCTTATTGGTAATCTTATAGCGACCAGTCTTCGTGCTCTGCTCAATAACCCACTGCTGACGCTGAGGGTTAATCACATCGCGCTCGGCCTGGAACACAGGATAGTCACCCACTCGGTCGGGACCTGCTTGCGCATTGGTCAGATACTCACCATTTACCTTAATAAAATACTCTCCATCGGCAATAACCTGCACAGGGAAATACTCTGCTCCATAGGTATATTGCTTGCGATAGGCCTTAATCAACTCTGCCAGATGCTCTTCGAGCCAAGGCGTAACAACATCACCACTAACTATAGGCTTAGCCTTAACAATAGAACCCTCATAATTGCGGCTGATGATAGCCTTCTGCTCCTGCTCCAACTGCAACTGTTTGCGATAGTATGTAATAAACGACTTCGGGTCTTTCTTCTCCATAGCCTCAACCATACCTACATACTGCAAACCTCTTACGCCCAGCAAACGCATACTCTCAACCCAAGGCTTAATCTCGCTCAACATTTCGGGATGATGCTTCTCATCGGCCAAAAGATGATTTGCCGCCTCAACAAGTTGCATAAAACTCTTTGATAGGCGTAGCATAGAGTTAGTATTAAAATTGGGACTCTCACCCTCGCGACGCAAGCCGTGACCTGTTTGACCAAGGTCAACATTATTCTCACAGAATACTTTGAATGCGTGAGCACAAGTCGGCATCAAAGCACCCAACGCGCGCTCCCACGAACTCTCGGCATCATATGCAGGCATATTCCAAGTATAGTCAGCAATGCTGTACAGGCTCACCTTCGAAGCCTCGGCATACTCCATAGGATTAGAGCAGAAACCGCTAACCATTTCGTTGATGTTCAAGCCGTTTCCATAAGTCTTACCCATCAGCAATCGGCTTTGGCAATAGTCATTTACAGGATAATTCAACCAAATGAATGCCTTACGCTTAATCTGGTCGTTAATCCACTGCATATCACCCTCCTCAATCATATCCACAACCGAGTTACCTGTCCACATAATGCGTACCTCGGGATACATCTTCGTACCCAACGTATTTAGGTAATCGCCATTGCTCCAATTCTTATTATACTGCGAAGGACACATAATCAGAGGGTCTACATCATCGTGCTTGCCCACAAACTCATCAGTAAGATAGTTCATCAACTCGGCCTGCTTGTCGCCACGAGCACCCTCGCCCCACACGTCATCAAAGAATACGGCAAAGGTACGGATACCCAACTCATACATTGCATTGAGTTTATTCACTACATTTTGATAGTCCTCCATACCCCACTTGATATCGCCTGCAGGGTGAATAGCCCACACAAACTTAACCTTATTCTTGTGTGCCACATCTACCAACTCCTTGAGTTGCGCAGCCTCCTTTTCGGGATAGGGGTCACGCCAATGCGCACGATGATAGGGGTCATCCTTCGGGCCATACACATAAGTATTCATCTTATATTGGCCATAGAAATCAAACTGACGCAGACGGTCCTTGTGGCTCCACGGATTACCATAGAATCCCTCAATCACGCCACGCTCGGCCACGCTCGGATAGTCCACAACTTCGCATTGCATCACCTGTGTCTGGCTCAACACCTGCAACAGACTCTGCACACCGTAGAATGTTCCGCTATTGTCGCGACCTACGATTACCACCTCTTCGGGGGTAACTTTCAGGTAGTAACTCTCCTTAACATCGGGCACTGCGCTCTGAAATTTCTTTACCGCCTTATCGCCCACCTCACCGATAACGATAGGTTTTGCATTAGGGAACTTTTTAGCATTTATCTTCTTGCTAACACCTAATATCTCTACACTCTCGGCAAGCAGATTGATTGCATCGCCATCAGCCTCTGCCGAGCCTACGACATAGAATTTAGTATTATTTGAAAATGCCTCTTCGCCCCACGATATTTTTTGAGGCAGAGGCGAGATGGTCACTTTTTGGGCATTTACAGCAAGCGCCATCAAACACGCCAACAGGGTTGTTAATAGTCTTTTCATACGATTATAGGTATTAATTTTATATATTTTCAATTTCTCTCGCAAATATATATAAAAAGTAGGACCTATCCAACACGAAAGATAGGCCCTGCTTATTTTGATGTATATTTTCTATAAAACTCTTCGTTACAATATCTTAAAACTCAACGTAGCACCTATGCGGCAAGGCTTTCCGTGATTATAGAAGTTGTTATTCATCGACTTGAAATAGAAGGTATAGAAGTCTGTATCGGTCAAGTTACGTCCCCACAGAGAAAGTGCTACACTCTTAAATTGCAACATAACCGATGCATTGAATTGCGAGTAGAAATTCTGCGCCAACGTATTCGCCTCATTCCAATAAATCTTACCAGCACCCTGCCAAGAAGCATTCAAATCAAGATGCTGCAATAAACCGTTATTGCTCACAAAGAATCTGTACGACACGCCCAACGATGCAGTATGCTGCGGAGCATAGGGAAGATAATTATCAGCATAGTCGTTTTTGCCATCATTAAACTCCACAAACTTGGCATTCGTATAGCCATAACTACCCACAACTGACAAACCACGCATTGGCTCACGGCGTTGCCACTCGAGAGTTGTCTCGACACCTCGACTACGCGACTTTCCTGCATTCGACATCATACGGCCTGTAGTCAACCCCTCGGGGAATACCGTCAGTTGCTGGTCACGACACTCAATCCAGAAGGCCGCGAAATCCCAATTAAGGCGATTATCTGCAAAGCGCAACTTTCCACCCACCTCATAATTCCAACTATACTCGGGTCTATAGGTCGTTACCGATGCCGCATCATACGGCGAAGGCTCCGAAGGTGCAGCAGGACGCCCCATAGCCGTCATTGCATCACCCATCAATGCACTCTTAACTTTGTTCTGCAAAATATCCGAGAAAATCTGCGTATTGAATCCGCCCGCTTTGTAACCTCGTGTAGCCGTCACATACAAATCACCCGCATCGGTTGTGAAGTTAACAGCCACCTTCGGCAACAACTCCAGATAATCCAACTTCTCTTCCCCCTGGAACGGCACCTCAACCATACGGAAATCGGGAATCATCGGAGGCATACCAGGACGCATAGCACCCATCTTGTAACCTATCTGCGAGAAGTTGTCATACTTCATCTTAGCGACCTCATAATCCAAGCGCAAACCTGCAGTAAAACGCCAGCGCTCACCTGCGCGGAGTGATGATTCGTGATAGAGCGCCAAACCGTAAGTCGGCAAATCGAAGTTGCTCTCAACGGTCAAAGCATCTCTATCAAACTCCAACAAGTTCTTAATCATATCGGGCATATTACCCAACACCAACGAATTGATACCCTCGTCCAAAATACTTACAGGCGCCTGCATATCTATGGTTTTGTAGAATCCATACGCACCCGTCAGCCACTGCCAGCGACGTGACATATCGTTCGTGCGGAAAACAACATCCTCGGTTACAGCCCACTCCTTCTGCTCCTGCTCCAACGTAAATATCGCAGCGGGTGTAAGGTCGTTATCCATACGCATACGGTCGTGCATATATTGCAGACTTGTCGAAGCCGTAAACTTATACTTCTCGCTCGTATGCGACACCACCAAACCATCACTCACGCTCAAACGCATATATCCGCTGGGTGAGTTATAATTAATCGGCGCAACCACACCTCTCGCCTCATCATACATCGCATAAGCATATCCCCCCTCATCGGTATAACCTATTGATGCCGAGTTGTCAATCTCCCACTTGCGGCCTAAATCCCATACCAAACGCAGGCGGCCTCCACTACTCTGCCCCCAATCGACATTGCTACCATCGTATGCATTATCAAAGAATCCGTCTGTACGATTGTAATAGCCACCTACCGAGTAACCAAACTTACCACTCGCACTACGGCCATAATAGGTCAATTTACCATTGATGGTATTACCAGAGCCATACTCTACCGAGCCACGCATTCCGCTATAATTCATCGGCGAGAGAGTATAAACATTCATCTGGCCACCCATAGTGTTTCGACCATAAAGCGTACTCTGCGGGCCACGCAACAACTCCACGCGAGCCACATCCAGCATATCGAAATCGTAGTTATTCTTATTCATATATGGCACACCATCTACCGTCATACCAATCACAGGCTGGTCGATTCGCGCACCAAATCCTCGCACATAGATTGACGATGTCATCTTTGAGCCATAATCGGGCTGATAGAAGTTAGGCATTATGGCCGACAAATCCTTTACCGAGTGTATCTGCTCACGCTCAAGCGTTGCCTCGCCCACGACACTTGCCGATATAGGCTGACGCTTTAGGCCAAAGTGCTGTTTGGGCATACGCACTGCCACACTCACATCCTCAATCGCCTCTGTTTTATATAGGCTATCGGGCTCTATCTCCACTCGCTCCGAGGCCAATACCACCTCGTTTACACCACACAAAGCGAGTGCCGCAAACATAAACTTTACAACTTTTCTCATCTGTTTACAATTCTAAATTTTCGGGAACAAAAGTAGTATAATCAACCTTACACTTCAACTATCATAAATTATAGTTTTATATTTCCGAGAAAACGTCTATATTTGTGATATGAATAATCGACCCCAAATAGTTATCATTCATCCCAATTCACTTTGCTGTTTGGCGATGCGAACCATACTTACGGATATTGCTCCGTTTATTGATATGTTCCGCGATGTGGAGATTGCCTCTTTCAATTCGTTTGAAGAGTTTGCAGAGTGCAATCCCGCAAATGCTATACACTTCTTCATCTCGGACTCTACCTTAAAAGATAATATCCACTTTTTCAACTCCATATCACGCCGTTGCATTGTATTGGTTGAGGGTGATGATACCCTGAAAAGTGAAGGATTCCGCTGTGTCGACATCCGTCGCCCCGAGCGCGAATTACTTAAAACATTCCTTATGATGCAGAATGTGGCTCACCACGCTCACGGAATGGACCACCACGCCACTTTAGAGGAGAAGGAGTTGCTATCGCAACGTGAAAAGGATGTCTTGGCTCTTATCGTCAAGGGATATATCAACAAGGAGATAGCCGACATGCTCAACATATCAACGCCGACAGTAATCTTCCACCGCCGTAACATCAGCGAAAAGATTGGCTCACGCGCTATAGGCCGACAAACCATCTACGCCGTAATGAATGGCATAGTCGACGTAAAAGACCTTTAATTTCCACTCTGATTTTAGTATAAAAAACCAAAGTATTACGAAGAAAAGCATCAAAAAAAACTAAATAAAAATATGAAAAAATATTTTGTTTTAATTGCTACTTGCCTTTTAGGACTTACGTCTTGTGACAATACCGCACAACAGGAGCCGAAGACCACCTATCCTAACGAGGTTATCGAGACTATTATGACACGCCGCAGCGTACGCCAATACAACGACGAGCCCATTTCTCACGAGGTTATGGACAAGATTTTGGAGTGTGGCATCCACGCTCCCAATGGTATGAATGCCCAGCGTTGGGAGGTCAGAGTCGTAGAGTCAAAGAAATGGATTGATGATGTAACAGCAGCCTACAAGAATAGTCTTCCCGAAGACTCTCCTATGGCCGAGCAGTTCAAGGACCCAAATTTCAAAAATATGTTCCGTAATGCCACATCGGTAATCTTCATTTCGCACCGACCAGGCCCCTGTACACAGGTTGACTGCGGCTTGATGGCTGGCAATATGGTAAATGCTGCAAAATCATTGGGCGTATCATCGGTTATTATGATGGGCCCCATCAGTTTCTTCTCTACCGAGGAGGGCAAACCATTCCTCGAGACACTTGCTTTGAGCGAGGGTCAAGAGTTATTATTCTGTATTGGTATGGGTTACTCGGATGAAAAACCCGAAACACCCGAGCGCAAATACTCTAAAGTGAAGTATATTCAATAAATAATCGACTAAAATTTCTCACTAAATATTTTGCTTTAGATTTTGATATATCGTCTAATTGCGATATATTTGTACCATAAATAATGCCCACTCCAATAGTGGTGGCTGATAAATTACAATATAACAAGTAACTAACAAATATGGGTTTCTTCTTTTATAAGCGATTTTATTATTTCCGTGCGAACGGTCAGGATGTCGTATGCTAAATGAAGATGCTTTCATAGATAGTAATATTAATCCTGACCTTGAATTATCGAGGTCAGGATTTTTTAATCATTAGCGAATGAAGAAGATTGCAATACAGGGATACGAAGGGTGCTTTCACCATATCGCCGCCATCCAATATTTTGGCCGCGAGATAGAGATTGCACCGTGCGATACATTCCGCGCAGTCGCTTCTATGGTCAAGCGCGGCGAGGCCGATATGGGCCTTATGGCTATCGAGAACTCTATCGCAGGCTCTATCATACCCAATTATAGTATTCTGCAGGACGAGAATCTTCAAGTCGCAGGCGAGGTATATCTGCCTATCAAGCAAAACTTGATGGTCCTATCCGATGTAGAGTTGGAGGATATACACGAGGTGGAATCGCACTCAATGGCCCTGTTACAATGTATCGACTATCTGGACCAGCACCCGTGGAAACTTATCGAGTCGGAGGATACCGCTTTGAGCGCACGCCATATAGCCGAGAAAGGACTACGCCATACGGCAGCCATCGCCAGCGAACTTGCCGCCGAGATGTTTGGGCTGAAGATTATAGCACCCGAAATAAATACAATAAAGAGCAACTATACTCGTTTTATGGTTCTCAAGCGATACGACCACGACATTGCAACTAATGCAAACAAGGCGTCGCTATATTTTAAGACTGTCCACGAGGAGGGTTCGTTGCTCAAAGCACTAAGCCAGCTGCAAAACATCAACCTCTCGAAGTTGCAGTCATACCCCATACCGAGTGAACCTTGGCACTATCTATTCCATATTGACTTGGAATTTAAGTGTTTGGATGATTATATCGACAACATCAACCGCTTGCAAAACGTCACTTCCGAGATGCACGTTTATGGTGTTTACCGCAGCGGAAAATAATCGCGAGTTAAAGTAAAGGTTTAACTCAATTAACTAAGAAGTTTAGACAAATAAGATAAATAATTAACAATTAAAACATTACAAAACTATGACAAAGGTAACCATCGCTCCCTCGCATCGTATGGATTGCATTAAGGAGTATTACTTTTCAAAGAAGAATCGCGAGATAGCAGAGTTGCGTAAAGCAGGTCGCGACATCATCTCACTCGGTATCGGTAGCCCCGATATGCCACCAGCACAGGCTGTTATCGACCGCTTGGGCAAGGAGGCACAGCATCCAGACGTTCACGCTTATCAGCCTTACAATGGTAGCGAACTCTTGCGTCAGGCTTATGCTGATTGGTATGAGAAGTGGTACAACGTGAAGTTGGACCCCAAGAGCGAGGTTCTTCCGTTGCTTGGCTCAAAGGAGGGTATTATGCACATCTGTATGGCATTCCTCGATGAGGGCGACAAGGTGTTGGTTCCCAACCCTGGCTACCCCACTTACCGCGCTGCTGTCACATTGGCGGGCGGTGAGGTTTTGGAGTACAGACTCAATGCCGCTAACGGATTCTACCCCAACTTCGAGGAGATTGAGGCCGAGGATTTGAGCAAGGTTAAGTTGATGTTCGTAAACTACCCCAATATGCCGACAGGTACACACCCCACTGTGGAGTTGTTCGAGAAGTTGGTTGCTTTCGCTGCAAAGCACAACATCCTGTTGGTACACGACAACCCTTATAGTTTCGTTCGTAACAACTTGCAGTTGAGCATCCTTTCAATCGACGGTGCACGCGATGTGGCTATCGAGATGAACTCTACAAGTAAGGGTCACTCTATGGCTGGCTGGCGTGTAGGTGTTGTAGCAGGTCGTGCCGACATCTTGAGCGACATCTTGCGCTTTAAGAGTAATATGGACTCTGGTATGTTCTTCCCCGTACAGGCTGCTGCTGCCGAGGCATTGGCTTTGGGCAACGAGTGGTTTGACGAGTTGAACGCTACATACTACGAGCGCGAGGCACACGGCTACGCTTTGCTCGATGCACTCGGATGTAACTACGTTAAGGGACAGGCTGGTCTATTCGTATGGGCTGCTATGCCCGAGGATTTCGACGGCGACTGCTTCGCATTCTCGCACAAGGTTTTGAACGAGTGTGATGTATTTGTAACACCGGGCGGCATCTTCGGTAGCGAGGGTAACAAGTATATCCGCATCTCACTCTGTATGCCTGCTGACCGTTTGGCGGAGGCTGCCGAGCGAGTAAAGAGCCGCTTTGTAAAATAAACTAACATTGTCAATGAAAGCAACCGTCATTGGTCTTGGCCTTATAGGTGGTTCTTTGGCCTTAAACCTCAAGGAGAAGGGTTTATGCAGTGTTGTGACGGGCATCGAACACTCCGAGAGCAATGCACGCAAGGCTCTGGAGTTAGGTCTGGTCGACAGGATAGTAACAATCGATGAGGCAATATCCGAGAGCGATTTAATCGTCTTGGCTACTCCCGTCGACACCATCCCCATAATGGCCACGAAGATACTCAACCGCATCAGCGCAAAGCAGATTGTAATGGATATGGGCTCCACAAAGCAGGAGTTGTGCGAAGTTACGATGATGCACCCACGCAGAGGCCGCTTGGTAGCCACCCACCCTATGTGGGGTACCGAGAATAGTGGCCCCGAGGCTGCCGAGCGCAACGCCTTCAAGGGGCGTACGGTGGTCATCTGCGAGAAAGAACACTCCGACGAGGATGCCTTGCAGGTGGTGGAGCACATCTACCAAACGCTTGGTATGCCGATACGTTATATGTCGGCCGAGGAGCAAGACACCCACTGCGCCTACGTATCGCACATATCGCACATAACGTCGTTTGCGTTGGCACTCACAGTTTTGGAGAAGGAGCGTGAGGAGGAGCATATATTCGACCTGGCGGGCGGAGGTTTCGAGAGTACGGTGCGTCTGGCAAAGAGTCTGCCGCAGACGTGGGCCCCGATATTTTTGGGCAACAAATACAATGTGCTGGATGTATTGCGCGAGCATATACACCAATTGCAGATTCTGCGCCGTATGATTGAACGTGACGACAGAGAGGGTCTGATTGAGGCTATGCAGAAAGCCAACAAAATCAGAGAGATATTAAAGTAAGAGCCCAAGTGGCCGTAGGTTAGGCTTGCCCAAAGCAATTAAGCGAGAAAGGCAAGTGGCCACATCGGGTCTATAAATAATATTGGAAAATGGGAAAGTTTGTACTTGGGGAGAAACGTCCCCTCATTATAGCAGGACCTTGCGCCGCCGAGACTCACGAGCAGACCGTTGATACGGCTCTCGAGTTGGCAAAGTCGGGCAGGATTGACGTGATACGCGCAGGCGTATGGAAGCCTCGTACCAACCCCGGCACATTCGAGGGTATTGGCGAGCCAGCATTGGAGTGGCTGGAGGAGATTAAGGAGAAGACCGGCCTCCCATTGGCAGTCGAGGTGGCCAATCGTTCGCACGTTCAACTCGCGCTGAAGCACAATATCGATATTCTTTGGATTGGTGCGCGCACTACCGTGTCGCCCTTTGCCATTCAGGAGATAGCCGAGGCTCTGCGCGACAACAAGGATGTAACCGTCTTGGTCAAGAATCCTATGACGCCCGATATAGGACTGTGGGCTGGTGCCGTTAACCGCCTTATAAACGAGGGTATTCCGCGCGAGAACATCGGTTTGATACATCGTGGATTCTCATACTTTGGACACACGAAATACCGCAACCCGCCTATGTGGCATATGATTTTCGAGATGCGCGCACGTTTCCCCGATATGATGATGATTTGTGACCCGTCGCACATCTGCGGTTGCCGACCTTTGTTGCAGGGCATAGCACAGCAGGCTGCTGACCTCTGCTTCGACGGTATGATGATTGAGAGTCACAATTCGCCCGATAAGGCGTGGAGCGACTCGGCACAGCAGGTCATCCCGCAGGACTGCATCACGATGATTGACAACATTATGTGGCGTGGCAAATCGGCCGACGACCCCGAGTTTAACGATGAGTTGAACCTCTGCCGTCAGCAGATTGACCAAATTGACGCCGAGTTGTTTGAACTCTTGAGCCAGCGTATGAAGACCGCCGACAAGATTGGCCATATCAAGAAGGCCTCGAACGTGGCCATCCTGCAGACTAACCGCTGGGGCGAGGTGTGCCGCCGTATGCTCAATATGACGCGTTCGATGGGCTTGAGCGAAGAGTTTGTAAACTCTGTCCTTGAGGCTATCCACGTCGAGAGCATCAACCACCAAAACGATGTGATGAATAAGTAATTCTGCGCAAAGCATTGCTATGGCCATCAAAATGGTCAAAAGAATATACTCGCCTATGATAAAAAGGCGACAATCTTGCTATAGTTGAAGAAAAAAGGTTAAATTTGTATCGAGAAACTATGGACAAGACAATTACATATTCCGACATAAGGTTGCACTACACCGTCGAAGGTGCAGGGCGACCTTTGTTTTTGCTACACGGCTGGGGATGCAATGGTGAGATTTTCAATCAGTTAAAACCATTTTTGACGCAGTATTTCCAAGTCTTTACGGTAGATTTCGCAGGCTTCGGCAAGAGCGAAGAGCCGCAGAGTGTATGGGGTGTGGAGGAATATACCCGTTCGCTGGAGGCTATAGTAAGGCAGGAGGATATCGAAAACCCGATACTCATCGGTCACTCCTTCGGTGGCAGAGTGTCAATCGTTTATGCCTCACGCAATGCGACTCGCAAGGTTATCTTGGTGGATGCCGCAGGTGTAAAGCCTCGCCGAGGATTCACCTACTACCGCAAGGTCTATACCTACAAACTTTTGAAACGACTGTTGCCACTCGTGGTAGGCAAGGAGCGAGCCGCAAAGATTATCGAGCAACGACGAGCAAAGGCAGGCTCAGCCGATTACAACAATGCCTCACCTATGATGCGCGCCATATTGTCGAAAGTAGTGAATGAGGATTTGTGCCACTTGATGCCGAAGATTAAGGCCTCGACATTGCTCTTTTGGGGCGAAAACGATACGGCAACACCCTTGTCGGATGCAAAACGTATGGAGAAGTTGATTCCTGATGCGGGCTTGGTGACCGTTGCTGGCGCAGGGCACTACTCGTTTCTGGAAAATATGCCGTTGTTCGTCAGAGTATTGGAGAGTTTTTTAGCAAAGGAGATGACAAGATAGAGTATGTTGATTGATAATATCATATTTTGGCCGTTATATGCGCTACTGTGGTTTGCCGTAGTGCGTTACGACGTGCATATGTTTCAACACAACTCCTACCGCGAGGAGCGTTACGCTCGCTGGTTTAGGGGAGGATACAAATTTGGACGTGCCGCAATCATTGCCGCATTGGCTGTAGTAGGATTTATTAACAACCCTGTATTTCTGGGATTCTCTGCAGTCTTTATGACCGTCATCGCGTGGCGTGAGTTGCGCACAACCTACAAGAAGCCTATTGTCTATACAATGCGCGTGAAACGTTTGTTTCTGACGGCCGCGCTCTTTTCGGTTGCCATTATCGGAGCGGTAGCATATTTCGTTCCGCAATATGCAAAGGCTACGGCGCTTATAATTTTGGCTCTGCCCATCGTTATGTTGACGGCAAATCTGCTCAACAAGCCTTTGGAGGCCCTCATCTCACGCTGGTATTACAACGATGCACGACGCATTTTGCGCTCGATGCCCGACCTTAAGATTATCGGCATCACGGGCAGTTTCGGCAAGACCTCTACAAAGCACTATCTCTATCGCATCCTATCCGAAAAATATAACGTGCTGATGACACCCGGCAACTTCAACACTACGTTGGGTGTGATTCGCACCGTAAGAGAGCAACTCAAGCCCCACCATCAGGTCTTCATCGTCGAGATGGGTGCTAAGCAGCGAGGAGACATCAAGGAGATTTGCGACTTGGTACACCCCACGATTGGTATTGTAACCGCTGTTGGAGAGATGCACTTGGAGACATTTGGCTCTATTGAGGGTGTTCTGAAGACAAAATTTGAGTTGATTGATGCCCTGCCCGCAAATGGTTTGGGAGTGATAAACATAGATTCCGAGCCAATAGCAGAGGCCCGACTGAAACATCACTGCAACACGATTAGTTACTCGGTGGAGAACACCTCGGCCGACTATCGCGCAACGGATGTGAATTATTCACCGCTATCGACATCTTTTGCAATTGATATTCGTGGCGACAAAAACGAGGGATACGTTACCCATTTGGCAGGACGTGGCAACATCCTTAATCTGTTGGCCGCCATAGTCGTAGCCGATGAGTTGGGTGTACCTGCATCGATGCAGCGACGTGCCATACGTCAGATTGAGCAGATTGAGCACCGCCTGAGTGTAAAACATACCGCAGGTGGCATTACAATTATTGATGATGCCTACAACTCGAATCCCGCAGGAGCAAAGATGGCGTTGGAGGTACTGCGTGACTTTAATCGCAAGGAGGGCGCTCGCCGCATAGTCGTAACCCCAGGCTTTGTCGAGATGGGCGAGAGTCAGGAGCGCAACAATCGCCAATTGGGCCGCAACATTGCAGAGTCTGCCGATTGGGCTTTTGTGGTAAACAAAGTAAACCGCGATGCCATTGTGCAAGGACTTCAAGATAGAGAGTTTGCGGCAGATCGTATCGTAGTGGCCGATTCCTTTGCCGAGGCATCCGCAAAATTGGCGCAGATGATGCAAGCGGGCGACATCGTATTATACGAAAACGACTTGCCCGACTCATTCAAGTAGAAAACTATAAAACTCAAGACGAAATATGAAGAGTAAAATTAATGTAGGAGTAATCTTTGGTGGCCGCTCGGTAGAGAACGAGATTTCGGTATTGACCGCTATTCAGGCTATGGAGGCCATCGACACCGCGAAGTACAACATTACGCCTATCTATATATCAAAGCAAGGCGCGTGGTACACAGGTGAGGCCTTGCGCAAGAGCGAGAACTACCGCGATATGGAGAGTCTGTATGCCAAGTGTGAGGCAGTATATCTACGCCCCATCTATGGAGATAACAATCTTTATAAGGTAAAGCGACCACTGTTTGGTAGCGACGTAGCCGCAACACTCGATGTCATCTTGCCCGCCTTGCACGGCACAAACTGCGAGGACGGCTCATTCCAGGGCGCAATCGAGATGACAGGCATACCCTATGCTGGTTGTAACGTATTGGCATCGGCCAACGGTATGGATAAAATCACGATGAAGATGATACTCGCAGAGTCGGGAATCCCCGTAATTGAGTACGCGTGGTTCTCGGACAAAGAGTGGTTTGACAACCAAGAGGGTGTCGTGGAGCGTACCGAGAAGAAATTGCACTATCCTATGATTGTAAAGCCTGCCGATTCGGGCTCGAGCGTGGGAATTACGGCAGTACACAACCGCGAGGAGTTCGTAGAGGCCGTAGATAATGCCGTAAGTTACTCGAAACGCATCATCGTAGAGCGCTTAGTGGAGCAATTGAAAGAGATTAACTGCTCGGTATTGGGCAACTATTACGAGTGCGAGGCTTCGGTATGTGAGGCTCCGATTCGCAGTGGCGAAATTTTGAGTTATGCCGACAAATATCTTGGTGGCGGCGCAAAAGGTGGCGCAAAGGGCGGTGGCGTAAAGCAATCGCAAGGTATGCGCTCGACGGTAAGAGAGATTCCCGCAAATCTACCCAACGATGTAACAACATTCATTCGCTCAACAGCAGTCGCAACATTCAAGGCATTGGCTTGTGATGGTGTATCGCGAATTGACTTTATGATTGACGAGGCTACAGGCAAGATTTTCGTAAACGAAATCAATACTATCCCAGGCTCATTGTCGTTCTATTTGTGGGAGGCTACAGGATTATCATTCAACGAGTTGGTGGAGCGTCTGATTGCCATTGCATTTGAGCGCAAGCGTGACTCATCGTTCAAGACAACAAGTTACAAGGAGAATATCTTCAACTACTCATCAGCGGCCACAGGCACAAAAGGTGCAAAGGGCGCAAAGAGATAAATAGACAGAGGGGATAGATTTTAATAAACCTAAACAAAAAACGTGATATGAAAAGATTAGTTATCGTAATGATTGCCTTGCTGACTGCATTGCAAGCACAGGCAGGACTACTTCCCTCGTTAAAGTGGGGTGTAAAGGGTGGTATGGATTATCAGGTGAATGACTTTAAGAGTGCCGCAGATAATATTGACTTCAAATCCAACACAGGCTGGTACGCTGGCGCTCACGCCACTTTGAGTTGGGGAATGTTAGGCATACGCCCCGAGTTGATTTACTCACACAATCAGTTTAGTTTGGAGGGTATTGATGGCTCTGTGAAGATGAACAAGGTCGATTTGCCACTATTGTTGCAGTTACGCTTCCTCGGAGTGTTATCCCTGCACGTCGGCCCTACATTCAACATTATGACCAACACATCTGGCTCAAGCGAGGGCGCACAATGGGACATCAAACGCCCAACGATAGGCTATGCTGCAGGAGCAGAGGTTAAGTTATGGAAAATATCTATCTCGGCTCGCTACAACGGAGCATTCGAGAATAGCGAGGTATTGGGCTACACGACAGGTGAAAATAAAATATCAACCGTACAGTTGGGCTTGGGCTTTAACTTCTAAAGCAACACCACCCCAAAAGAATCGGGCGAGGGAATAATCTCTCGCCCGATTCTTATATCATCAAGTGCGCTAACGCTCTCGGCACTCATATTACTGCTCAACTCGGCCAGGATAAGCCTCCAAGGCCTTTCCCAAGATAAACAAAGCACGTTGAAGGTCTGCCTTCTTCAAGACATAAGCGATACGCACCTCATTACGTCCCTTCATAGGGTCGGTATAGAATCCCGATGCGGGAGCCATCATAACGGTTTCGCCCTCGTAGTTAAACTCCGACAAGCACCACGCACAGAACTTATCGCTATCATCAATAGGCAAACGTGCTACGGTATAGAATGCTCCCATAGGGATAGGAGAATATACGCCAGGAATCTTATTCAGACCGTCTATCAAGCAGTTACGACGCTCGATATACTCCTCATAGGTGCGAATCATATATTCACGCGGAGCATCCAACGAGGCTTCTGCCACCACCTGACCAATCAATGGAGGACTCAATCTCGCCTGACAGAACTTCATAACGGCATTGCGCAAAGTATGATTCTTAGTAATCAACGCTCCAATACGAATTCCACACTCCGAATAACGTTTCGACACCGAATCAATCAAGACAACATTCTGCTCGATACCCTCCAAGTGGCAAGCCGAAATATAGGGAGAGCCCGTATAGATAAACTCACGATAAACCTCATCAGAGAATAAGAATAGGTCGTACTTCTTGACCATATCGCGTATGCGATTCATCTCCTTACGGGTATATAGGTAACCCGTCGGGTTATTGGGATTACAGATTAAAATTCCTCGCGTACGCTCATTAATCAACTCCTCGAACTGCTCCACCTTAGGCAATGAGAAACCCTCCTCAATGGATGTAGAGACAGTACGGATAACAGCACCAGCCGAGATAGCAAATGCCATATAGTTGGCATAGGCAGGCTCTGGCACGATAATCTCATCACCAGGGTTAAGGCACGACATAAAGGCAAACAATACCGCTTCACTACCACCCGTCGTGATTATGATATCATCGGGCGTAAGTTTAATTTGATATTGGTCGTAATACCCCACCAACTTTTCGCGCAAAGAGAGATAACCATCACTCGGACTATACTCCAAAACCTTTCTGTCTATATTCTTCAGAGCATCCAAGCCCTCCTGCGGCGTAGGCAAGTCGGGCTGACCGATATTCAAATGATATATCTTCACCCCACGACGTTTAGCCTCATCGGCCAACGGCACCAATTTACGAATAGGCGACGCAGGCATCTGCACCGCACGTTGCGAAATTTGTGGCATATAATACTAACTTTAACCTAAATCCTAACCTAAAAAGAGATACCGCCCATACCATAAGTACAAGCGGTACCATAAACTATATTCTGCGACTAATTAGTTCTCCATTGCCTTCTCGGGCAACTCATTTACAAATCGCTTGAAACGGTCGTTGCCTGTGATATTGGCAAGCATCGGCAAACCAAGTACCAAACCAGCACCAGCAACCACGCCAAGGAATGTAAATGCTAAAAGAATCTTTGCGCGCGCTGGCTTACTCTTCTTATAGGGTATTGTCACAGGGCGCACTACCGTGAGTATTGGAGTGTCCTTCTTTACCTCTATTTTAGCCTGCTCCAATTGGGTAGCCAACTCACTGTAAAGATTCATTGCAAGTGTATATTCCGCATCCAACTTCTCGGCCTCAACGCGTGCCGAATACTTATTTGTATTGGTATTTGCATCGCGGAATGCAGCACGGCGAATTTGAATATCCTCAAAATTCTTCTTCGCCTCGTCATATCGTCCCTGAATAAAGTCCAAATTCGACTGCACCTTAGCAATCTTAAACTCCGTAATATACTTCTGCAACAATACAACCGCGGCTTGTGCTAACTGTGCAGAGGCAACTGCCTCTGGCATATTAGATGTAATGGTAACAAAGCCTTTCTTCTCTTGTAACGTAAGAGATATACTTTTTTCAAGTATTTTCATTGCATCATATTCATCCTTACTCAATGTTTCCAATGTTGGCCCATTACTATTGCCAATAGCAGAATAATCAGGCTCGGGCTGCTCACCACGGATAGCATTCAATATAACAAACGGCAAACCTATCGTATATTTCTTTATATAACCAAACACACTCGGCTTGTTATACTCCTCGCTTGTATAATATTCAAAGAAACTAACAGGCTTATCCACCTCTTCGAAATCTATCTTGGTCTGCATCAACTCCTTGCGGAAAGATGTGCCATTCATAATATTCTGATATACCAACGGTGAGAGGTTCGTTACATCGGTATCTTCTCCCAAATTCACTCCTGCCAAAGCCGCCAATGAACTCATCTTCGAATTTCCCGACTTAACCGTATCGGGTACAATGTCGCAACTCGCGGTAAATACCTTCGCACTAAAGAGCGCAACCAACACGCCGAGCACAACAAAGACACTCGTAACCTTGATTATCAACCAGCGGTTAATCCACATCTTTTGAATCAACTCAACGAGGTCAATCTCCTGCTCCTCAACGGACATATTATTTTGATTCTGAAACTGTTCCATAATTATTTATTATTTACTTGACAGACTAATAGCAGATAATACTACCGCAGCAGTTGATGACGTTGATGACAACATTCCTATAACCTCAGTCCACTTAATAGGCTCTGCGTTTGACACTGTCTTTGCTGGCACAATAATAATACAACCAGGACGCACCTCTGCTCTCTTTCCTGTTGCGACCATACCATTCATATATATTACGAATGACTTCTTCTTTCTCGCATATTTCTCAAATCCTCCAGAGGCATTAATATAGTACTTAAGGTCCTTCTTCTCCTTGAACGTAATAGTATTAGGATATGTTACTGCTCCCATTACTCGAACAGAGCCGTTATATTCGGGAATAGTTATCACATCACCATCACGCAATACAATATCATCATCCGAACCAGGGTTAGCCAACGCCTGCTCAAGATCTATTCCAACAGTATACACTGAAGCAAGGTCCTCAACTGCAAGTTCAAGATTCAAAGAATCGCGCTGACCAGCATTCATCATTGCCTGATGTCTAATCATCTCCTGCAAGGCTTTTCGTTGCACACGCTCCTCATCGGTCATACGACGTACCAAATATGCTCCCTCAACAAATGCTCCTGGCGTAGGGCTACCTGCCGCATTAATAACCTCCGACAGACGCATATTACGATGCGACAAAGGATAATTACCAGCAAAAGGCACCTCACCCTGCACCGTTACGCTACTCTGCGGAACATATACTGGAGAACGACGTACATATACCTGATCAAAAGGCTGAAGCACGAATCCTGCACCGCCATTAACTTCAAGTCCGTCGTTAACGTCAACTGTAAACGTCTCCAACAACTCATCGCGTGTAGTAGTACTCTTCGGGTCTTTAATACGACGAGTGATTGTAATGTTTGATGTTGATGCAGACTCTTGAAGACCACCTGCCGCAACTAACAAATCCTCCACAGTCATCTTATCGGCATAAGGATAAGAGGCCGGACGACGAACTGCGCCATAAATAACCACATTAAACTCCTCCTGCATCTCCGATACGGCAGCAATGGTCAACATATCATTTGGACGAAGTGCAATATCCTTAACCTTACCTGACATCAAACCAGCCAAGTCGATAGGCAAAACCTCCATCGTCCAATCAGGCTTCTCGCGATAAAGCAACGCACGAGCCGTAAATGCATCCTCACGCAAACCATCAGCACGCTCAATAAGTTGCTTTACGGTGCTTGTCTTATCATCAATAGCATAATAGCCCTCACGATATACGGCTCCCGTAATCTGCACACGGTTGTTAAAACGGTCAATATCTCCCGATACGGCCACATTATCACCATCCTCCAAAACAAACGAATCGAACTTATCGCTCTCAACTGTAAATGACTCCCACTTACCGCCTTGACGACGAGTCACGCTTACCATCTTTCGATTAGCCTCGTTAGAGAAACCACCAGCATAATTCAAAAGGTCAGCAACGGTCTCATTCTGAGTCAATTCATAAAACATCGGGCGTTTCACTTGACCTGCAATCTCGATAAGTTTGCTGTAAGGAGCAACTGTAATAAGGTCTCCGTCGCGCAATGCTATATCTTTCTCGGTCTTGCCATTAAGGATATAATCAAAGACATCAATTTCCGAGAATTGTTTTCCTGCGCGATAAACCTTTATGCTACGCAACGTACCCAAGTCGCTCACACCACCTGCAACGTGCAATGCGTGGAAGAGTGTAGCCAACGAAGGCAGAGTATATGTTCCAGCATTACCAACCTCACCAGTGATATTCACTTGAATGCTACGAATACTTCCAAGCGATAGTTTCAACTGTACCGAGCCATCGTATAAGCCTTCATACATTGCAGCCATAGAACTACGCAAACGCTTCGATGCCTCGGCGATAGTCAAACCCGACAATGAGATAGGACCTACACCCGAAATAACGATTCTGCCATCAGGCGAAATTTTATACTTTTCGCTCGAGTCGGTATTACCCCACAAGTCGATAATCACCTCATCTCCAGGGCCCAACACATAGTTATCGGGGGTAGCAATCTGGAGATTAGGCTCAAATGTAAGTTTGCTACTTCTAAACAAATCGTGACCAAAGATTCGACGAGCGACACCACTTGCACCAACTGCCACTCCATCTTCATCCGCAGCAGCTCCCTGTGTTTGACCTGGAGCAACCGTTCCTGAGTTAATTCCTCTATCACGCAAGACATTCTCTTGATTAGCCACCGCGGCCTCTTTTCTTAACTCTCCGATTTGTGTTTCGCTAAGCGTTCCATTACGGTAAGCCTCCAACAACTGCTGGTTGGTCTGGGCATAAGACAATGTCCCCGCAACCAAAAGCAGCAACAATACAGTTAATTTTCTCATTTTCAATATTTTATTTAATCGTTTCTTCAAAACTAACGACGCAAATCACTAACAAACGCCGAAATTAGGTTGTAAATTATATATATTTTTGCAAAAATAGCAAAAAAAAGCCATTCCGACAAATATATTTACACATATATTAAGTCTAATATTGTTAGGTAGTTATCATTCCAAAGAGACGTAACGACTAAAACATACCCCAACTACAAATAAGCAAGGTCCGCTTTTCAGTGATTTTACCTCTTTTTTCTCGATGGCGACTGCTTCGACTTACTTGCCTTGCGAGGCTTTTTTCTTACCGACCAACCAAAGTGTCCTATCACCTCTCCTAACGAAAAATACTCTCCGTGACAATAGGTTATAGGCTCTGCGCGTTGCAAATCCAGACGTCCACTCTCGGGGTCGATGTACTCCTCATCAACCAAAACATTTACCACATCAGCCACAAACATATCGTGCGAGCCCAACGGCACAATCTGCTTTACTCTGCACTCTATCGCCACGGGCGATTCTTCTACGACGGGTGCCGCAACAACCGCCGCAGGCGAAGCCGTAAGCCCCATCTGCGCGAACTTATCATAATCCCTACCCGACCTGACGCCACACCAATCGGTCGCACGCGCCAAACGCTTGGTAGTAAGATTTATAACAAACTCTCCCGTACGTTTTATAATCTCATACGAGTGGCGTTCTGGCCTCACCGAGATATAGCACATCGGCGGATTGGTACATACCGTACCCGTCCACGCAACAGTAAACAAATTATACTCCTCTGGCGTTGCACCGCAACTGACCAATACGGCAGGCACAGGATAAATCATCGTACCCGGTTTCCAACTCTGCTTCATAATTCAATAATTTCTGCGTAAAGATACGAAAAATCCGCAGGATTCTATATCTTTGTGAAATACCAAACATTAACTCTATGAAAACAACTTTACTTGCCATCATCTTTACATCACTTTTTATAGGCTCTTCATTTGCCCAAACACCTCGCAAAGCCGCCAACGCCTATCGCAACGAAGGCTACAGACTCATTTGGAGTGACGAATTCTCCACAGATGGCCGCCCCGATGCTCGCAAATGGAGTTACGAAAAAGGTTTTGAGCGTAATCACGAAGCACAATATTATCAGCGTGAGAATTGCTGGTGCGAAGATGGAATGTTGATTTTCGAGGCACGTAAGGAGCGCAGAGTAAGTTTCGAATACAACCCCAATCCAACGTGGTGGGACCAACAGGCCTTATATGCCGACTATACATCCGCATCAATCAATACTCGCGGAAAATTCACATTCACATACGGGCGGCTTGAGGTTCGCGCAAAAATTCCCGTAAGCAAAGGCTCGTGGCCTGCAATATGGCTTCTCGGCACGACAAACTCGTGGCCACATTGTGGAGAGATTGATGTTATGGAGTATTACCACATAAAAGGAGAGCCTCACATATTGGCCAACGCTGCGTGGGGAGGTCGCAAGGCTGGAGATGCTGTATGGGATGACATCAAGATTCCGTTCTCATACTTTACCGCATTGGACAAGGAGTGGGCCGACAAGTTTCATATCTGGCGTATGGATTGGGACTCTACATCAATTCGCATCTATGTAGATGACATACTACTAAATGAGATTCCTGCGTGGAAGAGCATCAATCTCGGAGGCAAAGGAGAGGGCATAAACCCCTTTACTCGTGAGCACTTCATCTTACTCAACTTGGCTCTTGGAGGTGACAACGGCGGACCAATAGACGACAATGCACTTCCGCTTCGTTACGAGGTGGATTATGTCAGAGTCTATCAACAGAAATAGACAAAAATATCGCAGCACCTCCCCGCAAGGAAGTGCTGCGACTCTCAAATACCTAAAACCAACCTTTTGACCGTCTTATACGACACCTTGCGCCAACATAGCCTCGGCAACTGTCATAAAGCCCGCAATATTTGCGCCCTTGACATAATTGACATAGCCGTCAGGCTCAGTACCGTACTCAACGCACACGGCGTGAATCTTATTCATTATCTCGTGTAACTTAGCGTCAACCTCCTCGGCGCTCCACTTCAATCGCATAGAGTTTTGAGTCATCTCAAGACCCGAAGTAGCAACACCACCTGCATTCGAAGCCTTACCAGGCGAGTAGAGAATCTTTGCCTTCTGGAATGTCTCTATAGCCTCGGGAGTAGAGGGCATATTTGCACCCTCAACCACACACATACAACCATTTGCAACCAACTTGGCAGCATCCTCGCCATTTAACTCATTCTGCGTAGCGCAAGGCATAGCGATATCGCACTTAACGCCCCACGGACGCTCACCCTCGAAATATTGAGCAGTAGGATATTTAACGGCGTACTCGCGGATGCGGCCACGCAACATATTCTTAAGTTCGAAGATATACTGCAACTTATCGCTGTCGATACCATCGGGGTCGTAGATGTAACCATTTGAATCCGACATTGTAAGCACTCGTGCACCCAACGCCAAAGCCTTCTCGGCTGCATACTGCGCCACATTACCCGAGCCCGAAATCACAACATCCTTACCTGCATACGACTCGCCCTTTGTAGCCAACATCGCCTGACCAAAGTAGCAAGCACCATAGCCCGTAGCCTCAGGACGAACGAGTGAGCCACCAAAACTCAAGCCCTTACCCGTAAGTGTACCCGTGAACTCATTAGCCAAACGCTTATACTGACCAAACATATAACCTACCTCGCGACCACCTACGCCAATATCACCCGCAGGGACATCGGTGTCGTGACCAATATGGCGATACAACTCTGTCATAAAACTCTGGCAGAATCGCATAATCTCCATCTCGGAACGGCCCTTGGGGTTAAAGTCCGAGCCACCTTTACCGCCACCCATAGGCAATGTAGTAAGACTATTCTTGAAAGTCTGCTCAAAAGCCAAGAACTTCAAAATACTCAAATTAACACTTGAGTGGAAACGAATACCACCCTTATAAGGGCCTATGGCGCTGTTCATCTGCACACGATAACCCTTATTAATCATAATCTCGCCCTTGTCCGTAACCCACGGTACGCGGAACATAATAACACGTTCAGGCTCGGCAATACGCTCCAAAACCTTCATCTTAATGAGTTGCGGATTCTCCATAATATAGGGAGCCACACTCTCAACAACCTCTCTAACCGCCTGGTGAAACTCCAACTCACCGGGGTTTTTTGCTACGACGTCGGCCATAAATTGCTCGACATACTCTTTAACTGATGTATTCATTGTTTTGCGCGTTTATATTTTCTAATCCAATACGGTTGCAAATTTAATAAAATTTATTAAAAACACCAAACATTCTCAATAAAAATCTACATTACTTGCATATATATGCATATTTACCGCATATTCTGCCAAGTTATAGGGCATAAATATCTTCTTACAATTTGTTACAATTAACACTCCATTTTATTGTATTTTTACAACTAAAATCCTATCTTTGTATGAAATTTAACTTAAAACCATTATTGCAATGAAGAAATTTATTGGATTATTTATTTTCTGCATTTTGGCTTCGATGCCTTTTGCATCGGCGCAAACACAACACATTAGTTACACGGTTGACAAAATTTGGGGTAACGGACAACACTGCGCGTTTACGTCGATTGCTGAATTTAAGGGCAAATACTACGTCACATTCCGCGAGGCACAAGGTCACGTTTTTGATAGCGACGGCGAGGCTCGAGGTAACATCCGTATTCTCGTATCGGAGGATGGCAACAAGTGGGAGACTCTGCCTCTCATAGCCAAAGAGGGTTACGACCTACGCGACCCTAAACTCTCTGTTACACCCGACGGAAGATTGATGGTAACGCTCGGCGGCTCGGTATATCGCAACCAAAAACTTATCACCTGCGAGCCGCACGTTATGTTCAGCGAGGATGGCACAACATTCTCGGAGCCTCAACCCATCGTCTTCAAATCAAAGGTCGAGGGTGAATCGGAGTGGCTTTGGCGAGTTACTTGGATGGGCGACACAGGTTATGGAGTATCGTACGGCGGCCCCGAAGGTCAGCAGGCTACAATCAAACTATTAAAGACTACAGACGGCATTAACTACACTCTGGTTAAGGCATTCCCCGATATTAAAGGATTCCCCAACGAGGCCACAGTACGTTTCCTGCCCGACGGACGTATGGCTATTCTCTTGCGCCGCGACGGTGACGACCGTCAGGCTATGTGGGGTTTGAGCAATGCACCCTTTACGGAGTGGACGTGGAAGAAGACGGGCTTTTATTTAGGTGGTCCCGATTGCATCGTATTGGATGACAATCGCATCGTTGCCGCAGGTCGTACATTCTTGGCACCACACGCCGCAAAGACTACTATATTCGTAGGCGATAACAACGGCCGTTTCATTGACGCAGTAATTCTTCCCTCTGGTGGCGATACAAGTTATCCAGGATTTATCACCGTAGGCAATGAATTGTGGGTTAGTTACTACTCAATGCACGGCACCCCCAATGCTTCGATATATCTTGCAAAATTCCCGCTCGATATGTTCTACAAGAGAAGTAAATAATAATCACAAATATTTTATAATAAAAACCTGCCTGACTTTACATCAAGCAGGTTTTATTATAGCATAATACTAAATCTCATTATTACATATCTTCTACTTCAAAGCCTCCAACATTCTCTTCAGCACCACCGTAGCCGATATTTCACGATTAGCCGCTTCGGGAATCACCAACGAGCGAGGCGACTCGATTACATCATCGGTCACAATCATATTGCGGCGTACGGGCAAGCAGTGCATAAAATGCGCATTGTTGGTTACAGCCATCTGACGCTCCCCTACTGTCCAACTCATATCCTGTGACAACACCTTACCATAATCTTCAGGGCGTGTAACACCCGGACAACTCCAATTCTTGGCATAGATGAAGTCAGCACCCTCAAACGCCTTCATCTGGTCATACTCAACCTTCGCATCGCCTACAAACTGCGGGTCCAACTCATATCCCTCGGGATGCGTTACAACGAAATCCACATCCGCTGCATTCATCCACTCTGCAAATGAGTTAGGCACAGCCTGCGGCAGAGCCTTCGGGTGAGGAGCCCACGTCAGTACCACTTTGGGGCGCTGTCGCTCCTTGTACTCCTCTATGGTAATCAAATCTGCAAACGACTGCAAGGGGTGCACTGTAGCGCTCTCCATAAAGAATACGGGACGGCCCGAATAACGGATAAACTGCTCCAAAATCTTCTCCTCATAATCATCCTTGCGGCTCTCGAAGCGTGCAAACGAACGAACGCCGATAATATCGCAATAACTTGCCATCACGGGTATAGCCTCCAACAGATGCTCGCTCTTGTCGCCATCCATCACCACTCCGCGCTCGGTCTCCAACTTCCACGCGCCCTGATTAATATCCAGCACAATGACGTTCATACCCAAATTCATTGCCGCCTTTTGTGTACTCAAACGTGTACGCAGACTATTATTGAAGAAAATCAACAACGCCGTCTTGTTACGACCCAAATCGTTATACTTAAAGCGGTCCGCCTTAATCTCGAATGCCTCCTTCAAAGCGACATCCAACGGGCCCAAATCCTTTACACTGCGAAATACTCTCATAACCCACATCTTATTAAAAAGCGCATAGGCCGCACACAAAACAGAAACGGGAGCGGCGATATGCGCTAAAGTTAATACTCAAATGTAGCCCCACCGCGACTCGAACGCGAATTTAGGGTTTAGGAAACCCTCGTTCTATCCCTTGAACTATGGAGCCAAGCCTTAAAGTCTACAGACTATTAAATACAAAGATACAAAATAATTCAAAATTCAAAATTCAAAATTCAATATTATTTCTTCCTAACAACGATATTACCACCTCCAAGTAGCACATCGCCCATATTTACTACAAAAAAACAGGTCGCGCCAAATATTTGGTGCGACCTGCATAAAAACTATCTAATTGAGTTATTCTGCTACGTTCTGGCTCAATCCCTCAACGTCAGCCTTCAAACCAACAATCAAGTTGTCGTACTCGCGAAGACCTGTACCACCAGGAATCAAGTGACCGCAGATGACATTCTCCTTCAAGTTTGCCAACGGGTCAATCTTACCCTGAATAGCAGCCTCGTTCAAGACCTTAGTAGTCTCCTGGAACGATGCAGCAGAGATAAAGCTTGATGTCTGCAATGCTGCACGAGTAATACCCTGAAGTACCTGGTTAGATGTTGCAGGAACGATATCGCGAACCTTCACGAGCTTCATATCGCGACGCTTGAGTGCCGAATTCTCGTCACGCAACTTACGCATCGAGATAATCTGACCAGGCTGTACGTTCTGTGAATCACCTGCATCCTCAACTACAACCTTATCGTAGAGTTCGTCGTTTACATCCATAAACTCCCACTTATCTACAATCTGGTCCTCGAAGAAACGTGAATCACCCGGGTCCACAATCTTAACCTTGCACATCATCTGACGAACAATCACCTCAAAGTGCTTATCGTTAATCTTCACACCCTGCATACGGTAAACCTCCTGTACCTCATTTACGATGTACTCCTGAACCTTTGTAGGTCCGAGGATGCGGAGGATATCGCTCGGAGTGATAGCGCCATCCGACAAAGCCATACCAGCCTTAACATAGTCGTTCTCCTGAACAACAATCTGGCGGCTCAACGGCACGAGATACTTCTTAACGTCACCCTGCTTTGATGTGATGACAATCTCGCGATTACCACGCTTAATCTTACCGAATGTTACCTCACCGTCAATCTCTGATACGATAGCGGGGTTCGACGGGTTACGAGCCTCGAACAACTCGGTTACTCGAGGAAGACCTCCCGTGATATCGCCACCGCCCTTACCTACGGCACGAGGAATCTTAATCAAGATGTCGCCAGCCTTAATCTTGGCGTTATCCTTAACGATGATGTGAGCCGTAACGGGAAGGTTATATGACTTAACATCCTCACCCTCCTTGTTAACGATGCGGATGACAGGGTTCTTGGTACGGTCCTTAGACTCGATAACCACCTTCTCTGAAAGGCCTGTCTGCTCGTCACGCTCATCACGGTATGTAACACCCTCGATGATATTCTCAAATGCAACTTTACCATCGGTCTCGGCAATGATAACTGCGTTGTAGGGGTCCCACTCGCAAATCAAATCGCCCTTCTTGACCATTGCACCATCCTGCATATAAAGCATAGATGCATAAGGCAAAGCGTGTGTATAGAGTACAATCTCTGTCTTGGGGTCAACAATACGGAACTCCGACTGACGTGAGATTACGATATCAGCGGCATCGCCATTAGCATTCTTGCCCTTGATTGTACGCAACTCATCAATCTCCAATCGACCCTCATACTTCGATACAACATTAGTCTCAACAGTAGTACCACCCGCAACACCACCGACGTGGAACGTACGAAGTGTCAACTGTGTACCAGGCTCACCGATAGACTGTGCAGCGATAACACCTACAACCTCACCCTTCTGTACCATACGGGCTGTTGCAAGGTTGCGGCCATAACACTTGGCACATACACCGCGACGAGCCTCACAAGTAAGCACTGAACGAATCTCTACTGACTCCAATGGTGACTTATCGATAGCCTCGGCAATCTCCTCGGTAATCTCCTCACCTGCCTTACAAAGCACATCGCCTGTAGAGGGGTCAATAACATCGTTCAAAGCCGTACGGCCCAAGATTCTGTCATACAACGACTGAACTACGTCATCGTTACGCTTGATAGCCGTAGCAGTCAAACCACGCAACGTACCGCAATCCTCCTCATTGATGATAACATCCTGTGCTACGTCCACCAAACGACGAGTCAAGTAACCTGCATCGGCAGTCTTCAACGCGGTATCGGCCAAACCTTTACGAGCACCGTGAGTAGAGATAAAGTACTCAAGTACCGAAAGTCCCTCCTTAAAGTTAGACAAAATCGGGTTCTCGATAACCTGCTGACCACCCTCAACACCTGACTTCTGCGGCTTAGCCATCAATCCACGCATACCTGACAACTGACGAATCTGCTCCTTAGAACCACGGGCTCCAGAGTCAAGCATCATATATACGGGGTTGAAACCATCCTGGTCCTTAATCAAGGTGTCGATTACCTGCTTGGCCAACTTATTATTGATGTTTGTCCAAACGTCGATAATCTGGTTGTAACGCTCATTGTTGGTGATAAGACCCATATTATAGTCCTCCATAATGGCGTCGGCCTTATCGTAACCCTCCTGTACCAACTCCTGCTTTGACTCAGGAATCACAACAGCATCGAGGTTAAACGACAAACCACCCTGGAATGCCATACGGTAACCCATATTCTTAATATCATCCAAGAACTTGGCCACCTTGTCGGCACCCGCCTTCTTCAAGACAACGGCGATAATATCACGCAAAGACTTCTTGGTCAATACGGTATTGATGTAACCAACCTCTGAAGGTACAACCTGGTTGAACAAGATACGACCGATAGTTGTCTCCTTCAACTCCTCGAACTCGTTACCATTCTCATCAACATCGCGAACTACACACTTAACAGTTGCGTGCAAAGCGGCACGCTTCTCGTTGTAGGCGATAATTGCCTCCTCGGGACCATAGAATACCAATCCCTCACCCTTAACACCTGGACGAGGCTTTGTGATATAATAGAGTCCCAAGACCATATCCTGCGAAGGCACGGTAATAGGCGCACCGTTAGCAGGGTTAAGGACGTTGTGAGAACCCAACATCAAGATTTGAGCCTCCAAGATAGCGGCATTGCCCAATGGCAAGTGCACGGCCATCTGGTCACCGTCGAAGTCGGCGTTAAACGCAGTACAAGCCAATGGGTGCAACTGCATTGCCTTACCCTCGATGAGTTTAGGCTGGAAAGCCTGAATACCCAAACGGTGAAGGGTCGGAGCACGGTTCATCAATACGGGGTGACCCTTGATTACGTTCTCCAAGATACCCCAAATTACGGGGTCTTTTCTATCGATAATCTTCTTTGCTGACTTAACAGTCTTAACGATTCCACGCTCGATGAGTTTGCGGATAACAAACGGCTTGTACAACTCTGCCGCCATATCCTTTGGAATACCCATCTCGTGCATCTTAAGTTCAGGACCTACGACGATAACCGAACGAGCCGAATAGTCAACACGCTTACCGAGCAAGTTCTGACGGAAGCGACCCTGCTTACCCTTCAATGAGTCAGAGAGTGACTTCAACGGACGGTTGCTCTCGTTCTTTACGGCGTTGCTCTTACGAGAGTTGTCGAACAATGAATCGACAGCCTCCTGCAACATACGCTTCTCGTTACGGAGAATCACCTCGGGAGCCTTAATCTCGATAAGACGCTTCAAACGGTTGTTACGAATGATAACGCGACGATACAAATCGTTCAAGTCCGATGTAGCGAAACGACCACCATCCAGCGGCACCAAAGGACGCAACTCGGGAGGTGTCACGGGAATTACGTTCAACACCATCCACTCGGGCTTGTTACGGCCATTCGACGCACGGAACGACTCGATAACATTAAGTTGCTTCAAAGCCTCGCTCTTACGCTGCTGAGAAGTCTCTGTCGATGCCTTGTGACGCAACGCATACGACATAGAGTCCAAATCTACCTGCTGCAACAACTCATAGATGGCCTCACCACCCATCTTTGCTACAAACTTATTGGGGTCATTGTCATCCAATGCCTGGTTACCCTTTGGCAATGCAGCCAATACATCCAAGTACTCCTTCTCGGCCAAAGTCTGCAAACGCTCGATACCCTGCTCTGATGCCTGACCTGCGTTGAGCACAACGTAACGCTCGTAATAGATAATTGACTCCAACTTCTTTGTAGGAATACCCAACAGATAACCAATCTTTGAAGGCAATGAACGGAAATACCAAATATGCACTACGGGTACTACGAGCGAGATGTGGCCCATACGCTCACGGCGTACCTTCTTCTCGGTAATCTCCACACCACAACGGTCGCAGACGATACCCTTATAACGGATACGCTTATACTTACCGCAGTGGCACTCGTAATCCTTCACAGGACCGAAAATACGCTCACAGAACAGACCATCGCGCTCAGGCTTGTAGGTACGATAGTTGATTGTTTCCGGCTTCAGCACCTCACCGCTCGACTGTGCCAAAATCTCCTCTGGAGAGGCCAAACCAATCGAAATGTGGCTGTAACCGTGGTGTTGCTTATTATCTTTGATTGACATAATACAAAAATCTCTTTAACTTTTATTATACCTACTTACTTTTACTCCAACTTAACCGACAAGGCCAAACCGCGCAACTCGTGCAACAATACATTCATTGCCTCGGGAACACCCGGACGTGGCAAGTTGTCGCCCTTAACGATAGCCTCATAAGCCTTTGCACGGCCCATCACGTCGTCAGACTTGATGGTAAGAATCTCCTGAAGGATATTGGCGGCACCGAAGCCCTCCAATGCCCAAACCTCCATCTCACCAAAACGCTGACCACCAAACTGAGCCTTACCGCCCAACGGCTGCTGAGTGATAAGAGAGTAAGGACCGATAGAACGAGCGTGCATCTTATCGTCAATCATATGGCCCAACTTAAGCATATAGATAACACCTACAGTTGCTGGCTGGTCGAACTTCTCGCCCGTACCACCATCGTACAAATATGTACGACCACTGCGAGGTACACCTGCCTGTGCAGTATATTCGTTAATCTGCTCCAACGAAGCACCGTCGAAGATAGGAGTAGCGAACTTCAAGCCCAACTCCTTACCTGCCCAACCGAGTACAGTCTCGTAAATCTGACCGAGGTTCATACGCGAAGGCACACCCAACGGGTTCAAGCAGATATCTACAATAGTACCATCCTCCAAGAAAGGCATATCCTCATCGCGAACGACCTTCGCTACGATACCCTTGTTACCGTGACGACCCGCCATCTTATCACCTACCTTCAACTTACGTTTCTTGGCGATATAAACCTTGGCCATCTGGATAACACCCGATGTGGGAAGTTCGTCACCATTTGTGAGGTTATACTTCTCACGCTTGATGCGAGCATCAGCCTTCTTCCACTCGATGATATAGTTATTAATTGTAGCCGCAATAAGAGAATCCAGATGCTCGTCACCTGTCCACTTGCAAGAACTCAAGTTAAGGTAACCTGCTACGACGCCTGTCTTCTCATCGATGTCACGCATAGCGATGTCTTCCAACATCTTCTGCGAGAACTTCGTACCTGGAGCATACAACTCGACACCAAAGTAGTCAGTCACCGAGGCAACAACCTTGCCCTCAACCAACTGCCACAACTTTGAAGTCAAAATCTTTGTCAACTCTGCAACCTCCTTGGCAAACTTCTGGTCAACCTGCTCCAACTGTGCTCGCTCGGCTGCCTTGCTCTTCTTGCCCTCCTTCTGCGCGTGGCTGTAGAGTTTGGTGTCGATAACAACACCGTGCAATGAAGGCTGCGCCTTGAGTGAAGCATCCTTAACATCACCAGCCTTGTCACCAAAGATAGCACGCAACAACTTCTCCTCGGGTGAGGGGTCGCTCTCGCCCTTCGGTGTAATCTTACCGATAAGAATATCACCTGGGTGAACCTGCGCACCAATACGGATAATACCGTTGGCATCCAAATCCTTGGTAGCATCCTCGCTCACGTTAGGAATATCTGAAGTCAACTCCTCGACACCACGCTTGGTATCGCGTACCTCCATAATATACTCGTCAACGTGAACCGATGTGAAGATATCCTCACGCTGGATACGCTCCGAAATAACGATAGCATCCTCGAAGTTGTAACCCTTCCAGGGCATAAACGCCACCTTCAAGTTACGGCCCAAAGCCAACTCGCCGTTCTGAGTAGAGTAACCCTCGGTCAAAATCTGGCCCTTGGTTACGTGGTCGCCTGTCAAAACTGTAGGCTTCAATGTAACCGTTGTATTCTGGTTTGTACGACGGTAACGAGGCAACTCGTATGTAGTCACTTCGGGAGCGAATGAGCAGATAATCTCCTCCTCGGTACGCTCATAACGAATCTGAATCTTCGTTGCATCGGCAAACACAACCTCACCATCGCCCTCGGCAACGATTTGGATGCGGCTGTCGATAATCATATCCTTCTCGATACCTGTACCTACGATGGGTGATTCACAAGTAATAAGAGGCACCGCCTGGCGCATCATATTAGAACCCATCAACGCACGGTTAGCATCATCGTGCTCCAAGAAGGGGATAAGGCTTGCCGCGATAGATGCAATCTGGTTGGGAGCAACGTCCATCAACGTAACATCCGATGCTGTAATCACAGGGAAGTCTGCACCCTCACGCGCCTTAATGCGGTCAGGGTTAAGGAAGTTACCCTCGTCGTCCAACGGCTCGTTAGACTGTGCTACGATGTGACCATCCTCGGCCTCTGCCGAATAATATTTAATGTGTGAATTATCAATATCAACCTTGCCGTTCTCGACTGTACGGTAGGGAGTCTCAATGAATCCCATATCCGAAATCTTCGCGTAAACGCAAAGTGACGAGATAAGACCGATGTTCGGACCCTCAGGAGACTCGATAGGACACAAACGACCATAGTGAGTGTAGTGTACGTCTCGAACCTCGAAACCTGCACGGTCACGAGACAAACCACCAGGACCGAGGGCTGACAAACGACGTTTGTGAGTAATCTCAGCCAGAGGGTTAATCTGGTCCATAAACTGCGACAACTGGCTCGTACCGAAGAACGAGTTTACGACGCTCGACAAAGTCTTGGCATTAATCAAATCTACGGGCGTAAATACCTCGTTATCACGAACATTCATACGCTCGCGGATTGTGCGTGCCATACGCACGAAACCTACCGAGAACTGATTTGCCAACTGCTCACCTACGGTGCGAACACGACGGTTTGACAAGTGGTCGATATCGTCCACCTCGGCCTTCGAGTTGATAAGTTGAATCAAATACTTGATAATCTCGATAATATCCTCGCGTGTCAAGGTACGAATCGAGTGGTCGGTGTCGAGGTTCAACTTGGTGTTGATACGATAACGACCTACCTGACCCAAATCGTAACGCTTATCCGAGAAGAAGAGTTTGTCAATCACGTCACGAGCCGTAGCCTCATCAGGTGGCTCCGAAGCGCGCAACTGCCTATAGATATAGACAACGGCCTCCTTTTCGGAATTACACGGGTCCTTCTGCAAGGTGTTGTATATGATAGAGAAGTCGATACCCAAAGCATTCTCCTTATGCAAAAGGATAGTCTTGGCTCCACTCTCCAAAATAGCATCAATATGCTCTTCGGTAAGTTCTACCTCGCGGTCTACGATAACATTGTTACGCTCGATAGATACTACCTCACCCGTATCCTCATCTACGAAGTCCTCAACCCAACTTGACAAGATACGAGCAGCCAACTTGCGACCTACGGCCTTCTTCAAGTTCGACTTCGTAACCTTAACCTCGTCAGCAAGGTCGAAAATCTCCAAAATCTGCTGGTCGGTCTCAAAACCGATAGCACGCAACAATGTAGTTACGGGTAACTTCTTCTTACGGTCGATGTAAGCATACATCACATTATTGGTGTCGGTAGCAAACTCAATCCACGAACCCTTAAATGGGATAATACGTGCAGAGTAGAGTTTTGTTCCGTTAGTGTGAAGGCTCTGACCAAAGAATACACCAGGTGAACGGTGCAACTGCGAAACAACTACACGCTCGGCACCATTGAATACGAAAGTACCGCGCTCGGTCATATAGGGAATAGTACCGAAATATACGTCCTGAACTACCTCACCGAAATCCTCGTGCTCGTCGTCAGTACAGTAAAGTTTAAGTTTCGCTTTTAAGGGAACACTGTAAGTCAAACCACGCTCCAAGCACTCCTCGATAGAGTAACGTGGCGGGTCGATATAGTAGTCGATGAACTCCAGAACGAAATTGTTTCTGGTGTCAGTGATGGGGAAATTCTCCTGAAACACTTTGTAAAGGCCCTCGTTCTTACGATTCTCGGCCGTAGTGTCCATCTGAAAGAAATCACGGAATGATTTAAGTTGTACCTCCAGCAAGTCGGGATAAGGAACCCTGTTCTTAAGCGTAGAGAAACTAATTCTTTGTTGTTGTTTTGATGCGGACATCTTAAATCAATTTTTGTAGATGTTGAGTACTCAACGGGGTGCGCACCCCGATAAAAATGGGACTCTGTTAATCCCGACAATGCCCTCAGTGTTAGTACAATACACATTGAGAGCATAAAAATTTCCAAAGCGTGGGCACAGCACAAACGGCACTCCCGTTACTTTAGACCATAAAAGGTATAGGGCTTACACCGGTGTAAGCCACTATACCTGAGTTGTCTGAAACGTATTGAGTAAAATTACTTCAACTCAACCTCAGCACCAGCCTCCTCGAGAGCAACCTTGAGAGCCTCAGCCTCCTCCTTAGAAACGCCCTCCTTAACAGCCTTAGGAGCAGCATCTACCAATGCCTTAGCATCGCCCAATGAAAGACCTGCAGCCTCCTTAACGGCCTTAATTACCTGAAGCTTAGCCTGACCTGCGCTCTTCAAAACTACATCGAAAGATGTCTTCTCAGCAGCAGCAGCCTCACCTGCAGCAGCAGGAGCAGCAACTGCAACAGCAGCAGCAGCGGGCTCAATACCGTACTCCTCCTTGAGGATAGTAGCCAATTCGTTTACCTCCTTAACAGTCAAGTTTACCAACTCCTCTGCCAATACCTTAATATCTGCCATAGTTGTATAATTTTTTAAGTTTTTTTTGTTTTTGTTTGATTAGTTGTTTCTTTCTTCGAGTGCCTTAACTATGCCGGCAATCTTCTGACCTGCATTACCCTGCAATGCAGAAATAACATTCTTGGCCGGAGACTGCAACAACGATACGATGTCGGCGATAAGCTCCTCGCGGCTCTTGATGTTACAAAGAGTATCAATCTGATTGTCACCTACGTAAACACAGCCCTCAACGTACGCAGCCTTCAAAACAGGCTTATCGCAACTCTTGCGGAACTCCTTGATTACTACGGCGGGAGCCTTTCCCGTCTCAGTGAACATAATCGATGTTGAACCCTCCAATACGTTTACCAAATCAGCCTCAGCCTTCTCAGCCTTCTCCAAAGCCTTTGTGAACAATGTATTCTTAACTACAACGAGTTTGATACCGTTCTCAAAGCACTTGCGACGGAGAGCAGCAGTCTGCTCGGCGTTCAAAGCCTCAATGTTAGTAATATAGAAGTGAGGGTACTGATTGAGTTGCTCTGCGAGACCGTTAATAACGGCCAATTTTTCTTCTCTTGTCATCTCTTATATCCTCCTTCTTTACTTCGTTTCAACTGATTTAGGGTCAACCTGCACACCAGGACTCATTGTAGTCGAAAGGTAAATGCTCAACACATAAGTACCCTTGGCTGCAGATGGCTTCAACTTGATGATAGTATTAATCACCTCCTTAGCGTTCTCTACAATCTGCTCGGGAGTGAAAGAGACCTTACCTACTGCTGTGTGGATAATACCGTACTTATCAACCTTAAAGTCAATCTTACCGGCCTTAACCTCTGCTACAGCCTTAGCAATGTCCATAGTTACAGTACCTGTCTTGGGGTTAGGCATCAAACCACGAGGACCCAAAATACGGCCCAAAGCACCAACCTTACCCATTACGTTGGGAGTACAGATAATTACATCAACGTCGGTCCAACCGCCCTTGATTTTCTCTACATACTCATCCAAACCTACATAGTCAGCACCTGCTGCTTGAGCCTCGGCCTCCTTCTCGGGAGTACACAATACCAACACGCGAACAGTCTTACCTGTACCGTGAGGCAATGTTACTACACCACGAACCATCTGGTTCGCCTTACGAGGGTCAACACCCAAACGCACGTCAATATCAACAGAAGCATCAAATTTCGTAAAGGTAATTTCCTTCAGAAGAGATGCTGCCTCTGACAATTTGTATGCCTTGTGGGGCTCAACCTTGGCGTAGGCTGCCTTTTGATTTTTTGTCAACTTACTCATCTGTCAATCTTTAATTAGATATTAGGAAATTCACCAACTACGTTGATACCCATACTGCGCGCAGTACCAGCAATCATACGCATAGCAGCCTCAACGGTAAAGCAGTTCATATCGGGCATCTTGTCCTCGGCGATAGCCTTAACTTGCTCCCAAGTAACCTCACCTACCTTTGAACGGTTAGGCTGAGCTGAACCTGACTTAACCTTGGCTGCCTCCTTAAGCTGAATGGCTACTGGTGGCTGTTTAACAACGAAGTCAAACGACTTATCAGTGTAAACTGTAATGATGACTGGAAGAACCTTACCCGCCTTGTCCTGTGTGCGTGCGTTGAACTGCTTACAGAAGTCCATAATATTGACTCCCTTAGAACCCAACGCGGGACCTACTGGGGGTGAAGGATTGGCAGCACCACCTTTAATCTGCAATTTAATAAATGCAGCAACCTCTTTTGCCATAATTTTCCTTGGTTAATTATTCTTTTTC
>JAZOVT010000095.1:0-3678 GCA_045658845.1 Alistipes sp.
ACGAGAACTAAATCAAGCATATATTCCGTTACCATCCAAAATTGCTAAAAGCAACTTCTTTCCACTTAACAAACAACATTTCTCTGTTATAACTGATGACCGTAAACAATTAATATTGCGAGTTCAACAACAGAATGATAAGGCAATTACAACACCACTAAATAACTCTCAACTAGGAGAATATTTTAGGAATAGGATGGGGTTAGAAAATGGGAAGTTTGTAACATTGGAAGATTTTAATAATTATGGCAGAAGCGATGTTACATTCTATAAAATTGATGACGACCAATTTTATATGGATTTTTCAATATAGAAATAAATTATAAATGATTATGGGATTTTTTGACCTTTTTAAGAAGAAAAAAGATAATGCGGCCGAGGCGGTAACACCCGAAGTTCAGGCTATAGAGGAGCAGCGTGAGGAGCAACAGGCTGAGGCTCAAAAAGAGGAGTTGTCGGCAGGATTGCAAAAGACCAAAGAGGGATTCTTCTCGAAGTTAGCACGCGCCGTAGCAGGCCGTTCGACGGTAGATGCCGACGTGTTGGACAACCTGGAGGAGGTGCTGATAACCTCGGACGTGGGTGTCGAGACAACCGTAAAGATTATCGAGCACATCGAGGCTCGTATCGCGCGCGACAAGTATATGAACACATCGGAGTTGAACGCCATACTGCGCGACGAAATTGCACAGTTGATGGAGGAGTCACACTCGTCGCAGAAGGATTTTGGCCTGGATGTGCAGGAGGGTACACCCTACGTTATGATGGTTGTGGGCGTGAATGGCGCTGGCAAGACAACCACCATCGGAAAACTCGCCGCGCAACTCACCAAGGCGGGTCGCAAAGTATATATCGGTGCCGCCGATACGTTCCGCGCTGCCGCCATCGACCAGTTGGGTGTATGGGCCGAACGTGCGGGTGCTACGATGATTCGCCAAGAGATGGGTTCTGACCCCGCATCGGTGGCGTTTGACACACTGAAGTCAGCCGTAGCCAACGGCGCTGACGTCGTTTTGATTGATACAGCAGGTCGTTTGCACAATAAGATTGGCTTGATGAACGAGTTAACGAAGATTCGCAACGTGATGGCAAAGGTTATCCCCAACGCACCCCACGAGGTGATGCTCGTCTTGGACGGTTCAACGGGCCAGAACGCCTTTGAGCAGGCTCGCCAATTTACACAGGCTACGCAGGTTACGTCGCTCACAATCACAAAGTTGGACGGTACAGCCAAAGGCGGTGTTGTCATCGGCATCAGCGACCAATTCCACATTCCCGTACGCTATATCGGCATTGGCGAGGGCATCGACCAACTCAAGATGTTTGACCGCCATCAATTTGTAGACGCCCTTTTCGGCGAGAAGAAGTAAAGCCTACACAAAGATGAAAAAAATCAACGTCATAACATTAGGTTGTTCGAAGAATGTAGTCGATAGCGAGCATCTGATGGCGCAGTTGGAGGCCGCAGGATATGAACTCTCGTTCGACAGCGACCGCACTGATGCCAAAGTTGTCGTCATAAACACCTGCGGATTTATAGGCGATGCCAAGAAGGAGAGTATCGACACCATTCTATCGGCCGTGCAAGCCAAAGAAGAGGGCTTGATTGAGCGACTGTTCGTCATTGGTTGCTTGAGCGAGCGTTATGCTGATGAGTTGCGCGAGGAGATACCCGAAGTGGATGAGTATTTCGGAGTAAACGACTGGGCCGATATTGTCGCTGCGCTGGGTGGTGAGCATAGCAAGGAGTTGGAGACCGAGCGCGTGCTGACCACACCGTCGCATTACGCCTACCTGAAGATTGCCGAGGGTTGCAATTGGCATTGCGGCTATTGCGCCATACCGCTGATTCGCGGCAAGCACACTTCGGTGCCTATGGAACAGATTTTGGACGAGGCACAGAAGTTAGCCGAGCGAGGAGTTAAAGAACTTATCGTCATAGCACAAGATACAACATATTACGGCATAGACCTTTACGGCCGTCGTCGCTTGGCGGACCTCTTGACTGAGTTGTGCAAAATCAAGGGCATTGAGTGGATTCGACTGCATTATGCCTACCCTACCGCATTCCCCGATGATGTGATAGAGGTTATGGCCCGAGAGAAGAAAATTTGCAAATATCTCGACATCCCATTTCAGCACATATCTGACAAGATGCTCTCGGCAATGAAGCGTCGCCATACGAAAGCCGAAGCGATGGAGTTAATCAAACGTCTGCGCGAGCAGATTCCTGACATTGCTATACGCACCACATTGCTTGTAGGATATCCCACCGAAACACAGGAAGATATTGATGAATTGGAGGCTTTTGTACGCGAAGTGCGTTTCGATAGATTGGGCGTTTTCCCCTATTCCGAGGAGGAGGGAACATATTCTGCCGAAAAACTGACAGATGATGTTGCCGAAGAGGAGAAGGAGCGTCGTGCGGCTCGTATAATGCAGATTCAGGAGCAGATTTCGTTAGAGAACAACCTTAAGAGAGTTGGGCAAACGATGCGCGTGATAGTCGATGGACGACAAGGCAACTACTACGTTGCTCGCTCGCAGTACGACTCACCAGAGGTAGACCAAGAGATACTTATTCCTGCCGACAAACGCCGCCTACGCCGAGGTTGTTTCTACGATGTCCTTATCACCGATGCCGAGGATTACGACCTCTTTGGCGAAGTGGTTGACGCCCGTTCAGCAAAATGTAGCAAACGATAAGATTTGACAAAAAGCATATCGCAGGCAATAAAATTTGCTGAAAAAATATTTTTTTATTACCTTTGAGTGTTAAAAATTGTTTAGACCCTAAAAGATGGCTTGCAAAAGCATCATAAAGCATATTGAAGCACAGACCGAAAGGATTATCTCGCAATACGAGAATCTAGAGGAGCAGTGCCATCAACTACGCGAGGAGCGAGACGCTCTACGCTCGCAAGTGCGTGAGCAGGAGGAGCAACTCCGCGAGTTGAAGGCTGAAGTTCAGCGTTTGCGCTTGGCCGAGGGTTTGAGTGGCAATAAGACAGATAAGGCAAAGTCGCGTGCGCGAATCAATCTGTTATTGCGGGAGGTTGATAAGTGCATAACATTGCTGACTAAAGCACAAGAGAATTAGTTTGGAATATGGCAAAGCAAAAGATAAGCCTTGAGGTAGATAAGAAAAACTACCAAATGACAATCGACAGCGATAAGGAGGAGATATATCGCTTGGCAGAACGTCAGGTTAATGCCAATATAGCCAAACTGAAGACGGCTTTTGGAGATAATTGTGATATTAAGGATTGCTTGGCTATAACAGCATTGCAGTTTAGCATAAACAACATATCGTTAATGCGCCAAAATGAGTTGGATAGCGACGATATGGCTGCGTTGGACAAGTTGTCACAGACGATGGACAAGCATCTTAATCGCATAACGCCACGCAAAAAGAGTGCAGGTAACAAACACTCTGCTAACAAATAAGTTATAGACAATAGTTGTTCTTTACATAAAAATCTACCCGCATAGATTTCCTTATAGCTTTGCGAAACTGAACACTTTTTACATTGGGTAAACTCTCGGTTTCTCAAAATCAGGCCTTAACCCCGCGAGGGGTGTGCCGCGCGCACCGTTGGACGATTGCGAACTCCGGAGCCCCACACCTTGACTTATCGGCAGATTCGTCAAACAAGAAAAGGAACTTCTATGCGGTTT
>JAZOVT010000096.1:0-18490 GCA_045658845.1 Alistipes sp.
GGTCTATGCTCCTATCGGCAGAGAGTTCTCCGTAAAGACCGATATGTTGAAGGCCGAGAAGATTACTGCGTGGTGGTACTGCCCCCGCACAGGCAAGGCGCAGAAGATTGGCTCATTTGCCAACGACGGTCAGCCGAAGGCATTTACTCCCCCGATGAAGGGCGAGGCGATGGACTATGTGCTTGTCTTGGATGATGCCGCAAAACACTACCCGAAGCCAGGCAGCAAACTGAAATAAACTGATTAGAGATGAAACGTCATTGTTTTTTATCAATTATTAGCATATCATTTCTTATACTCTCTGCGCCAATAGATACTTTGGCGCAGAGACTTGCTCGTCTGCAAATATCCGACAACAACCACTATCTACAAACCATAGAGGGCAAGCCGTTCTTCTATTTGGGAGATACAGCGTGGGAGTTGTTCCATAACCTCAACCACGAAGAGGCTGATTTGTATCTTGAGAATAGAGCGAAAAATGGGTTTAACGTCATTCAAGCTGTAGCATTATCCGAAATTGATGGAGTAAACCGCCCCAATGCATACGGACACAAACCGCTTATAGATAATAATCCATCGCGACCTGATATTAAGGAGGGTGCAGACAATGACTATTGGGATAACGTCGATTATATTATCAAGAAGGCAAATACTGAGGGAATGTATATGGGTTTATTGCCTACTTGGGGGCATTGGTGGAGCAATGACCAACCCATTTTCAATCCACAAAATGCTTACGAGTATGGATGCTGGATTGCCGAGCGCTACAAAGATTGCGATATAATTTGGATTTTGGGAGGAGACCGCAATCCCGACAATGACTATAAGCAATCTATCATTCGCGCTATGGCACAAGGTATTCGCAGCGTTGATAAGCATAGCCTGATTACTTATCATCCTGCAGGATGGGCGACATCTTCTCGATGGTTTCACAATGATGAATGGTTGTCGTTCAATGCTCGCCAGAGCAGCCACCACCAACGCTACAATAGTTATTCGTTGATACTTGACGATTTTAGACGTAACCCAGCCAAACCCATAGTGGAGATTGAGCCATTGTATGATGATTGTTCGATGGACTACAACGATAACGATGGTTACTCTACATCGTGGGATGTTCGACGAGGATTGTATTGGTCGGTATTTTACGGCTCGGCGGGTGTAACCTATGGACATCACTCCGTATGGTCGATGTATGATAACAACAAGGAATATCTTCCCCACAAGGGACAGATTATGAATTGGCAGCAGGCTATCGAACGACCGACATCGAGTCAAGTCATAAATCTGAAAAACCTAATGCTCTCGCGTCCATATTTCGATAGAGTTCCCGCCGAGGAGTTTATCGTGCAGGACGAGGTATATTCGTCTGTACCAGGAGCAGGTCGCTACCGCTTTGTCGCTACGATGGATGCCGCTGGCTCATACGCTATGGTTTACGCCCCGACAGGCCGAGAGTTTTCGGTAAAGACCGATATGTTAAAGGCAGAAAAGATTACTGCGTGGTGGTACTGCCCCCGCACAGGCAAGGCACAGAAGATTGGCTCATTTGCCAACGACGGTCAGCCGAAGGCGTTTACTCCCCCGATGAAGGGCGAGGCTATGGACTACGTGCTTGTATTGGATGATGCTGCAAAACGCTATCCCGCACCAGGCCGCAAAATGAAATAAAAACTAATTACTATGAAATACAGACTTCACTTATTTATAACTATACTTTTATCCACTATTTTTGTTTTTGACGTTGCAACAACAATAGCAAAACCCAAATACAAAAAGGATTTTCTTTACCGCGATGGTCGCCAACTGATGCTCAACGGCAAGCCCTACCAATGTGCATCGTTCAACTCATTCCAATTATGCGGATGTGGACACGACTACGAACTATTTACCGATGAACAAATCGACAACCTTTTTGCATCACTGCCCAAGAATACTATAGTTCGAACGTGGGCAACTCCTGCGTTTAACCACAAGACCGACAAGTTGGTTGAGTTGGCCGAGAAGCACAGTATAAAACTCTTACTTTCGTTAGGCGACGGACGTTGCGGTTGTGGCGATTTTGACGGTGCAGCCAATGGTGATGGCAATGGTAAAAAACCTGAGTGGTACAAAGATGGTTTCCGCAAACAATATCTGCCGCACGTCATAAAGATGGTGAGCAAATATAAGGATTCGCCCGCCATAGCGATGTGGGAGATTATCAACGAGCCAGGCGAGGCCGATTGGGCTACACTACGCGACTTCCTGCACGAGGTAGCGGCTACGATTAAGAAGTACGACCCCAACCATTTGGTCGAGAGCGGCACATTCGCAGGCTGGGCATACGACGGTGTCGCTAACTACAAGGCAATGCACGACTCACCACATATTGATGTTGGTAATCTCCACGAATATGACTACGACTACCAGAACTCTAATACTATCGAATCGCCACACTTTGAGCCTTGCCTAAAGGCTATGTACGAGTTAGACAAGGTATTAATAGTTGGCGAAACGGGCATTGATAGCGGCGATAATTGCCGTACATCGCGCCAAAGACGTGTGGAGGCTATGCGCGAAAAGTTTGACATCTATTTGGGTATGGGAGCAGGAGCCGTATTCGTTTGGAATCTTGCTAACGAGAGCCGTCATTGCGGTTTCACATTTGGTGTCGATGACCCTATGTTGAAGATGATTATTGACTATCCCGTAAACAAAAGAAAATAAGTAACTTTACTATACCAAAAACTCCCGCACGAAGTTATTTCGCTTGCGGGAGTTTCAACTCTATCGAGCAACCTGACCATTGGTTGATTTTATGGTCGGTATCATAAATCACACTATCGCCTGCCGACACCTTAATTCCTAAATCAAACGGAGCATACTCCTCGACATCTCGTGTCGTAGGCAGGGAGTGCGGTATAAGATAGATATAAGTCACTATACTATCACAGGGTGATGTTGTCAACGTCAATCTATTATGCGACTCGATACCCGCAGGTGCGGCAGTCAAGTTGCTTCCGACGGCAGCCACAAAATTCTCTTTCGACAAGAAATCGGTGCGCTCACCAGCCTTGTCAAAACACCCACACATAACAACTATATTGTACCTCCACAACTCCGCATAACGACTTTGCAACGAGATAGTAAACTTTTTATCCATAATTTTCAATACAAAAACAAAATAACTCACATTCGAGCACTACAAAAATAGCAATTATTTGCAGAATTTGTGAAAAATTTGTACTTTTGCTCGCTATTTGTTGCAATATGGAGGTTGGTAAACGATATTCCATAGCCTATAAGGGGCTGAAAAACAGCACATACGACTTCGATTTCGAGGTCGACGATACGCTATTTGCAGCCTACGAAAGTAAGGATATTCACGGTGGAGATTGCCACGTCGAGGTCACAATGCTCAAAAATGAGCGCCAATTGGATTTCGATGTCGTAATTTCAGGAGAGGTTACTTGCGAATGTGACCGATGCTTGGATTTATGCCAAGTGCCCATAGATTTCGAGGGACATTTGATTGTCCGCCTATCGGAGGAAGAGGGTGAATATGACGGAGAGGTTATGTGGTTAAATCCCGCGGAGACGGAGATTGACCTCACACAATATATTTATGAAAGCATAGTTCTTTCGTTGCCTTATCAGAGAGTTCATCCCGAAGGTGAATGCAACCCCGATATGATGGCGCGATTTAGTGTGATTAGCAATGCCGAGTTTGAGGCTCTTGAGGCCAAAGCCGAGCAACAATCACCGCGAGGCATAGACGAGGGTGACTTCAATAAGTTGGCAGCATTGAAGGCTCAAATGGAGGAGGCTAACGAATAGAACAATACTATAGAACAAAACGATAACTTAAAATTTATATTGTAAAATGGCACATCCTAAACACAAAGTTTCGTCTACACGACGTGACAAGAGAAGAACTCACTACAAGGCTGTAGTTCCTACAGTTGTTACTTGCTCAAACTGTGGCGCAGCGGTACTTTACCACCGTGTATGCCCCGAGTGCGGTTTCTACCGTGGCAAGTTGGCTATCGAGAAGAAGGCCGAGTAGCGTTTGACACCTACCGAGAGAGCGCACCGACAACGGCGCTCTCTCTCTTTTTACTTTTTGAGTGACGTGGAATAAATTTCTGCCCATCTTATTAGTCACGTCACACATTAGCAGGTATTGCATTTTATTAATCTCGGATTAAATAAAATGTAAAATACAATTAAAATAATTAAATTTATGATAAAGATTGGTATAGATGCTATGGGTGGCGACTTTGCGCCAGAGGTAGCCGTTGAGGGTGCTGTTATGGCACTCAAGAAGATAGGCCCCGATAGTCGCATAGTCCTGTTTGGTGATGAGAAACGCATCAAATCACTTTTAGCAAAACATAAGTGTTCAGCCGATAAATTCGATATAGTTCCTACAACAGAGGTTATCGAAATGGGTGACCACCCCGCTAAGGCATTCATCGCAAAGAAGGATTCGAGTATGACCGTAGGTTTCAACTATTTGGCCGAGGGTAAAATCGATGGTTTCGCCAGCGCAGGTTCTACAGGAGCAATGATGGTGGGTTGTATGCAGGTAATCAAGCCTATCGAGGGCGTTATCCGCCCCGTTATCTCTACTTTCATCCCCATTGTTAAGAATCGCCGAGGTCTGTTGCTTGACGTTGGTCTTAACGTAGATGCAAAGCCTGAGGTATTGACTCAATATGGTCTTTTGGGCTCAATCTTCGCCGAGGCTGTGTTGAAGATTAAGAATCCTCGTGTAGCGCTACTTAATATTGGCGAAGAGGAGGGTAAAGGTAATGCCCAGGCCAAAGCAACATACGATATGCTCAAGGAGCAGAAGGGTATCAACTTCGTAGGTAACGTCGAGTCATCGTATATCTTTACGGGTAAGACCTGCGACGTGGTTGTTGCCGATGGATTTGTTGGTAACGTAGTTTTGAAGATGGCTGAGGCACTCTACCGTATCAACACACGTTTGACGCCATTCAAGCCTTGGTTGCTCAACTTGCTCCGCCCCATCTTGGAGCCTATTTGCGAGAAGTTGTATTATCACCAGAACTTCTGGAATTCGATGAATTACGAGAGCGTTGGCGGTACGATTGTAATAGGAATTAATGCACCCGTAATGATTGGTCACGGTGGCTCATCGGCAAAGGCTATTTGTAGCCTTATATGCACTATGGAGCGTAATATCCAGAGCCGTGTGTGCGACAAGATTCGCGAGGCTTTGAAGGATATGGAATCAGGAAAGAGCGAAAACTAATTCACAACCATATTTCAGAAAGATGCAGGCCTACGGAAAGTGACCTGCATCTTTTTTTATCATCTGTATCAACACATTGACCCAAAGAGTTGTAGGTATCACTTTTTTAAGTATATTTGCGACAGATATTAACTAATACGATATTCAATATGAGACATTTACTTTTTAGCGCAATGGTAGCCATTGCATTTATGGCTTGCTCGCCTCAAACAGCAAACAATACAGAGCAATCAGCACCTGCCACAGAGCAGAGCGCCACTCCCAAAAATCACGCGGAGTACACTTCACCCAACGCTGATGCACAGCAAGAGGTTTTCGATTTTATACAGAAGAAGGGCGTATTCTACATCGCTACGATGGATGGCGACCAGCCTCGCGTAAGACCTTTTGGTGCATTACATATTTTTGAGGGCAAGATGTATATTATCACAGGCCACGTTAAGCGTGTTGCAAAGCAGTTGGCACAGAACCCTAAGGTAGAGATTTGCGCGCAAGGCAACAACGAGTGGATTCGCGTAGCGGCTACGATGGTCGAGGATGAGCGTGTAGAGGCAAAGAAGGCTGTTTTGGATGCTCACCCCAACTTACGCAGTATGTACAATGAGAATGATGACAATATTGCCGTTTACTACTTCACAGATGCAACAGCAACAATAAGTTCATTCAGCGGAGACCAAAAGACTCTAAACTTCTAAACCGCAACACTCATTGGTGTTATACGAATAAAAATCCCTGCGTTAAATAGTTATGACGCAGGGATTTTTGTATGTATAGTGCAATTCTACTTCTTCACCACTACACTCAATGGTTGAGCAAGGCTTTCCGCAGCACGGGCCACTTGCGTCTGCCACTCTGCGTGGTTTGCAATACCACCCTGACTCCAGCCAGAGCCATTAAGCATAACAATCTTATCACCCGCTTTTACTCGGCGCGTAACGACTGCGTGAGCGTCAACATCGGCACTCGCATTACCGCCTTCCAACACAACAGCCAACGAGATATTTCCGTCACGCACAGGGTCCTTTGTATCAGATGTAGCCTCCGTTATGGCAACAAAATTATCACCATCGGTGCGGGCCTTAACATCGTGCAACACAACTCCAGCAGCAACTTCTATTTCACCATCGAAGCCGTCGAACACATACTCCTGACGCGTGAAACGGCTATCGGCATCGAGCGTTATCGTGCGGTGCATCGAAACGTTCTTACCGCCTACCTCCTGCACGGCATATTCAAACTCTGCCGATGTACGCAGAGGGCCATTCATCGTGCATCGTTGCGTGAGATAATTACCCGAAAGATGTAGTTTCTCGCCATCCACGATAGCCAATGCACCACCTCCGAGCGTATTACCTACCTTATAGCAATCCATACCCTCGCCATAGTTATGATGATAGTCATTCTTTGCAAACCACTCGTTTATAATAAGTTTTTGCGTATTTTTAACCCACACATCGACACCCTGCGTAAGAGGGTCTTTAAGCGATGGACCATAGATACGATAAGCCGTTAGATTGTTCTCCCACGCATAGTCGTCCATACGCTCTGGCACATAACGACCATACACCTTGGGCTCATACGCCTGTGGTTTGCCTCGGGAAATCTTATACTGCGCAGTGGCATTGGCCTCGACATCGGCCTGAAACAGAATAGACAACAGGTTGCCATCTTCTCCGAATATTAGTTGCGATGGAATCTCCACACCCTCATCATTGTAAACAACTACATTATCGGGCAGTGCTGCACATTGCCGAACATCGCTCCACTTAACCTCGACGACCTCGCCCTGACGTGCAAAATCCGAAGAATTAGATACTTCAACATAGACAGCACCTCTTAAAGCGGCGCAACTACAAAGGTATGTAGCAAAAATAAATAGTAGGTTCTTCATCATTACTTGGGTTTATTTGGGTTGCTTACCTATATATGCCAATATTCCGCCATCGACATAGAGAATATGACCATTTACAAAATCTGATGCCGACGAGGCAAGGAATACTGCTGGGCCCTTCAAGTCTTCGGGTGTACCCCAACGTGCCGCAGGCGTTTTCGATACTATAAATGAATCGAAAGGATGACGACGACCCTCGGCATCACGCTCACGCAACGGCGCTGTTTGAGGAGTAGCGATATATCCGGGTCCTATACCGTTACATTGGATATTATATTCACCATACTCCGATGCAATGTTGCGTGTCAGCATCTTCAACCCTCCCTTGGCTGAAGCATAGGCTGAGACTGTCTCACGGCCCAACTCCGACATCATCGAACAGATGTTGATAATCTTACCGCCACCTCGTTCAATCATCGAGGGTATAACCGCCTTGGCCATAATAAATGCCGCCGTAAGGTCGATATCAATCACTTCACGAAACTCCTCAACCGACATCTCGTGCATAGGTATTCGTTTGATGATACCAGCGTTGTTCACCAAAATATCGACCGCGCCCAACTCTGACGCAATATCTGCGACCATACGCCCTACTGCCTTCTCATCAGTCACATCGCAGATATAACCACGAGCATCTATTCCTTTAGCCTTGTAAGCCGCCAAAGCCTCATCCAGATGCTCCTGACGACGGCAGTTGAAAGCAATCTTCGCACCTGCCTCGGCCAATGCCTCGGCGATGGCAAAGCCTATACCATAGGCTGCACCCGTTACGAGCGCCACCTTACCCTGCAATGAAAAGCAATTCATCGTATTCATACGCCGTTACTTTAGGTCGGTAATAGCCGAAAAATCCTGGTCGCCATAATCGAGGTTCTCGCCACCCATACCCCAAATAAAGGTATAGTTATGCGTAGCCGCAGCGCTATGGATTGACCACTCAGGCGAAAGGACAGCCTGATTACCTCGCATCCATATATGACGAGTCTCGTCGGGTTGGCCCATAAAGTGGCATACAGCATCGCCCTCTGGCACTTCGAAATAGAAATATGCCTCCATACGGCGTGAATGAACGTGGGCGGGCATAGTATTCCATACACTACCCGTCTGAAGTTCGGTCATACCCATCTGCAGTTGGCAAGTAGGCAGCACCTGACTAACCAACATCTTATTAATATTACGGTCATTAGAGCCCTCCAACGAGCCCATCTGGGCAACTATTGCATCGGCTTTGGTCACCTTTTTATCGGGATAGTTGCGGTGTGCCGTCGTCGAATTAAAATAGAACTTGGCAGGGTTTGCAGCATCCTTGCTCTCAAACACGACATCACGCTCGCCCGAGCCAACATACAACGCCTCCTTATAATCGAGGTCAAAGCACTTATCGCCAACCTTAACGACACCAGCACCGCCTACGTTGAAAATACCCAACTCACGACGGGTCAAGAAATAGGGTGCCTTTACGGGGTCGATAGCCTCCAACTTAAGGGATTCCGAAACGGGCATCGCACCACCTACAATCATACGGTCATACATCGAATAGACCATATTCACTTCATCGGCAGCAAATACTCTCTCTATAAGGAAATCACGACGCAAACGCGCTGTATCATACGATTTAGCATCTTCGGGGTGTGCGGCATAGCGCACTTCATAGTTTGTTTTCATTTATGCGTAATTTTGATAAGGTTTTCTACTATTTCATTATTATCTATTTCGTTTGCTCTAAAAATTAAAGTAGGCCTTGGCGTTGTTGTAACTGATGTTTTCGACCATCTGACCCAAGAACTCCATCTCGCTTGCGGGCAACAAACCCTGCTCAATATCGTTACCTATGAGGTTACACAACGTACGACGGAAATATTCGTGACGAGGATAACTCAAGAAACTGCGCGAGTCGGTAAGCATACCCACGAAACGGCTCAACAAGCCCAGCAATGAGAGCGTATTCATCTGACGCTCCATACCATCCTTTTGGTCGAGGAACCACCAGCCCGAGCCAAACTGAATCTTACCCGGAGTAACGCCATCCTGGAAGTTACCAATCATCGTTGCAACCATCTCGTTATCACGAGGATTGATATTATATAGGATTGTCTTCGTAAGTTTGCCTTGTACATCCAAACGGTCAAGATATTTGGCCATACTCTTTGCCTGATTCAAATCACCCATAGAATCAAAACCTGTATCAACACCTATGGCGGCCATCATACGGCTATTGTTGTTGCGGATAGGACCAAAGTGGAACTGCTGTGTCCAGCCCGACTCATAATCCATAACACCGAACTCAACCAGCATCGCGCTCTTATATTTACGAATCTCCGTATCCGACAACTCCTCTCCGCCATATACCTTTGCAAAGATTGTCTCAATTTCCGATGTGGTATAATCCTCGGCATAGAACTCCTCTATTCCGTGGTCGCTCAAACGACAACCAACGCTCTCAAAGAAACGATGACGCACCTGCAAAGCGTCGAGCAGGGTTTGGAATGAGCGAATCTCTACGCCCGACACCTCGGCCAAGCGGTCAATATATGCCTTAAATGCCGACGGAGACTCTACCGCCATAGCCTTATCGGGGCGCCACGTCGGCAACACCTTACACTCAAAGCCATCCTCACGACACTTAATATGATGCTCCAACGAGTCTATCGGGTCATCCGTCGTACACACAACTTCTACATTATATCGGCGCATCAAGCCACGGGCCGAATACTCGGGTTGCTGCAACAGAGCCGAACAGTGGTCGTATATCTCGCGAGCAGATGAGGGATTGAGCAACTTATCAACACCAAATGCTGTTTTAAGTTCGAGATGAGTCCAATGATATAGCGGATTGCGCATCGTATAGGGCACAGTCTCGGCCCACTTCTCAAATTTCTCCCAATCCGACGCATCTCCCGTACAATAACGCTCGGCTACGCCGTTTGTACGCATAGCACGCCACTTATAATGGTCGCCATCCAACCAAATCTCGGCAAGGCTACGAAAACGGTGGTCCGATGCCACATACTCGGGATTGAGGTGGCAGTGATAGTCTATAATAGGCATTTTTGCCGCGTGGTCGTGATACAAATGCTCGGCAGCCGAACTCTGCAACAAGAAATTCTCGTCGTTAAAACACTTTTTGGTCATATCTATTTTATTTAATTTTCGCCAATTCCTATCTACAAAGATAGGATATTTATTAGTGAAAATCAATTTTTATACCCTTCGATATGCAGAAATTATTGCCTTTTTATCGTTTCGCATTTTGTTTTTTATATCTTTGTGTGGGAATTTGTTAAATATAAGAATTATGAAACAGCGATTTTTCAAGAACACATCTACATCCTATCTTGCATTCTTTGCAAGTATCGTATTGCTTTTCGGAGCAACTATGCACTCTGAAATTGCTACAGGCAAAGAGGTTAATGTCAAGAAATATATGAAGTTGCTTGACCGCAAAACCGATAAGAAGAGAGAGAGCATTCGCAATACCAAAACCAATATTGAGGTTAGAGGTACAAAATATTATGTAGCCCAAGACGGTAACGACCAGAACGATGGACTCTCGCCTGCGACACCTATAAAGAGTATCGACAAGGTTAATTCGCTACCGCTCAAGGCTGGTGATGCCGTACTCTTCAAGCGTGGTGATTTATGGCGCGGTCATATCACAAGTTGCTATGGCGTAACATATTCGGCTTATGGCAAAGGCCCAAAACCTACAATCTATGGTTCACCTTACGATGCTGCGAAAATGGGCGTATGGCGTGAGACAGAGGCTAAGAATGTCTATGTTTACGACCAAGAGTTGCCCGATGACATCGGCACATTGGTATTTAATCACGGCGAGGGCTGTGCGTTCAAAGTGATGAAGGTAAATCAGGCTGATGGCTCAACATTGCACATTGATACCAACGAGCCATTTGCTGACTATCGCGACCTTAAACGCGATTTGGACTTCTATCACGACTATCGTGGCACCAAGCGTGTATATCTATACTCCGAGAAGGGCAATCCTGCCAAGCGTTTCAACTCGATAGAGTTACTCACCAAAGGCCATATCATCAAGGGAAGTGGCAATATTGTAGTTGATAATCTATGCCTAAAATATTGTGGCTCTCACGGTATAGGATTCGGCACAATAGATAGCCTTACAGTCACAAACTGCGAATTGGGCTGGATAGGTGGCTCGATACAGGCAGAGGATATATTCGGCAGAAACCACCCCACACGATATGGTAATGCAATTGAGATATATGGTGGTTGCAAATACTTCTATGTTGACAACTGCTACATCTATCAGGTATATGATGCCGCTATCACACACCAGCACCAGGGCGATGGCAACGAGACAATCCGAATGGAAAATGTCACATATTCGAACAACTTAGTCGAGGATTGTGTCTTTTCTTTAGAGTATTTCTTGGGCAGACCGCGTGTAGAGGAGGCAAAGCATATGATGGAGAATATATTGATGTGCAACAACATCCTTCGCCGTGCCGGGGAAGGTTGGGGTAAACAACGTCCCGACAAGGATACGCCTGCACAGATTAAATCGTGGGGACACCACAACCCTGCAACCAATTTCATCATTCGCGACAACATTATAGATTGCTGTACCGAATATCTGCTCAATATCGACGCTGGCGACAAGAGTTGGTTGCCACGTTTGGAGCGTAATGTATATATCCAGCGCAAAGGCGGACTTGGCATAGCAATGGGATACAATACCCAAGGATTCAATTTCGACAAGAGTTTCAAGAAGCAATTAGAGGAGTTATATCACGAAACAGAGGCTACGATATACGAGATAGAGTAGTTGCACTAAAGCACTACCCTATTTATTGATTAGACTGCCACAATAGATTGACATTCAATTTTGCAGAGATAAAGTATGTTCAACATAATCAGACATATTATAGAGCCATTTAGGTATCTTTCCAGCGCCGATTTCAGGCTGAAATATATTCGATGGAAGTGGCGTATGGCTTCGCGCAATGCCGTATTAAGATATATGGTCAAAAAGATGTATGCCGTTAATGCACCGCATCTTGAAAGAGAGGTCTTCGGTATGAAGTTCTCATCACCCATAGGCCTTGCAGCAGGTTTTGACCGTAATGGCGATATGATTGAATCGATTGCGGCTACGGGCTTTGGCTTTTTAGAGGTAGGCTCTATCACATCACGAGAGCAACGTAACACAACCTCACCCGCCATATACGAATTTCCGAACGACCGTGCGCTTATACATAGGGGCATAACCGATAGTGACGGTGTGGAGCAGGTTATTGAGAACATTAAACACCGACAAAGCAACATTATTATCGGATGCAACATAGTAAAGAGCGAACTCACATCGGCTGCAGATGCTCCGATGGAGTATCTACGACTATTTAGGCCGCTATACCAATACGCAGACTACTTTACTATAAATATTGCTGACAACTCTTCTTCGGAGTGTTATGTACCCTACGACAAAGATGAAATAAATGCTATTCTCACACCGCTATTTGAGTTCCGTCGTGGACAGAATCAGTATAGGCCCATATTGTTGAAAATATCGCCCGATTTAAGCGACGAGCAGATAGATGTGATGACCGACATAATGCTCGATACTCCGCTCGATGGCATAGTAGCCTGCGGTGGTACAATAGGTCGTCACGGATTGGAAAATTCGACATCGGCAATACACGCGATAGGTCGCACGGAAGGTGCATTATGTGGCAAACCATTACGAGACAGAACTTTGCAGGTGATAGAACGCATTTACGAGCGTTCGAAAGGGACATACCCCATCATAGGTTGCGGTGGTATAACCTCGCCCGATGATGCCAAAGCGATGTTAGATGCAGGTGCTACATTGGTACAGATTTGCAGCGAATTTATTTATGGAGGTGGCGACTCATTGCGCAATATGCAATTGGGGTTGAACGAGCGCATACGCAAAGCGGAATTAACCCCTGCAACAGTCGCCGAGCCGACAACTCAGGCTCAACCAACAGGCTCAACAACAGAAGAGACGACAGAAGAGATTAATTAAAATGATTAAAGCAACCATAATTACCATAGGCGACGAGATATTGATAGGACAAATCGTCGATACCAACTCGGTAAGCATAGCAAAACACCTCAACCGAGCAGGCATAACCGTAGCCGAGAAGATTTCAATCGGTGATGATGCCGAGCAGATTGAGCAGACTCTCCAACGTGCGTTGGACTCGACGCAGGTAGTCATCATCACAGGCGGCTTGGGCCCCACAAAGGATGACATTACAAAATACACGTTGGCCAAGTTCTTCTCATCGGGTTTTAGAGAGGACGAGGCAGTTGCTCGCCACGTTCAAACGATGCTCGAGGCCAGAGGGATTGTCTATAATGAACTAAACCATTCGCAAGCCGTCGTGCCCGAAAAGTGTACCGTACTATTTAATCATCACGGCACAGCACCAGGTATGTGGTTTGAGGATGCAGAGCACAGAGTGACCATATCGTTACCTGGCGTACCGTTCGAGATGGAGCATTTGATGGAGGATGAGGTTATGCCACGCCTGAAGGCGCACTTCTCACTCAATGCCAACATTCACCGCACGATGATTACGGCAGGATTACCCGAATCGATGTTGGCAGAAAGAATTGCCAATTGGGAAGATGCATTGCCATCGCATATAAAATTGGCCTATCTGCCGGCTCCTAATATCGTACGCTTACGCCTTTCGGCATACAACATTACAGATGAGGCGGCGGTAAAAGCCGAAATTGAAAATCTTTTTGCCCAACTTAACGACATTATTCCTCAACATATCGTAGGGTTTGAGGATGCCTCGATGCAGGCGCTCGTTCACGACCTACTCACGCAACGCAAACAGACACTCGCTACGGCCGAGAGTTGCACGGGAGGTGCTATTGCCTCACGTTTTACGGCTATGGCTGGAGCATCGGCATACTTCAACGGAGGCGTAATAGCATACGCCAACGAGGTAAAAATCGGCATATTAGGTGTCAATGCTGAAGATATAGAACGTTATGGCGCTGTGAGCGAAAGTGTTGCACAACAGATGGCCGAAGGTGCACGCCGTGCAACGGGTAGCGACTACGCCATAGCAACTACGGGCATAGCGGGACCAACGGGCGGCACAAAAGAGAAGCCCATAGGAACGGTATGGATGGCCGTCGCAACACCCACGCACACTATCACTGCGTTGCGTAATTGCGGCACCGACCGAGGTCAGATAATAAACCGCGCTACTGCCTATGCTATCGAAATGCTATACAAAGAACTAAAGAATAATACTAACAAATAAAACAACCGAAAATGAAGAAACTTTTTTTGGCAATTATTATTGTAATTGTAGGCGCACTTGTATTGAACGCCATAGACCGCATTCCAACAGATGAGCCTACGGCAAACGAGAATGAGTATTCGGGCGAACTTGAGCGCGAATACATATCGCCCGTCAAGATTCTTTGGACACAACACGGAGAGTTGATTTCAAACATCGACTATCTGTTGCGCGAAGGCAATGGACAGGCAGACCTTACCAATAGCCACATCTGCGTTGTAAAGAGCACCGAGAAGGAGCATCCTGCCATCCTGCTCGACTTCGGCAAGGAGTTGCACGGCGGTTTGCAAATTGTAACAGGTATGCCTGGCGACCACACTCCCGTACGCATCCGTGTGCGTTTCGGCGAGTCGGCAAGCGAGGCTATGTGCGAGATTGACGGCAAAAACGGAGCAACAAACGACCACGCAATACGCGATTTCGAGACTACACTGCCTTGGCTCGGTCTTAAGGAGATGGGTAACTCAGGTTTCCGTTTCGTACGTATCGACCTTTTGGACGATAATCGTGATTTGCACATCAAAGAGATTCGCGCTATTTCTGTTATGCGCGATATTCCCTATCGCGGCTCATTCAAGTGTAACGACGAGCGTCTGAACCAGATTTGGCAGGTAGGAGCACGCACGGTACATCTCAATATGCAGGACTACTTGTGGGACGGTATCAAGCGTGACCGCTTGGTATGGATGGGCGACCTCCACCCCGAGATTACAACCGTAAGCCACGTTTTCGGTTACAATGACGTTGTACCAAAGAGTCTCGACTTGGTGAAGGATACTACCCCGCTACCAAATTGGATGAACGGAATGTACACCTATTCTATATGGTGGGTGATTAATCAGCGTGATTGGTTCTACTATCACGGCGATGAGGAGTATCTGCAGAACCAGCGTGAATACCTCGTTCAACTACTCGACCTACTCCTCACAAAGGTTGATGACAAGGGCTTTGAGACCAGCGGTGGAGGATTCCTCGACTGGCCTTCGAATGCCAATCAGCCCGCTATGCGCGCCGGTACGCAGGCTTTGATGATGTGGGCTATGAAGTCGGGTGAGGAGCTATGTAACTATTTGGGCGAGGAGCAGATGGCTGCACGTTGCAAGGAGTGTTACGACAAGATGGTTGCCGCCGCTCCTGCCGTTGTAGAGCAATATTTCAAGGAGGCACAGCATCCCACAGCACCAGGCAGCAAGCAGGGCGCAGCATTGATGGCTTTGGCGGGCATTATCGACGCTAAAGAGGCCAACGACAAAGTGCTGACCGTAGAGGGTGCTCGCGGATTCTCGACATTCTACGGATATTATATGTTGCAGGCGATGGCCAAAGCGGGCGACTATGAGGGTGCTATGCAGGTTATTCGCGACTTCTGGGGCGCAATGATTGACCTCGGAGCAACTTCATTCTGGGAGGATTTCCACACCGATTGGATTCCTAACGCTGCACCTATCGATGCTCTTGTTCCCGAAGGCAAGAAGGACATTCACGGCGACTTCGGAGCATACTGCTACGAAGGTTTCCGTCATAGTCTGTGTCACGGCTGGGCATCAGGTCCTACATCGTGGTTGATTCAGAACGTATTGGGCGTAGAGGTCGTAGAGCCTGCTTGCAAGGTGGTGAAAATCACACCCCATTTGGGTAATTTGGAGTGGGCCGAGGGTAGTTTCCCCACACCCTATGGCGACATCACAATCTCGCACAAGAAGGGCGCCGACGGCAAGATTAAGTCGGAGATTAAAGCACCAAAGGGCGTAAAAGTCATCAAAGGCGAGTAGCCTTGCAAAAGAACGCAACAAAAGATAGTAAGGTTGTGCGGCCGAGGTCGCACAACCCTATTTTTCGATAAAGTTGGCTCGATACAAGGAAAAGTAATTAAAATATTTTGAATTTTGAATTTATTTTGCGTATCTTTGCGCACCCTTATTGTGAGGGGATATAAACTAAAATTAACAAAACAATGAGAGTTTGCGAAATTACAGGTAAAACTGCTGTAGTGGGTAACAATGTTTCTCACTCAAACCGCAAGACCAAGCGCAAGTTCAACACTAACTTGAAGACAAAGCGTTTCTGGTCAGAGGAGGAGGGCCGTTGGTTTACTTTGAAAGTAACAACTGCCGGTATGAAAACTATTAACAAGAAGGGCTTGGCTGCCGCTCTTAAGGAGGCTGCTGCACCTAAGAAGGTTTACTAAAAAAGTTAAGGACAAATGGCAAAGAAAGGTAACAGAGTGCAGGTGATTTTGGAGTGCACCGAGCAGAAGGAGAGTGGCGTTGCAGGTATGTCACGTTACATCACTACCAAGAACAAGAAGAACACACCCGATCGTTTGGAGCGTAAGAAGTACAATCCTTACTTGAAGAAGGTTACAGTACATCGTGAAATTAAGTAATTTTTGTGTAAATTATGGCAAAGAAAGTAGTTGCAACCCTTAAGACGGGTACTGCAAAGAAGTACACCAAGTGCATTAAGATGGTGAAATCGGAGAAGACTGGTGCTTACATCTTCAAGACACAGAACATTCTTGAGGAGGCTGACATCAAGACATACTTCGCTGAGAAATAATTTTTATTAAACTTTTCGTTTAATAAAAAAGGCACTTCGCAAGAGGTGCCTTTTTTTTGCAATTTACGCCTATGTGTCATTAATTGTCAAAATCAAAATATATTTTTGCATTGAAATTAAAGATAATACTCTAAATAAATAATAAATTTTGTATTTTTGCAATTATAAAAATATTAGACGATGATTTTTAGACTTGGAGAACTCTTTTGTGGACCTGGTGGTATAGCCCTTGGTGCAAAAAATGCGATAATCGACACTCTCGATTATCGCATAGTTCACGAGTGGGCTAATGATTACGACTCTAACACTTGTGATACATATAGAAAAAACATATGCCCTACGAATCCAAATTCAGTCATACACGAAGATGTTCGCAAACTTGATATGACTAAACTAACTCCTATTGATGCTTTAGCCTTTGGATTTCCTTGTAATGATTATAGTATAGTTGGAGAGCAAAAGGGAATGAATGGAGTATATGGACCTTTATATTCATATGGAGTAAAGGCGCTTAAATTATTCCAGCCCCAATGGTTTCTTGCTGAAAATGTAGGAGGCTTAAAAAATGCTAATGATGGAAATGCTTTTGCAAAAATCTTACGAGAGTTAAGGGATGCTGGATATAACATCACTCCGCATTTGTACAAATTTGAGGAATATGGAATTCCTCAGGCTCGCCATCGCATAATTATTGTTGGCATAAGAAATGACTTAAACGTCACCTTTCAAGTCCCATCTCCAAAACCATATTTGGATATTAATAATACTTGTAAGTTCGCTATTGAAAATCCTCCTATACCAACAGATGCACCAAATAACGAATTAACTAAACAGTCCCCAATCGTTATTGAAAGATTAAAACATATACAGCCTGGACAAAATGCATTTACGGCAAATCTACCAGAACACTTAAGACTAAATGTTAAAGGGGCTCAAATTAGTCAAATATATAAACGGCTAGACCCTAACAAGCCTGCTTATACTGTAACAGGAAGTGGAGGGGGTGGTACTCACATATATCATTGGGAGGAAAATCGCGCCTTAACAAATAGAGAACGAGCAAGACTCCAAACATTTCCCGATGACTATATTTTTATTGGAAGTAAAGAAAGCGTAAGGAAACAGATAGGAATGGCTGTACCTTGCAATGGAGCACAGATTATATTTGAGGCTATACTAAAGAGTTTTGCTAATATAGATTACGAATATATTTCTCCAAACATATATGAATAAAACGAAAACTTGGTACAATGACTTGCTTGTAGAAAACACACTCCTTATGCCGATTAAGGATTTACAAGCCGACAAACTCATTATTATATCTGGATATGCAAGTCACAATATGGCATCTTGGCATATTAAGAAAATTAGCGAAAGTAAATTAACTCCAATAAAAATCGAGTTAACATTTGGTATGCCTCAAGTAGATGGCATTTCTAAAGATATACACGA
>JAZOVT010000097.1:0-7067 GCA_045658845.1 Alistipes sp.
GTCACAAATTGACACAAACCCGCAATACATTTGCACTGTGAAACATTAAAAACCGATAAGATTATGTTATTTGCAACTTTAGTATTTGTAGGATTGACAGCAGGAATATACAACATTATTTCTAGCGAACAAGAGGTGTAACCAACTAAAACCAAACGCATTATGTTATTCGCAATTTTAGCAATCATCGGAATAACGGCAGAGGTATTCTGTATGATGACAGGACAACAACGCTAATAGAAATAAACCAATTAAAACTTTACAACTATGGGAATCGCTTATCAAATCAAATGCCGCCACTGCGGTACGGAGTTCAACTACAGCCAAGACGAGTCAATGGGTATGATGCCCCGTTGCGTAGGATGCGAGAGTTATGTCGAGACCGAATCTCCTATACGCTGCCCGGCCTGCTACCGACGACTAAACACCTCACAAGAGGAGTTCAACGAGCAGGTACAGACCGTAATGATGTGGGACTAATCTAAAAAGTAGGCTATCGTTTTTCGGCAAAAGATAGTATCAGCGAATAAAAATCGCAAAAAATTAGTCTCACAAAAGAAAAAAATCGGCCTTACGGCACGATTCTTTGCGGAAAAATTCATAACTTTGGATGATTATAACCCTTTATTATCGATTAAGGAATATGGCAGAATTGAAAGTAGGGGATATGGCCCCCGATTTTACAGGACATACACAAGATGGTGAGACTCTAACGCTGGCCGATTTGAAAGGTTCTCGCACGGTGCTCTATTTCTATCCGAAGGATAACACTTCGGGATGCACACTCGAAGCCAAGAGTCTGCGCGATGGCAAGGCCGAACTTGCCGCAAGAGGTTATCGCATCATTGGTGTAAGTCCCGACAGCGAACGCTCGCACCAGAACTTCTGTGCCAAACACGAACTCAACTTCACACTGTTGGCCGATACCGACCACTCCATCTGCGAAGCATTTGACGTGTGGAAAGAGAAATCGATGTACGGACGCAAATATATGGGCGTAGTGCGCACCACATTCCTACTCGATGAGGAGGGACGTATAACCCACATTTTCAACAAAGTAAAGACCGCTGAACATTATCAGCAAATAGTAAACGAATTGGATAAAAAGTAAAAAAAATAAAACTATGGCAACAGAAAAAGTACAAGTAAACGCCGAGAAACTAAAGGTTTTGAACGCGGTTATGGATAAAATCGAGAAGGACTTCGGCAAGGGCTCTATTATGCGTATGAGCAGTGAGGCCGTGACCAACGTACCCGTAATTCCCTCAGGCTCTGTCACATTGGATATGGCATTGGGAGTAGGAGGTTACCCCAAGGGTCGTGTAATCGAGATTTTTGGCCCAGAGTCATCAGGTAAGACTACGTTGGCTATCCACGCCATCGCCGAGGCACAGAAGGCGGGCGGCATTGCAGCCTTTATCGATGCAGAGCACGCATTCGACTCGTTCTATGCCCAAAAGTTGGGTGTTGATGTCGATAATCTTTTGATTTCGCAGCCCGACAACGGCGAGCAGGCATTGGAGATTGCCGACTCACTCATCCGTTCAAGCGCTATCGACATCATCGTAATCGACTCTGTAGCGGCTCTTACTCCAAAAGCGGAGATTGAGGGCGAGATGGGCGACTCGAAGATGGGACTCCAGGCTCGATTGATGTCACAAGCCTTGCGTAAACTAACTGCCAGCATCTCAAAGACAAAGACCGTTTGTATTTTCATCAACCAGTTGCGCGATAAGATTGGCGTTGTTTATGGTAACCCCGAGACTACTACAGGTGGTAACGCACTTAAGTTCTACGCCAGCGTACGTATCGTCATCCGCCGTGCATCGGTTATCAAGGATGGTGAGGAGCAGTTGGGTACACGCACCAAGGTTAAGGTCGTAAAGAACAAGGTAGCGCCTCCATTCAAACGCGCCGAGTTCGATATTATGTTCGGCGAGGGCATCTCAAAAATCGGCGAGATTATTGATTTGGGTGTCGATTTCGGCATTATCCGCAAGGCTGGTTCGTGGTTCTCTTACGGAGAGCAGAAGATTGGACAGGGCCGCGATGCCGTTAAGGAACTCTTGAAGAATAACGACGAACTTCGCCAAGAGATTGAGGATAAGTTGCGCGAAGCGATGAAAACGCAAAAATAAAGCCTATGAACTATACTGCAGAGGATGAAATACTCATTCAACAAGCGTGGGATAAACTCGCCGAATCGTGTAAGAAGATTTGCAAGCGAGAGGAGGATTGGAATTTTATAAAACGAGCCTTTTTCCTCGCTAAAGAGGCCCATCAGGGGGTAAGGCGCCGCTCCGGCGAGCCTTACTTCCTGCATCCTATTGCGGTAGCCCAAATCGTTGTCGACGAGATAGGGTTGGGCGTAAAGTCGGTTGTAGCCTCACTGCTACACGATGTAGTGGAGGATACCGACTATACGACAGAGGATATGGAACATATCTTCGGTCACAAGATTGCCACTATGGTCGATGGTCTGACGAAGATGTCGGGAGTATTTAATGCCGACACCTCGCGTCAGGCCGAATATTTTCGCAAGGTATTGCTTACGCTGTCGGACGATGTTCGCGTAATTCTGATAAAGATTGCAGACCGTCTGCACAATATGCGAACCCTGGGTTCTATGCCGCAGAATAAGCAGATTAAGATTACGGGCGAAACAATCTACCTATTCGCACCATTGGCCTATCGTTTAGGCCTTTACGCCATCAAGAGCGAGTTGGAGAATCTCTGTATGAAATACCGTTTCCCGAAGGAGTACGAGGAGATTAATCGCCAAATATCGGAGTCTTCGGCAGCCCGCGAGGAGTATATCCGCAAATTCAACGCCCCAATCATAGAGGCGTTAGACAAAAACGGCATCAAATACGAGATTACAGGCCGAGTAAAGAGCGTCTATTCTATCTGGACCAAGATGATTCAGAAGCAGATTCCTTTCTCGGAGATTTACGACCTTTTTGCCATCCGCATCGTCTTCCAGCCATTGGACTTCCCATCAGAGAAGACTCAGTGCTGGCAGATATACTCTTCGATAACAGATATTTACACTCCCAAGCCCGACCGCCTACGCGATTGGATTAGTATGCCCAAAGCCAACGGTTATGAGGCTCTGCACTCGACAGTGATGGGCCCCGACGGAGTGTGGGTAGAGGTGCAGATTCGCACCCAGCGTATGGATGAGATTGCCGAGCGAGGCTTTGCTGCCCATTGGAAGTACAAGCACGCCACCATTTCGCACGACGAGGACGAGTTCGACAAGTGGTTGAAGATGATTCGCACGGCGTTGGATAGCCCGACGCAGAATGCGGTGGACTTTTTGGACAACTTCAAACTCTCGCTTTATACATCCGAGATACCGGTCTTCACCCCGAAGGGTGAGTCACGCCGCTTGCCTTATGGTGCTACGGCACTCGATTTTGCTTACGACATCCACACCAAGATTGGTAATTCGGCCATAGGAGCCAAAATCAACCACAAGATAATGCCTATCACCACACCTCTGAATAGTGGTGACCAGGTGGAGATTATCACAGCCGAGTCGGCCCGTCCAAAAGCCGAGTGGTTGGAACACGCCTTTACAACAAAGGCCAAGCAGGCCATCAAAAACTTCCTCAAACGCGAGCAGGAACACAATATGCAACGCGGTATGCAGATGCTGGATGAGCGATTGGCAGCATTGGGCATCACACCCAACAACCGTGTAATACGCAAATTAATAGAATCTTACGACAGTTCAAATAAAGACGAATTATATACCAAGATTGGAGCAGGTATCGTTTCATTAGACAACCTCGAAAAGGTTATCCGCACCAATTCGAACTTCAAGATTCTGAAGTTCTGGACTCTATTCATTAAAGACCAGAATGATGATAAAGATGATGATTTACCAAACGACAAACGACACAACAAGGAGAATCAAGACTCTCACAATCTTGTCGTTGCAGAGTGTTGCCACCCATTGCCAGGTGATAGTGTAGTTGGTTTCAAAGACCCTATTACGCATCAAATCATTGTACACAAAGCCACTTGCGACGAACTCAACCGCCTGGCCTCACAGCACGGCGAATGCATCGTCAAGGAGGAAATAAAGTGGTCACAACTGAAAACACAGTCGTCGCTTGCGACTATCCAAATAAAGGGTATTGACCGTATGGGATTGCTGGTCGATTTGGCCAATGTTGTAACCAACGACTTCAGCATCAATATGCGCGAGATAAACATACACACCCACGACGGCATTTTCGAGGGTACTTTGAGCCTTTATGTGCGTGATGCCGAGAGCCTTAACGCTGTCCTTGACCGTATGCGCCGCATAAAGGGTATGGATACCGTAAAACGACAGATAAACTAACATAACACCAACCCACGACACGATTTATGAAGCGATTATTCCCAATTATCATCGTTATTATAGCCGCATTTGCGACTATATCCATTTTTGTATTCCATAAATCGACTCTGTTTTATAATGGCAAGAGCGATTATTCGATAGTACTATGCAACAATGCCTCTATATCGGAGCAGACGGCAGCCAAAGAGTTGCAGAGTTATTTGGAGCAGATTGGCGGGGTAGTGCTACCAATCATAAATCGTGACCAACTCGAAGAGGGACAAAAACATATCTTCATTGGATATAATAAGAAATATGGCGCAGAGTACGATGTTGAACGCCCCGACAAGAACGACGAGGGCTTCACATATCGTAACTTGGGTGACAACATCTGGATTTACGGAGGTAGCCAACGCGGTACGATGTATGGCGTATATTCGTTTCTTGAGAACGAGTTGGGCGTAAGATGGTATACCAAGGATTACACCCACCTAAAGCCCATCAAAAAGTGGCAATTCAAGGAGTTGTATTGCAGCGAGACGCCCTTTATACAATATCGCTTCGACCAATACTATAACGTCGAACCTCACAAAGATTGGTTGGCTCACAATAAGTGCAACTCGGTTTGGAGTGCACAGGACAACGAGTACGGAGGATTGGTCGCATACTGGAACGCACATACATTCGAGCAATTCATACCTTCGGGTGAGTATTTCCAGAAACACCCCGAGTATTTCTCATTGCGCGACGGTAAGCGTACACCATATACACAACTTTGCTTGTCAAACCCCGAAGTTTTGCAGATTTGTATCGAGAAGATGAAGCAGGCTATAGCCGCCAACCCTCTCTATTGGGTATATAGTATGTCGCAGAGTGACAATCAATTCCCTTGCCAATGTGAGAAATGTCGTGCCATAGAGGAGCAATACGGAGGACATTCAGGACTAATGGTATGGTTCGTAAACCAGGTGGCTGACGCCATCAAACCGATATATCCCGACAAGTACATCGGCACATTTGCTTATCAGTACACTCGTCAAGCCCCAAAAGGCATCACACCGCGCGACAATGTTGTCATTCGTTTGTGCAGCATAGAGTGTTGCTTTGCGCACCCACTGGAGGAGTGCGAGCATAATCGCCCATTTATATCAGATATGGAGGATTGGTCGAAAATCGCACCACACCTATTTATTTGGGACTATGTGGTTAATTACAACCACTATGTGGCTCCATTCCCTAACTTTGGAGTTTTAGCCGATAATATCAAGACCTTTAAGAAATACAATGCTATAGGCATCCAGGAGGAGGCACAGTACGAATCTTTGGGTGGCGAGTTTGCTGATATGAAGTCGTGGGTGTTATCGAAATTGCTTTGGAATCCAAACCTTGACACTAACGCCCTTGTTGCTCAATTCATTACCGATTATTATGGCCCTGCTGCAACATATATTCAGCAATATTTCGACCTATGCCAATCATTGGTGAAGGATGATACAGTAATGGGTATCTACATCGGCGAGAATCACCCAATATTCTCTGATGAATTTGTCGTAGAGGCTAAAAATCTGCTCACTGAGGCCCGAGAGGCCGTTGCAGAGTGTGATGACGATATGCGCCTACGCGTTGATATGGTTGCACTTCAGATTGATTATCTACGACTACTACGCACACCCCAGGAGGCAATTGCCGACGGTACTCGCGATTGGGTATTTGACTTTGTCCGTAAGCACAAAATTGAATTAAACGAGTGGACACCCATCGAGGAGTGGATAAATGAATACAATAGCAAATTCGATGCAAAATAATGGATAATATTTGGATATTTTTAGTCATCATAGGAGCCATATTCTCGTTTGCTCAGAAAAATCAGAGCAAACGGCAGGGTAGTGATGCTCCCACAGAGGGCAATAATGACGAAGAGCCCGTCACTCCGCACGAGATGATGGAGCGTCGTCTGCGCGAACTACTTGGTGAGGAACAGACAAAAAGAGTTCCTACGCCCGCCTCTGCGCCGACATCCACCACGCCTACGGCTCGTCAAGGCAAAATTAAGCCCACACACGGCACTTTAGACTCTCGTCCGACAGTTGCCACATCGCAACAGAATAAGGCTACACAAACGCTTTCTGTTGCCCAACATAAAGCACAGCAGGCAAAGACGGCGAACAACAAACCTTCAAGTCCGACCATAAAGCCCGCACACGCGAGCACAAATAACGGGCAAATAGGGCAGATAATAGATGATTTCTCTATGGAGAAGGCCGTAATCTACTCCGAGATACTTAAGCCCAAATTTGAAGAGTTTTAACAACTATATTTGACTATTAACAAAACACGATAAGATATGGCATCTATTTTTTCTCGAATAGTAGCAGGGGAGATACCTTGCTATAAGGTAGCGGAGGATGACAAATACTTCGCATTCCTTGACATCAATCCATTGACCAAAGGCCACACATTGGTCATCCCAAAGCAGGAGGTGGACTATTATTTCGACCTCGACGACGACACATTGGCAGGTATGACAATTTTCGCCAAACGCGTTGCGCACAAAATTAAAGAGCAAACAGGTTGTAAAAAGGTTGCCATGGTTGTTTTGGGCCTCGAAGTAGCGCACGCACACATCCATTTAATACCTATGAATAGCGAAAATGACGTTGATTTTCGCCGCGAAAAGTTGAAATTAACTCCAGAAGAGTTCGCAGAAATAGCATCATCATTGGCATTGTAGACA
>JAZOVT010000098.1:0-11024 GCA_045658845.1 Alistipes sp.
CGTGGCTGTTACGCTAATTAGTTTGATGCGTTACGATGCCGACATTAGTTCGGCGTGGCTTATCAACCTGAAAATTTTGGGAGTATTTGCCGCAGTTTTGGGCCATATATTCCCCATCTTCGCCAACTTCAAGGGTGGCAAGGGTGTTGCAACACTTGTAGGTGCGGTAACGGGTATCTACCCGCAAATCATCTTCTTATGCTTTGCAGTGTGGTTCCTTGTTTTCCTCATCTCGCACTATGTATCGTTGGCATCGATGACGGCAGGTTGTTGTTTCCCGCTGTTGGTAGTAATTTACTCATCGAGCGAGTGGTCGCGTAACAACGACATATCGTTTACATTCATCATATTTGCCTTTGCCGTTGCGATTCTGCTATTGTGGTCACACCGCAAAAACATCGAACGCTTGAAGGCTGGTACAGAATCGAAGATATATATTTGGAAGAATCCCGAGGCGAATGACTCATCAAAGAACGAAAACAAATAATTACGTCATTGCGTCGGCCGATTGACGCTTGGCAGATTTCTACATAAACCGAGTTTAACTTAAAGAAAGAATACCCTTTTATGTTGCAGGAAAATCTAATTAAAATGTACGAGGCAAGTTTCCGTCAGAATCACAATTTGCCCGCATTGAGCGATTATTTCAGTAAGGAGACTTTGACCTATCTACAGATGGCCGAACAAGTTGCACGCTTGCACTTGTTATACGATAAATTAGGCATCAAACAGGGCGACAAGATTGCCTTAATTGGCCGTAACAATATCAATTGGTGTGTTACATATATCGCAACAATAACTTATGGTGCGGTAATCGTACCTATTCTCCAGGATTTCAACCCATCGGATGTTGAGAATATTGTAACTCATTCAGAGAGTAAGTACCTCTTTGCGGGTGAAATCTATTGGCAGACATTAGACTCTGACCGTATGCCCGAGTTGGATGCAGCCGTTACAATCGACAAGTTCAAGGTTGTTTATGAGAAGGAGGGCTATACAGCGATGTCGGAGGCTATGGCTTCGCTCGATGCTACATTTGCCGAGACTTATCCGCAGGGCTTCTCTACCGCCGACATCAAATACAACGATGTTCCCAACGAGTCGATGATTCTTTTGAATTATACATCGGGGACAACAGGCTCATCGAAGGGAGTTATGTTGTCGGTTAATAACCTTACAGGAAATATGGTCTTCGCTCGCAATATGATTAACCCCGAGACAGGAAAGACTTATTTCTACCCAGGAGGTCGCTCACTTTCGTTCTTGCCATTGGCTCACGCTTACGGATGTGCATTCGATTTCTTGGCACAATTGGTAGCAGGTGGTCACGTCACACTTTTGGGCCGTATGCCCTCGCCAACAATCCTGATAGAGGCTATGAAGAATGTAAAGCCTACGATTATATGTAGCGTTCCGCTAATACTCGAAAAGGTATATCGCAAGATGATTATGCCGATGTTGGAGAAGGGCCCGATGAGTATTGCAATGAAGATTCCTTTTGTCAACACTGCGCTTTACGCCATCATCAAGGCTAAACTTATGGAGTCATTTGGTGGTGAGGCACAGATATTTATTGTAGGTGGCGCTCCGATGAATCAGGAGACAGAAGCATTCTTACGCAAAATCAATTTCCCGCTTACCATTGGCTACGGTATGACCGAGTGCGCTCCGCTGATTAGTTATGCTAATCCGACGGAATTCAAGGCGGGCTCTTGCGGTAAATACCTCCCTGGCATTATGATGGCCAAGATTGATTCTCGCGACCCACAGAATATCTCGGGCGAGATTTTGGTTAAGGGTGAGAACGTGATGATGGGTTACTATAAGAACGAGGAGGCTACAAATGCTGTTTTGGATGCTGACGGTTGGTTGCATACAGGCGATATGGGTATTATGGACCCCGATGGCACAATCTATATCAAGGGCCGTTGCAAGACAATGATTCTTACAGGCGCTGGCCAGAACATCTACCCCGAGGAGATTGAGGATAGACTCAACAACCTGCCTTTGGTATTGGAGTCTTTGATTGTGGAGCGCAAGGGCGTTTTGACAGCACTTATCGTTCCCGACTACGATCAGGCAAAGCAGGAGGGCATCAACGATGAGACTTTGACCAAGATGATGGATGACAACCTCAAGACGCTCAATACTCAAGTTGCAGCATACGAGAAAGTTGCTCGCTACGAGATTATGAAGTCTGAGTTCGAGAAGACCCCCAAGCGTTCAATCAAGCGTTTCTTGTATCAGGACAAATAGTAAAATCAAGTCCACGACTCTTGTTGAGATAAAATTAAGGCTACCGCCCGAAAGGATGGTAGCCTATTTTGTTGCGTATGCAGAGGGTTTACATCTCGTAAATCATTATTTTTTTGCGTTTTATATTGGGTCGCTTTTTACCACCATATATCCTTGAGTGGCTGTTTGTTGAAGTTCCCATAATCTTGCTATTCATCAAACGTCTTCCGATGTAGATTTTCTCCTTTCCATTAGTGAGGAAAGTGTACTCCGCATCGCCAACTTTGGCTTTGATTTCACCTGAAGTACCTTTGCGAGCAGTAATCTCTATCACTTGGCCAGCATACTCAAATTTACCCGAAGGAAGTTTTGTTTTATTCTTTTTCAAAGCCGTTAGCAATACACCTAATTTGCTCATATTTACTTTATAGGTATATTTAGGGTTCTTGCCCGCAGGTGGCATAAACGAAAAATCGGTCAATTGATAAGTGATGCCATTACGTTGTGCCACAGCCTCGTGCGGTGCGGGGAAAATCGAGGCCTGTACCTCGTAGCCCGCATCGGTCAAGGCCTTGCAGAACTCCGCAGTATAGAGTTTATAGTTCATAGTCGAAATACCACTATGACCACCAATCTGCTTTAGGCGAGCGATATTCTCCTCGGCAGTACCGTCATTTATAGCGAGTAGGATTGTACAGTCGGAAAACTCGCGCACCTTCTGCATATGCTCTACGCCACCCGTAAAACATATCCACTCATCGCCAAACATCTTCTGCGCCACCTCGTACGACTCCCACACATCGCTATGCAACATCGGGATAATACCTTGGCGCTTGCACTCCTCCAGCAACTCCTCTAACGTAGGGATTGGAGTACGCAATTCGGGATTTGCCGACTCCAATACATAGTCGCGGCGCAACTCTTCGAAGGTAAGGTCAGCCAGACGGACAGGCTTATCCAACTTTGAGTAATCGGCAGCATTGCGGGCTGTACGGTTGAGCGTAGCATCGTGCAGGATGACCATACGCTTATCTTTGGTGTAATGCACATCGCACTCTATACCCGCATACCCCATACGCTTGGCCATAGCAACAGCGGCCACACTATTTTCAGGTATGACAAATTCACCCTCGGCATTTTTGCTCCAACAACCTCTGTGAGCGAACATTGTCGGGTATTGCTGTTTCTTGTCACGCGGCTTTGCCTCGATGTCGGCTACGCTGCAAATAGCAACGACCAAAATCAAAATTGTAGTTAAAAATCGTCTCATTGTAGTAATCTGTTTAAGCAAAATTACAAAAAAATTTCCATTCTTGCATATAGTACGACAAAAGAGCAATTTTGTAACATCGAAAATGAAAAAAAATTGTATCTTTGTTCAAAATTAACCTTAACGTAGAGAGTATTATGATTAACAGAAAGATTTGTCGTAGAGATTTTTTGAGGATGTTGGCCGCCGCAACGGCCACAACAACCATCGCACCGTCAGCACTCAAGGCCGCTAATGCAAATTCAGAGGCCCCCTACCCCACACCTCTGCCAGCAAAGAAAATGCCCATCTGGAAAGGCTTCAATCTATTAAATAAGTTTAACCCCGATTGGCAAACCCCATTCGAAGAGAAGGATTTTGAGATTATGGCCGAATGGGGATTTAACTTCGCCCGCATACCCCTCTCATATTGGTGTTGGAGTAAGGAGGATGATTGGTATAACGTAGATGAGAAAATCTTGAAAGAGATTGACCGCGTTGTGGAGTTCGGTAAGCAACACAAGATTCACGTCAACCTGAATTTCCATCGCGCACCAGGTTATTGCATCAATCCCCCGCACGGCACAACCAACCTCTTCGAGGATGAAGAGCCACTAAAGGCGTGTGAGTATCATTGGCGTATGTTTACCGAGCGCTACAAGTCTTATTCATCCAAATATTTGAGTTTCAATCTAATCAACGAGGCTCCGTCGATTGAGGATACCAAGTACGAAAAGGTTGCCCGCCGCTTGATTAAGACCATTCGTGATGTTAGCCCCAAACGCACAATCATTGTCGATGGATTGGACGTAGGTAATCGCCCGCTAATGGCCCTAACCGACGTTGATAACATCATACAAAGTGGACGAGGCTATCAGCCGATGCTAATCTCGCACTACGAGGCAAGTTGGGTATATGGCAATGGGCCTATGTATTTCCCGAAGGATAAGTTGTCGTGGCCGCTTAACGAGAATGGCAAGATTTACGACAAGGAGTGGTTGCGCCAGACTCTCAAACATAATTGGATGCCTTGGATTGAGGCGGGCGGTAATGTACACATAGGCGAGTTCGGTTGCCACAATCGCACTCCGCACGATGTCGCCCTTGCGTGGCTGAAAGACCAATTCGATTTGTTCGAAGAGAATGGCTGGGGATGGTCGTTATGGAATCTGTATGGCTCATTTGGCGTATTGGACAGCGACCGCCGCGATGTGAAGTACGAAAACTATAAAGGACACAAACTTGATAGGCGTATGATGGAGTTGCTGATGCAATATAAATAAGGAAAAGGCAAACAAAGAATATGGAAATTAGGAAAGTTGCGACCAACAAACCCTTAATCGGTGAGAATGTCCTATACCTTTTGGTATGGGGTGCAGTTGTTCTTGTACCTATTCTCAACTCAAAGATGATGTCCGAGGAGCATATCTACTTGGTTAATCTTCTGACGGTATGGAGCAAATTGCTACCCTACATCTTCATATTCATTGTACATAACAATATACTTATCCCCAAACTACTCATCAAGCGTCGTTATTGGCTCTATATATTTGTTTCGTTAGCGATGCTTGTTGTACTCTTTTTTCAATTAGAGAATTATCAAGATTCGCTTCGTCGATTACCCTATGCGAGCGGCGATTTATATGTCGTTCACGGTAGAGCCTCATTTACCGACCTTGCGTGGTATTGGAACGTACTGCTGGGCCTCTTTATGATGGGCGCGAACATAGGTATTAAGTTCATATTTATATCGATTCAGACCGACCAGCGAATGCAGGCCCTGGAGCGCCAAAGCCTACAGGCCGAGATGGATTATTTGAAGTATCAGATAAATCCACACTTCTTTATGAATACACTCAACAATATCCACGCACTGATTGATATCGACACCGAGGCGGCCAAAGACAATGTCATAGAACTCTCGAAGATGATGCGCTATGTGCTATACGACTCCGAGAATACAGAGACAAATGTCGCAAACGAACTGCAATTTATCGAACACTATATAGCCCTGATGCGCATCCGCTACACCGACAATGTAGATGTTCGCCTTAATGTCCACGATGCTGTACGTCCTACGGCAAAAGTACCTCCGTTGATATTTATTGTACTCGTGGAGAATGCTTTCAAGCACGGCGTAAGTTACAATAAGCCTTCATACATCTATATTGATTTATGGTGTGACGACAAACATATAATATGTCAGGTTAAAAATTCACGACATAACAACCCCTCCACCACCACAGAATCTGCAAAAAAGAGTAGCGGTATGGGGCTTGAGAATATGCGCAAGCGTTTGGAACTGCTATTTGGCAATGAGTACAACCTCAAAATTGACGATTCCGACACGGAGCACTATGTTGTTAAACTAACAATCCCTACAAACTATGATTAAATGTATAGCCATAGATGATGAGCCGTTGGCTCTGCGACAGATAAAGAGTTACATAGAGCGTTTGCCGCAACTTGAGTTATGCGCATCGTGCAGCAGTGCTATCGAGGCGCAAAAAGCGTTGCAAGACAATAGCGTCGATTTAATCTTCGCCGATATAAATATGCCTGATATGAGCGGCATCGATTTCGTCAGAAGCCTGCAAACGCCAACTATGGTGATATTTACTACCGCCTATTCGGAATACGCCATCGAGGGTTTTCGCCTCGATGCAGTTGATTATCTGCTAAAGCCATTCTCGTTTGCCGATTTTGAGCGTGCCGTGAGTAAGGCCGTATCGCTTTATGAGTTAAAGCAACTGCGCGATGCAAAGCAAGTAACCGCAGAATCGACTCCCGCCCCCGAAGGCGAGAACAACGAATACATCTCAATCAAAGCCGACTATAAGGTCACTTTGGTGCGTTATTCCGACATCATATACATCGAGAGCGTCGGAGAGTATGTTCGCTTGCATCTAACCAATGCATCGCCCATTACGACACTCTTCCGCCTGAAGAATATGGAGACGGCGTTGCCTGCCGATAAGTTTATGCGCGTACATCGTTCATACATCGTGAATCTGGAGCATATATCGGCCTATGCACGCGGCAGAGTCTATCTCGACAACGAGGAGTATGTCCCCATAAGTGGCAACTATCGTGACACATTCCGCGAATACATCAACAAGATGCACCCGAAAACGTAAATTAATCGGTTCGAGCCATATTAATAATTACGCAAAAACAAACCCCATAAGTATATGATTACTAAAGAGACAAATCGCATCGTTTGGGTAGATTTACTCCGACTTATCGCTATGCTAATGGTCATAACCGCCCACTGCACAGATATGTATAACGCCACACCCCAAGAGGACCCTATGGCGGGATTTTGGGGTATGTTCATTGGCTCAATGATGCGCCCGAGTGTACCGCTGTTTGCTATGATGACAGGATTGTTGCTTCTGCCCGTCAACTCTTCTCCTTCGGAGTTTTATCGCAAACGCATACCTCGCGTTTTGATTCCGATGGTGTTGTGGTCGGTGTTATACTATTTAGTACCCTGGTTTACGGGATTGTTGGGTTTAGACAAATCGATAATCAGCGTTATGTTCCCCTACGTCTATGAGCCTTCGCAGGAGTTGGGTGCTACACTTAAGAATATAGCACAGATACCTTTCACGTTCAACTTCTACACTACGCATATGTGGTATATCTATATGCTCATAGGACTCTATCTGCTTATGCCATTCTTCTCGGCGTGGGTTAAGATGAACGACAAGGCTCTGACCAAGACCTACCTGATTTTATGGGGTATATCATTACTCCTACCATATCTAATGCAGGTCATCTCGCCCTTTATCTTCGGTACTTGCCACTGGAATGCTTACGGTACGTTCCACTATTTCGCTGGATTTACAGGTTACCTTCTGCTTGGTCATTTAATGGCTAAAGGCAACTCGCTTACGACTCGCAAAGTTGTTGCATTGGGCATAATAATGTATTTGGCTGGATATGCTGTTACATATTTGGGATTCTCGACTATCGGTGCAAAATACACCTATGCGGAAGCACCCGAACTCACTCAACTTTTCTGGCTGTTCTGCACGCCAAATGTAGCGCTTATGGCATTGGGAGTATTTATGATTGTGCAGCGTATAAAGATTACTTCACCTAAATTGCAGGCTATTCTCGCAAATACTACAAAGTGTAGTTTCGGCGCATACCTAATGCACTACATACTCATTGGGCCGGTTATCATTCTGCTCGCGCCACTACAACTGCCTACGGTTTTATGCGTTATTTGCAGCGTAACACTCGTATTCGGCTCGTGCTGGGCTTTGACCGCTCTGATTTACAAGATTGCACCCCGTTGGGCTAAATATATTGTAGGATAATACCCACAAAAGAAGACTCATTGCGAGGTGGAATGATGCTCTATCCGAGTTCGGGGAATGAGTTAAGAGGCAAATACCCCTCATCGCTAAACTCATAGCAGTAATGCTCCATACCATTGGTTAGGATAATATAGCGAGCCTTCACGACAGCATTATAGCGTGTTGCCTGCTCAAATACGGTGCTGTCGATTTTTACATCGGGTGCTTTACACTCGGCCAACACCAAAGGGTGGGCATTATTATCCATCACCACGACATCGGCGCGTTGAGCCGTAGAGTTTATATTAACGGGATACTCCTCGACGATTGAGAGTTGTGGCGCGTGGCAATGCGTTATAAGATAATCGACCAAATGGCGACGCACCCACTCTTCTGGGGTCAGTACGACATACATACGACGAATGTTATCGAACACCATAACGCGACCTTTATCGCGCATAGCACGCAAATTTATGGGTGGAAAGTTTAGTTTTGGCGTTGAATTCATCGTATGAAGAAAATTTTTTATAACTTTGGCCTTACAAATATAGCAAATATAAGCGAGATATGAAACGTATTTTATCAATCATAGCACTTTTAGCGCTCTCGGTGCAGATGTTATCAGCCCAAGAGTACGACTCTCCAGAGTATGTATCGCTCGGCAGAGAGTTGCCTCGTGCCAAAACCGTAGCCTACCCCACCGCTGGCGAGGCACAGGCTTTGGGCGCAGGCGCAGTAGCATCGAAATATCTTCGTCCCATCACGAAGTGGGAGCGTACCGAGGAGGCCGACGCTGTAGTATTTACGTCGAAGTATGTAATCCCCTTTGTGTGGTTGAGCCGTCTGGCTATTCTTTATGTCGATGAGGCATCAGGTGCCTACGAGGTTTTAATCAATGGCAAGAAGGTGGGTTATTCGGCCAACGCCTTCACTCCCGCCGAGTTCAACATCACCAAAGTATCGAAGGAGGAGACCAATACAATCTCTATACGCGTATTGAAAGAGCATTGGAGCCGTAAGATGGAGTGCTTTAATAAGAATACCGAGCCACGCATTGGCGACGTTTATGTAACATCACAGCCCACAATCCGCGTCCGCAATGTGGTACATCGCACAACGGTCGATATGAAGAGTGAGTTGGCAAGTGTCGAGGTCGGTATGGTCGTCAAGACCGAGTCGTTGAACGACAAGAAGGCCCGCATCCATTATGAACTTATCGCACCCGACACCACCGTAGTAACACACGGCTATAAGGATGTAACGCTCGGAATGCGAGGCGAGGATACTGTCAAGTTTGTGACCAACATCCCCTATGTTTATACTTGGTGCGCCGATATGCCCATTCGCTACCGCTTGAACATACGCACTCAAATCGAGGGCCGCGACCAGGAGTTCCAATCGCATATGATAGGTTTCCGCACAGTGGAGTGCGATGAAGAGGGTAACTTTATGATTAACGGCATCAAGACCGAATTGTTCTATCGTGATTTCGACCCGCTGACCGTCACCGAGAAGGATATTATCGCGGCTCGCGTACTGAAATATAACGCTCTACGATTCGATATGGGTGCCGTTCCGCAAAACGTCTATCGTATGTGCGACTCTTTGGGTATGTATGTCATTGCGCAGATACCTATTAATACCCGCGATAGCGGTGCATCACGTCGCATAGGAGGTAATCCGTCAAACGACCCGAAATGGAAAAATGCCTTTCTCGACCGTGTCGAAACCTCGTATCGTACCACTTGCGGCCAGGCTTGCGTGATTGGTTACGTTATGGCAGAGGATTCGGCTAACGGCATTAACTTGTATGAGAGTTACTTACGATTGAAATCGTTAGAGAAGACACGCCCTGTTTTATACATTGAATCAGGAGGCGAGTGGAATAGCGATTAACAAAAAATTAAATAAAATTAAAAAAAGTCTGCAAAAAATTTGCACAGAATAAAAAAGTGCCTTATATTTGCACTCGCAATCAGCAAATGATTGATGCCTCTTTAGCTCAGTTGGTAGAGCACGACACTCTTAATGTTGGGGTCCAGGGTTCGAGCCCCTGAGGGGGTACTTGAAGAGACTTTTCAGAAAAATCTGAAGAGTCTCTTTTCTTTTGCCCTCGTAACTCATTGGTTTGCAGGTATATCAAATCAAGCACCTTGTTGTAAGAGTTGGTTCGATATGTTTCACCATCGAATTCGAATTTTTCAGGGAACATCACACCAATAAGCTCTCTCTTGATATCCAATGCACCATCTCTTATATGGCTATCCATATTGTTTATCAACGATATAGCATAGTCGAATTGTGGTTCTAAATCAGCACCCTTGGGGGTTTTGAGTAATTCCAACTTACTCATACAAGCCTTCTTTTCTAACTCAACACGATGTTTTAGCTCGTTATAGGTACTTGCATCTATTTCACCATCAAGAAATTTATTGGTAACTGTTGATAGTCGTGTCTCGTGCGACATTATCTCCTCTTCTATCTTGGTTATTTGACTCATTGTGGCTGCACGACCTTCTGTATTTATATCCTTAATATAGGGCAATTTGAATCGTAGAAATAAATGCCTATCATACCCGAGAATCACACTAAAGATAATTGCAAAACAGTCACAGCGTAACTATTTTTGCGATATAGGCAACTATGAAAGGAGGTGTTTGGAGTGGTTTAATATGGGATTTATGCTTCTGTGACGGTGTTGGCAGTCCGTCACAAAACCGTCACAAATCACGCCTATTTAAGGCAATTCTTAGTTAATCCAAGGGTAAATATACTTATACCGTCACAAAGACACAACGGATAGAATTGGCTGCATCTGAATTTCAGAGTGCAGAATGCCGATTCTTGGGGTAGGTGTAAAAAATAAGAGACACCCCTTCCAGAAGTGTCTCTAAACGCGATTTATAATCAATAGATTACTATGCCATAGCCTGCTGGATAGCAACTGCCACAGCAACTGTAGCACCTACCATTGGGTTGTTACCCATACCGAGGAATCCCATCATCTCAACGTGTGCTGGAACTGATGAAGAACCTGCAAACTGAGCGTCAGAGTGCATACGACCGAGTGTGTCGGTCATACCCCTATATTAATATATAAGTAAAATGACAAGTGTTTGGCAAAATCCCAATAATCAATATGTTAAGAACTTTTAAAGTGTGGCAAGAGTGCGAATTTGTTTATAAATACTTTATTTTGAGTGATTTAGTCATAAATCAAAACGAATATAATC
>JAZOVT010000099.1:0-49406 GCA_045658845.1 Alistipes sp.
CGTAGTAAAAGTGCGAATGCATCCGTTTTAGGAAATTTATGCGGTTAGCCCCTAAAATTTATCACCGCGCCGCTTTTTACTCACCTTTTTACGGCTAAAAAGGTGAAAAAGACACGAAGTGGATTTATTTTTAATGTTAGATATTTCCTCGTTATATTAGTCTGTATCAGTAATGCCCTTACTTAAAATGTAGATTCCAATCATTTTCGCAAGTAAATGATTGAAGTATCAGCAAGGCTCATATTGCGAAAATGTGGAATGACGTATTATTTATTTGCAGACTCCTCCGTCACACCTACGGTGTGCCACCTCCTCTACCTTAGAGGAGGAAATTGTTATACAACATTAAAGTCCTACTCGTAATGACACAACTCGAAAATAGATAATTCCGTTTTTTAGAACTGTTTTTTCTTGTAAAAAGAGAAGAAATGTTGGTGGATTTTTCTATTAGAAAAAAAAGTAGTAATTTTACACCAAATTTATGTATTGCAAAGATGATAGTAGAAATTATCACAAAATATTTGGAGTCAAACAAACGTTTGGTAGTGCCTAATCTCGGAACTTTTATCGTTAAGGTGGCGGGCGAGTCGGTGCTTTTCTCGGCATTGATTAAGAATGACGATGGCGTGTTGCGCTCTTTAGTGCAGCAGCAGGGTATGTCGGAGTTGGAGGCCGCAGGCGCTGTCGATAGATTTGTTTTCGAAGTGAATTATCGTTTGCAGAACGATAAGGAGTGTCGATTGAAGGGCTTTGGCTTGTTGAAGTCGGGCGATAGCGGTGTAGTTACTTTCCAATATGATACGGCAGTCGATGGCGATAATCTGGATGGTGTGACTGCCGAGCGTAAGCGACCAGAAGCTAAAGCGCAGACGGTTGAGGTGAATAGCAAGGTTGAGGAGACACAACCAAAGAGTGCTACTGTGGCGGAGACTGTATCAGAGCCAGAGCCAGCAGAGGAGGAGCAACCTCGACAGAAGCCGATGCCTCGTAGAGATATTGGTAATCCGAGAGTCTCGGTGTCGGCAAAGATGAACCCCGAGGATTATGTGAAGGGTTTGCGTTACGGCAAGGGCCGTAAGGTTGTGACAGGTAGAGAGACTGCTACTTCGCGCCGAAGCAGTAAGAGTGATATTATTATGAAGATAGCCATAGGTGCTGCCGTTATTGCAACGTTGGCATTGGTTTATGGATTATATAACGATTGGCGTAACGCACATTACGATGAGCCTACAATATCGAATGAGGAGATTTATGAGGAGGCTCCCGCAAGTGCCGAAGGCGGAGTGCGTAATCCCGATTTGGACTATATAACCCCCAAAGAGCAGAGCAAGAAATAGGCTGATATGACCGATTTGCAGGAGATAATGAGTGTTAAACAGCGCTACAGGATAATTGGAAATTCCGAAGCGATGAATCGTGCGATAATCGTTGCGTTGCGTGTTGCGGCTACCGATTTGTCGGTGTTGGTGACGGGCGAGAGTGGCGTTGGAAAGGAGTTTTTTCCGAAGATTATCCACGATAACTCGGCGCGTAAGCACTCAAAATATATCGCAGTGAATTGTGGCGCAATACCCGAAGGTACGATTGACTCGGAGTTGTTTGGTCACGAAAAGGGTGCTTATACGGGTGCTACGGAGGCTCGTAAGGGCTATTTCGAGGAGGCCGATGGTGGCACAATCTTCTTGGATGAAGTAGGTGAGTTGCCTCTATCGACGCAGGTGCGTCTGTTGCGTGTGTTGCAGACGGGAGAGTATATCAGAGTTGGCTCGGCTCGCGTGAGTAAGACAAATGTGAGAGTCGTAGCCGCTACGAATAACGATTTGCAGAAGGCGATTGCCGAGGGACGTTTTCGTGAGGATTTGTATTTTAGATTAAATACTGTGCCTATTGCCGTGCCGCCGCTTAGAGAGCGCAAGGAGGATATTCCGTTGCTGTTCCGTAAGTTTGCAGCCGATGTGGCTGTGCAGTATAGTATGCCGTCGGTGCAGTTGGATGATGAGGCCAAGCAGTTGTTGCGTAACCACTATTGGCGAGGTAATATACGTCAGTTGAAGAATGTAGCCGAGCGTATATCGGCACTCGAAACATCGCGTGTAGTGACGGCAGATATATTGGCTGGTTATCTCTCGCCGATGGAGACCTCTGCGCCTACAACGATGGGTAGAGAGCGAGTGGGGGATGATTTTTCGACCGAGCGTGAGTTGCTCTATAAGATATTGTTCGATATGCGTAGCGATATAAACGACCTAAAACGTATGTTGAACGAGTTGATGCGTGGCGTCGGTCATAACGTGCCACAGCAACCTATGTCGCAGGAGGTGATTGGTCTGTTGCCGTCGTCGGTGGTGTCGCATACCGAGGCGCATACGGGTGATTATGCCGAGAGTGAGGAGGTTGAAGAGGTGCCACAGCGTGAGATGTCGAAGGCCGATATGCAGCGAGAGCAGATTTTGCGAGCATTGCGTAATAATAATGGTCGCCGTCGCGATGCGGCCAAGGAACTGTTCCTCTCGGAGCGCACGTTGTATAGACGAATCAAGGAGTTGGGGATTACCGACGAGGAAATTTAGAGTTAGAGATTAAATTTGATGAGCGAGATGCTGAATAAGATATTTCATAAGTTGGCTTTTGTGGTTATTGTCGCAAGTAGTTTGCTGTTGGGTGGTTGCATCTTTATGAAGGGCGGATATTCGTTGTCGGGAGCAAGTATTCCCGAGGCGGCAAAGACTTTTAGTGTGGCCTACTTCCCGAATAATGCTCCGATGGTGTCGCCTACGTTGAGTACGACGCTTACAGAGGCGCTGAAGGATAAGTTTTCGCGCCAGACAAAGTTGCAGCAGGTGGATGATAATGGCGACTTCGCATTCGAGGGTGAGATTGTTGGTTATACATCGACGACGGCTTCGGTGTCGAGTGATAATTATGCGGTGTTGAACCGTTTGACAATTCGCGTGAAGGTGAAGTTTAATAACGTCATAGACCCCGATAATTCGTTTAATCGTGAATTTTCGGCATTTGCTGATTATGAATCAACAAAACTTCTGACCGAGGTGCAGAGCGAGTTGGATGCGCAGATTGTTGAGGAGATTGTGACCGATATTTTCCAGGCGGCGGCATCAAATTGGTAAAAATGGGGCGAGTATGAGTAAAAAAAATGATATTTCTGCCGAGCACGTTGTAATTGATGCTGTTGAGGTTGATGCGCTGTTGCAAAGTGAGCGATGGAGTGATTTGAGCGCAGGAAAAGAGTCTTTGCAGGGCGAGCAACAACAGCAAAATATTGCTGAAAAAGCGGCCGCAAAAAGTGTTGTTGGAGAGTTGTGCCAGCAACCTCAAATTATTGGCAAGGATATTGATATTGAGCGACTTGTACGTCTTACGTCGGAGGATATAATTGATAAGTTTCTATCCACAGAACACCATCGCATTGTGGCCGAGGAGGGTGAGCCCGAGAGTGAGATTGTGGTGCAAGCGGAATTTGACGATGAAGACGATTGTGTGAGCGAGGAGTTGGCCGAAGTTTATCTTGCTCAAGGCTTGAAAGATATGGCAAAAGAAACTTATCGCAAATTAAGTTTGGTAAATCCCGAAAAAAGTATTTACTTTGCAGGGCTTATTGAGAAAATTGATAGTAATAATTAAAAACAGTATAGAATTATGTTATATTCAATTTGCATTGGTTTGATTTTGGTTGCGAGCATTATCCTTATTCTCGCAGTGTTGGTGCAGAATCCCAAGAGCGGTATGGCTGCTAACTTCGGTGCTGCTAACCAGGTGATGGGTGTTCGCGAGTCTGCAAACATTTTGGAGCGTACGACTTGGTGGTTGTCTGGTATTATCGTAGCGTTGAGCCTTATTGCTACTGCTTCGATGGATGCCGATATGAATGCTGGTACATCAGGTCTTCAGAAGGATGCTGACGCTTTGATTGAGAAGGTAGGTGTTACTGCAACAGAGGCTATGCCCCAGGTTGAGATTCCTGCTGCTCCCGCAGAGACTCCCGCAGAGTAATTTCAGGGAAACCAATAAAATCGAGTTATGGCACGTCGCCCACAATGGGTGACGTGTCTTTTTTTTGTCTATTTTGGTGCATAACTAAATATTTTAGTTGAAAAACTATAAAAAATAGTTGTATGTGAAAATTTTTTAGTTATCTTTGCATTAAGAAATCATTAAAACCTTATTGCTATGTATAAACTGACCAAAAAAGAGGAGGAGTTGATGCAGATTTTCTGGGAACGCGGGCCGATGTTTGTAAAGGATATTGTGCCGTTGTATGATGAGCCGAAGCCGCATTTCAATACAATCTCGACTATGGTGCGCACATTGGAGTCGAAGGGCTTCCTCGACCACGAGGCTTTTGGTAATACCTATCGTTATTATCCTGTGATTTCGCACGAGGAGTTTTCGAAGGGCGTGTTGGGTAGTGTGGTGACGCGTTATTTCGAGAACTCATACCGCCAGGTGGTGTCGGCTCTGATTGAGGAGGAAAAAATCTCGATTGAGGAGTTGGAGGAGTTGATTCGCAAGGTCCAAAACCAATAAAGTTTTACGCTATGACTGACTTTTTTCTATATCTTAGTTGCTCGACCTTGGCTCTTGCCGCTTTATATTTATTATATAAGGTGTCGATGAGTTATGAGACTCTGCATCGCTTCAATCGTGTGCTGTTGCTCGGTTTGGTGGTTTTGTCGGCAGTGTTGCCGTTGTGTAGAATAGAGATTGTCGAGGAGTTGCCCGCAGTAGAACCCGTGGAGTTTGTAGCGCCGATGACCGATTCCGTTGTATATGAAGTTGCCGAGTCGTTTAATTATACGGCATTGTTGCAGATGGCGTTTTTTGTCTTATTCCTGCTGGGTGCAGTGGTGATGATTGCTCGCTTGGTGATAAGCATTATGTCGGTAAAAAGAATCATCCGTAGCGGGGAACAGCAATCTCTGGAGGGTGGTGTGACGCTCACGATTGTCGATAAGCCTATCTCTCCGTTTAGTTGGTTTGGGCATATTGTGGTATCGAGGGCCGATATCGAGCAGAATAGGGATATTATACTCACTCACGAGATGGCGCATATACGCTTGCGTCATTCGTGGGATGTGCTGGCCGTTGATTTGGCGCTATGTTTTTGGTGGTTTAACCCCGCTATGTGGCTTTTGCGCCGTGAGTTGCAGTCGTTGCACGAGTATCAGGCCGATGAAGAGGTACTCAATAGCGGAATAGATGCACAGACTTATCAATTATTATTAATAAAAAGAGCAGTTGGCTCAAGACTCCACTCCGTGGCCAACTGCTTGAATCACAGTAATCTTAAAAAACGAATCACTATGATGTGTAAGAAAACTTCATCGAGGTGGTCGGCGGCCAAGGCGCTGCTCGTACTGCCATTGGTGGCCGTGTCGTTAGCGGCGACAGCCACAACTGTCTATGTACCCCGCGAAGTACAAGACAAAGTTACAGAAAATTCTGTAAATGAACAAAATGTTGTGGGTAATGAAAATAATTATCCTATGACAAAGAGCGAGTTGCGTCGGTATTTGATGCAGAATTTGCAAAATAAGCAGAACCTTGTGGGCCTGATTTATGCCGATGTAAAGGTATTGCCAGATGGTAAGGTGGTAATGGTTAAAGTAGCCCCTGCATCTGGAGAAAAGGACGGTATGCAACCTTTGGTAAATGAGGTTGAGCGCGTGCTTGGTAATGCCAAGATTACAGAGCGAAAGCTAGCGCAAGAGGTGGCGTATAGATTTGAAATCTCTTTTGGTAGCCAAGAGAATGGTGAATTAGTTTGGAGTAGAGTTAAGGCGAGTGATGACGCAATCACTGTTGTGAAATGGGCAGAGGTTGGTGAAGCGTCAACCAAAATTCAATCTCAAAAAAGTGAGGAGAATACACCTTACATTATGGTCGAGAAGATGCCGACTTTCCAAGGAGGCGATTTGAATGTGTTCCGTAATTGGGTACAGAGCAAAATACAATATCCCAAAGAGGCGATGGAAAAGGGTATTATGGGTCGAGTTGTATGTTCTTTTGTAGTTGAGAAAGATGGCTCATTGACCGATTTCGATGTGTTGCAGTCGCCCGACAAGAGTTTGGGAGATGAGGTTGTTCGCATATTGAAGACCTCGCCCAAGTGGGAACCAGGTGAGCAGCGCGGCGAGAAGGTAAGGGTAAAATATACGGTGCCGATTGTTTTCTCGATAGGCAATAAAAATGTAGCGGATGCCAATGTGCACGGACGTGTAATTGATGCAAAGACTAAAAAACAGGTTCCTAATGTCGCAGTGTTGATTAAGGAGAAGTCTATTGGTGTATTTGCTGATGAATCGGGGCAATACATTATAAAAGGACAGCCCGAAGGTATATATACACTTATTGCATCGGCAGTAGGTTATAAGAGTGCAGAAAAGAGTGTTTCGATTGCACCTGACAAGAATGTTGAAGTTAATTTTGAATTGGAAGAGAATGTTGTGTCGTTAAATGAGGTGACGGTTAGTTCTGATACGAAAGTAGCGGAGGCTAACGCTAAAGCCGCAACAGCAAAGGTGCAAGAGGCTGCCAACGCACAAGCAGCCGCAGAGGCAAAGGTTGCGAAGGATGGCGATATGCCGTATATCAAGGTAGAGAAGATGCCGACGTTTATGGGCGGCGATTTGAATGTGTTCCGTAATTGGGTGCAGAGCAAAATACAATATCCCAAAGAGGCGATGGATAAGGGTATTAAGGGCCGAGTTGTATGCTCATTTGTTGTTGAGAAGGATGGCTCATTGACAGAATTTGACGTGTTACAATCGCCCGACAAGAGTTTGGCTGATGAGGTTGTTCGTATATTGAAGACCTCGCCCAAGTGGGAGCCCGGTGAGCAGCGCGGCGAGAAGGTAAGGGTAAAATATACGGTGCCGATTGTTTTCTCGATAGCGGATTAATATGTTGTTTTGCGTTGGTAAGAGTATAGAAGTATGAAAACTGCCCGACTGTTGAGGTCGGGCAGTTGTTTGTTTTATCGGGCCTGGTCGTAGATTTTGTGCAGGCGGTGTGACATAAAGTATTGTAGCGCTCCGCGTAGGAACATATACGATGAGAAGGCCAACCACAGAGCGTTGTTGCCGATGATGGGCTTGAATGCGTAGAACAACGCAAAATAGGCGATGGTTGAGAGTATCATCGAGTCACGCATAATACGCGATTGCGTAGCGCCAACCATAATGCCATCCATCACAAAAGGCATAGCGGCAGCCAACGGGATGGCGATAATCCAACCGATGTAACGGCCTGCGTAGTCTAGCAGAACTTCCGCATCCTGAGCATCGCTGCTGATAAATAACATTAGCAAATCGCGCCACCACCCGATATAAACACCAATATAAATAATGGCAACTACCAGACACCAAATCACACACTTCTTGACGGCATCACGCAACGAGGGCTCGTCTTTGGCACCGATAAAGCGGCCCGTCAAGGCCTCGGCGGCATAGGCAAAGCCATCGTTCATATATGAGAAGAGAGTGAAGAGTTGCAGTAGGATGGTGTTTACGGCCAAGATGTTGTCGTCGCCCATACGAGCCGACGCCGCAGTAAAGAACGTATAAGTGGCAACGATGCAGAGCGTGCGGACGATGATGTCGCGGTTGATGAGGAAGAACTCCTTCATAGCGGCCATATCGATAACCTCGCGCCACTTGATAGCGACAAAACTTTTGCGGAAATGCCACCACGTTATAGCGGCTGTAATGATGACTCCCGTCCATTGTGCTACGACCGAGGCATAGGCAATACCGACAATGCCCATACCGAGCGGAAAGGCAAACCAAATGCTAAACGCGACGTGGATGGTGTTGACCATTACGGCAACAATCATAGGGATGATGGCATTCTGCATACCCGTAAGCCAACCGTTAAGGCCAAAGAGTAGTACGCCTGCAGGAACGGCCCAGATGCGGGCAAAGAAATATTCGCTGACGAGTTCGTTGCCATTCATTATGGCTAGCGCACCCAAGCCGAGGGGGCGTTGTAGAATGATGGCAAGCAAGCCGACTACGAGAGAAACAACTACAGCGCGGGCAAGCATAAGCGTAGTGGTGCGATTATCTCCAGCGCCGAAGGCTTGGGCGGTGATGCCACTCGTACCCATACGGATGAAACTGCAATTCCAATAGATGAAGTTGAAAATAGAAACGCCTATGGCCAACGCGCCGATAGTGGCTACCGAATCGCCCAAGTGACCGGCTATCATAGTGCCCGCGATACCCATAATCGGAACGGTGATGTTCGAGATGATGTTGGGTAGTGCGATACGCAATATTTCACGATTCATTCCCATTGTTTGTATGTTTTGCGAGTTTTAGCGTGTCAAATATACTAATTTATTCTGTTTTCTTTTGCCTTAAAAGTGCCGCAGAATGTTTTTTGTTGTATAAATGGCCGGAGAGTTGCTGCGGATACAAAAAAATGAATTACCTTTGCCGTGCAAATCAGTAAAATTATGAAAAATACAAAACAGGACTCGGCAGCGGCATTGTCGCGCTTTGGTCGCGATAAGCGTACTCGCACTTCGACCGCTACAGCCGAGCGTAATCCCCGCCCTCGCCGTGAGGCAGACAACGAGGGATATGCGGCTCGTGGTGGCCGTAGAGAATTTGGTGCCGCAAAGCGTGCATCGTTTAACCCCAATTTTTCGGAGGACAACCGTGTAAAGGGCCGTTCGGAGCGCTCTTTTGGTGAGCGTAACTACGGTGAGCGTTCGTTTGGTGAACGTTCATTCGGCGAGCGTAACTTTAGCGAAGGCCGTCAGGAGCGTACAGAGCGTCGTTCGGGTGGCGAGCGCACTTTTGGTGCTGGCAAGCCTAAGTCGGGTGGTAGAAATGGCGCTGCGCAGCGTCGTGCAGGCGAGTACGGCGGTAAGAAGTTCTCGCAGGAGCGTCCCTCGGCAGAACGTACGGAGCGTACAGAGCGTGGCGGAGGTCAGAGAGGAAAGTTTGCTCCCCGTCGTGAGCAGGCTCCTCGTTCTTATCCCAAGTACAATCCAGCAAAGCAGACAGGCGATATGCGTTTGAATCGCTTCCTGGCGCAGTCGGGCTTGTGTTCGCGTCGTGAGGCCGATGACTTTATTACGGCAGGTTTGGTTACTGTAAACGGAGTTGTTGTGACCGAACTTGGAACGAAGGTTCGTTCTACGGATGAGGTGAAGTTCAACGACTCGAAGGTACAGGGCGAGAAGAAGGTATATTTGGTATTGAACAAGCCTAAGGGTTATGTGACTTCATTGGAAGACCCCCACGCCGATAAGACGGTGATGGAGTTGGTTAAGGGTGCTTGCTCGGAGCGTATCTATCCCGTAGGACGTTTGGATAAGAACTCGCTCGGTTTGTTGCTCTTTACAAATGATGGCGATGTAACTCGTCAGTTGACACACCCCTCGTTGGAGAAGAAGAAGATTTATCAGGTAACGCTTGATAAGCCTTTGACTCGCGCCGATATGGAGCAGATGACAGAGGGTATCACGCTGGAGGATGGCGAGATTTATGCCGATGAGGTGGCCTATGTGGGCGACACGAAGAAGGAGGTAGGTATCGAGATTCACTCGGGCCGCAACCGTATCGTGCGACGCATATTCGAGCATTTGGGTTATGCTGTGCAGAAACTCGATAGAGTATATTACGCAGGTATTACAAAGAAGAACTTGAAGCGAGGCCAGTGGCGTTTCCTTACTCGCGAGGGGGTGGAGCGTTTGAAGAGTGGTCGCTACGAGTAGTGAAATTTCTCTAATGGGTAATTTTGTCGTTACGCTTGATTGAATAATCCTCACATACATATAGTATGATGCGGTTATTCAATCTTCGCAAGCCTAAAAATTTCCTCATTATAAAAATTTCACGTCTAATTCTTCGTAGGCCTTGAATTTCCCCGCACGAAAATAACTTTTTAATGTGAGACTTCTGCGTTAGGCGTGCGCACGAAAATAGATAGTATAAAATACGAATTGCTTGAAAGTAGGCAGTTCGTATTTTTTTTGTGTGTAGTCCAAAAAAAAACTTAATAAAAGTTTGGATTATTTTGAAAATTTGTATAAATTTATGGTGTGATAATAAGAATTGAAATAATAAAATCAATGTGTCGAGGTTGGGTGGCTCTACTTGACAAATCCCAAATGGCACAGATAGATAGAAAAATGATGTTAAACCTCTAAAAATTTGGCCGTATGAAGAAGTTATTGCTTATTGCAGTTGGGATGATGGCACTTGTGATGTCAGGTTGCGCGCCTACACGAGGTATTGTGCGTAATCCAAAGCACATTCAGTCTAATTCTCCTTATATGAGAATTACGAGTGTGGAATTGACCAATACAGAGACTATTATTTCAGTAGATGTGACATTCCCAGCAGAGGCTGGGTATTGGGTACGTTTTAACGAAACGACATATCTCATAACTGATAGAGGTACGCGCTACCAGATTCGAGATGTTGATAATATGAAGTTGGGCGAGAAGTATTTTATGCCCAAGTCGGGATATGCGCAATTCACGTTAAGATTCCCACCGATGGATAGCCGAGTACAGTCGTTCAGTTTTATGGAGATGAACGAGGTGAATGGTTGGGATATACAAGGCGTACAACTTAATAATATTGAGAAGCCGAAACGATGATGGAATCGGCAAGTTATAAACGAAAAAAAGAAGCATTTGCCTCTTTTTTTCGTTTTAGTTTGTGGCCTTATACCACGATGTCTGCTCGTAGTCTGAACGGTAGAGTATCGATGGGGCCGAAGTGCTTATGCCGCAGAATTTATTCAACTCGCAGATTCCGCTATTTTGCCACGGATAGGCCGAGTAGAATCTCTCTGGGGTATATTTCTTGATGACGGTTTGGTTTAGTTGCTTGTTGAAAGCCTCCTTTACGGCGCTATCATCGCACATATTATCTACATAATCGCCCAAATCAAAGAATATATGATTTTGCATTCTTTCGAAGGATTGCAAATCCTCCACTCTGTAATCCTTCTGCTTTGCGGCATTGACCGCTTTCATCGCTTTGGCTAATGCGTCGAGTTGCGAACACTCTATCAAGGCTATTGCGCCAGATGGATAATGGACGTCGTCCTTATAGTCCAAATAATATGCTTCGCAAATTCGGGGCAGGTCATAAGTCGTGCCGTTGTTTTGAAGCATCAAAGGCAATATATTCATATATGGAAAACCAGCGCCCATAATCTCGCAAGCCGAGGCGGCAATATATTTTGCGCTATGTCGTAGGTCGTATAACGACTCTACGTTTGCCATAAAGCAGGCATCGAAGAGAATGTACTCCATCTTCTTGCCTGTTGAGGCTATTGCCTGTGCGAGCGTGGTAACGTCGAAATTATTTTCGGGGTTATTGTCATCGCCCAAGAAGCGGGTTACAACGTCACCATCTTGCTGCCATAAATCTTCGTGCGTCAGTGTATGCATCTTGCCCTCTTTGCCCATAACTGCTACGCTGCTTTCGGGCTCGGCGCCAATGGGTATCCATCCCTTGCCGTGAGAGCCAATGATTAGGCTATACCTATCGGCAGGGGCATACTGCATCATTTGAGAAAAAATGTTTCCCAACTCGGTGGCGGTCATCTGCTCGGGGAGGGTAACTGTGGCTAAAACACTCTCCTCGCAAAGGCCATTTTTATATTGCATCTCTACGATGTCGCCCTGCTTCTTTTGGCCGTTTTGGTGGAAAAGGATGACGCGGCTATTACCTTGAATGTTGTAGTTCAATGCGGCCTTGATAGCATTGCGGTTATTGCGAAGGTGACCTCCGCGTTGGTCCAGGTCGGTACCCACAAAGTAGAATAAAAGAGTTTGGGGCGTTGTGATGGCCGCAGGCTCTTCCTTGTCCTTGCTACACGAGGGTAGGGTAAATATGATTATGCCGACTAAAAATAGTCTGAATAGATGTCGTAAATGCATATTGCTATGAGGTTTATTGTCTTATGGGTTAGTTGTACTGCTTTACGCCGAGGTTGTTAAACTGCCAAGTGCGCTTCTTCTCCAACTTCACGCCATCGGGTTTGCGGCGATAGATGCGGCTATAATCGAAATAGTAGCCCTTAATCTTGCCGTCGGGTACGCGCATAGGCTCTACCAATGGGATGTATTGCACCGAGCGGCTGATGATTTCGGGGCGTTTGCTCGAGAGACCCATAGATGAGAGTACATCTACGGCGTGAGAGAACATAAGGATATGTAGCGGATACTTATCCGAACGACCATCGCCCGAAGACTTTATGGCTTTGAGTATGCCTTGATGGTGGTGGTAATATGCCCGCTCTTTATCTTTTTCGCCCAAAGCACCATAGGCAAATACCAGCATATTGAGAGCCGTAGGACTGAATGGGTCGTTCATCAGCGATTGATTGCACAGCGATATAATGTGATTCATCTCGCCCTTGTCGGGATTCTCGACGTTGAGTGTCATCAGCGATGCGTAGAGTTGGTCGGCAGCATTGTTTATGGCTGTCGGCTTGTAACTATCTTGATAAGCATAGCCGTAGTAGAGGTAGTGATACTCCTCGTCGGTGAGTTGCTCCAGGTTGTTGTAACGCAACATTAGCGAGGTAAAATAGTATGGCGATGCGGAGTCCATCGTTTTACGCTTTATATCCTCTTCGTCGGGTATCTTTGCCAAAAGGGTTACGGGCAGGAGCAAAAATGCTAATATAAGTAATCGTTTCATATACCGTTTTTCTTATAAAACGTATGTTTAGCACAATTCGTATTCGCGAATGAGTTTTTCCAACTTTTTAATCAAGAGGTCGGTAGCGGGAACAAGCGGCAAACGCAACGTGTTGTCGATATGGCCCATAAGCGATAGCGCTGCCTTCACTCCTGTAGGATTGCCCTGCTCGAAGAGTGCACATACAGCCTCGTGCAGAGGTTCGTAGGCCTCGGCAGCACGGTCAAACAGACCCTGCTTTGCGAGATAGACAACGTGTGAGAAACGCTTTGGGAAGGCGTTTACGGCAACCGAGATAACACCGTCGCCACCCTTGCGCATAACATCGACCGTCATACCGTCATCACCCGAAAGAACGAGAAAATCTTTGGGACGATTCTTTATGATTTGCTCAATCTGGTCAATCTTGCCCGATGCCTCCTTTACGGCCACAATGTTGGGGCAGTCGGCAGCCAAACGACACGTCGTTTCGGCTGTCATATTTACACCCGTACGGCCTGGAACATTGTATAGGATGATTGGCAATGGTGAGGCCTCGGCAAGGGCTTTGTAATGAAGATAGAGTCCCTCTTGCGACGGCTTGTTGTAGTAGGGTGTAACGCTCAGAATGGCCGAGATACCCTCCAAATCCATTGCCTGAATCTGGCGGATGAGTTCGGCTGTGTTGTTGCCACCTGCGCCTACGACAATAGGTTTGCGACCAGCCACTCTCTCGCGTGTGAAATCCAAAATCTGGCGTTTCTCATCGGCCGAGAGTGTGGGAGTCTCGGCAGTTGTGCCGAGGGCAACTATATAATCGGTACCACCATCAATAACGTAGTCGAGCATACGGCCCAATGCCTCCATATCGCACTCGCCGTTGCTCTTGAATGGTGTTATCATTGCGGCACCTACACCGCAGAGATTCTTCATCTTCATATTCTTTTTTATTATTTATTTCATTAACCTAACTTTTCAAAATTCCTCTTTCGCTCGTGGTGCGCTTGTGCGTCACTATGGCTAAAACAGAGAGCCTTGTATGGGTTGAGGGGTGTTCGCCTGTATGGGCTCCTCCTTTGTTTCTGCCTCTTTGGGGGTAAACTCTGCCTTTGGTGTGGGCAGAGTGTCGTTGCCGCCAATCATAGCGATAAACTCATCCTCCGAGATAATCTTGATGCCCAATTTGTTGGCTTTTTGCAGTTTTGCAGGGCCAATCTTGTCACCAGCCAGCAGATAAGATGTGTTGGCCGATACGGCTGCGAGATTTTTTCCTCCGTTAGCATCGATTAGCGCTTTTAACTCATCGCGCGAATGGTTGGCAAACGAGCCCGAAATAACAAATGTGAGTCCCGTCAGCGCATCGGATGCCTTTGCGCGCTCCTCGGCCTCAAACTGCAGGCCCGCATTTCGCAGACGCTCGATGATTTGCTTGTTGCGTTCATCTGCAAAGTATTCGATGATGGCATCGGCAATCTTTTCGCCCACCTCCTCGGCTTCGGTCAGTTGCTCTCGTGTGGCCGATTGTATGGCATCGAGTGAACGGAAATGCTCGGCCAAATATTTTGCTGTAGTCTCGCCTACGAAACGTATTCCCAACGCAAATAGTACACGATGGAAAGGTACTTGGCGAGAATTGTCGATACTCTGTATAATATTGTCTGCCGACTTTTCGCCCAGGCGTGGAAGTTGTGCTATTTGGCTTGCACGTAGGTCGTACAGGTCGGCAATGTTGCTGACGAGTTGGTTTGTAAATAACAACTCTACAGTCTCCTCGCCCAAACTTTCAATATTCATAGCCTTGCGGCGAATGAAATGCACAATACGTCCCAAAATCTGCGGACGGCAGCCGTTCTGGTTGGGGCAGTAGTGCTTGGCTTCGCCCTCGTAGCGGACAAGTGTTGCTCCACATTCGGGGCAATGGGTGATATACTCCAAAGGCTGACTTTCTGTCTGACGTGCCGTGAGGTCGATGCCCGTAATCTTGGGGATAATCTCTCCGCCCTTTTCGACATAGACCATATCGCCGATGCGGATATCCAATAACTCTATTTGGTCGGCATTGTGCAACGTAGCACGTTTTACGGTTGTGCCAGCCAACTGCACGGGCTCAAGATTGGCTACGGGAGTTATTGCGCCTGTGCGGCCCACCTGATAATCTATTGATATGAGGCGTGTAGTCGCTTGCTCGGCCTTGAACTTATAGGCTACTGCCCATTTGGGAGCCTTCGATGTATAGCCCAAAGTGCGGCGGTCGGAATCACGATTGACCTTGATTACGATGCCATCGGTCGGGAAGGGGAGGTTTTTGCGCTCCGCATCCCAATGGTTTATATAGTCGAAAATCTCTTCGCGAGTGGTGCATATCGCAGTGTGCTCCGATACCTTGAAACCCCAACGGCGTGCCGCATCGAGATTGCCGCTATGTGTATCGTAGGGTAGAGTCTTGCCCGCAAGTTGGTAGAGCGTGCAATCCAGACCTCGGCGTGCCACAACTTGCGACTGCTGCTGCTTGAGTGTTCCTGCGGCAGCATTGCGGGGATTGGCAAAGAGTTGCTCGCCTGCTTCTGCTCGCTCGGCGTTAAGGCGCTCGAAAGAGGAGTAGGGCATAAATATCTCGCCTCGAATCTCAAAGAAGTCGGGGTAGTCGTCACCGTTAAGTACCAATGGTACCGAGCGAATAGTGCGCACGTTGGCTGTAACATCGTCGCCTCGTGAGCCGTCACCTCGTGTAACCGCGCGAAGCAATCGGCCGTTTTCATAGGTGAGCGATATGGCTGTACCATCGAACTTAAGTTCGCAGACATATTCCGTCTGGCCAACCTCTTTCTCGTTGCGGTCAATCCACTCGCCCAACTCCTCGAGAGAGTAGGTATTCGATAGTGACAGCATCGGGAAGGAGTGTTCTATACTTTGGAACTCGCTCGTGAGGTCGCTACCGACACGGGCCGTAGGTGAGTTGGGGTCGGCAAATTGGGGATTGGCAGCCTCCAACTCTTGTAATTGACGCAAAAGATTGTCAAATTCGAAATCCGACACAATAGGGTTGTTCTCTACGTAATATTTGTAGTTGTAGAGATTCAGCGTGCGACGTAATTCGTTGATTTGTTGCTCTATGGTCATATCACAAGTAAAATTATCGGTAAAGGTACATATTTTGTTTGTAACGAGAGTGAAAAATAAAAAAAAATAAAAAAAAATGTGAAGATTTGCTTTAGTATGTAAATTTTGCTTATACTTGCAGAAAATTTAGCAACTATGATGACAAATAATACTAAAAAAAGGATTGTAACAAGTATTCACAACCTCACGCCTGAACAGTTGGAGGAGGTAAAGGCACTCTACCCAAAAGGATTTTCTGAAGTAATGTCGCGTATTGATAAGCCTAATGGTGATTTTTTCTATGTTGTGCCCTATGAGACCGAGGATACTTCATATCTGTTGAAGATTGACGTGAAGATTGATGATTCGGCTGATTCTGTTGAGGATGACGATTTCTACGGCGATGAGGAGATTGCTGGCGCAGACGAGATTCAGGATGAGGCCGTAGCAGAGGATGATATGGAATAATAGAATTTTGTAGATGATAGAATATTGAGGTGTTTGGCTTTGGTCGAACACCTCTTGTTTTTTTGTGGGATTATAGATTATGTTTTTTTGACCCGATAAAAACGAAGTGGCGTTAGTGTTGAAAAATGGCTGTCGCAACCGCCGTCAAAAGGGGCAGTTTCGCCACAAAGCGGAGGTTTTGACAAACTGTTGATAAATTCCGTCATTAAATTGTGTGAGGATGAAAAAAAAAGAGTATCTTTGAAGGCAAAAATAAGTTTTTTGCGTCATACGATAACGTAAAAACCATATTAGATAAATGAAAAAAATTGATGTAGTTCTTGGATTGCAGTGGGGTGATGAAGGTAAAGGCAAGGTCGTAGACGTGCTTACCCCCAATTATAAGGTGATTGCTCGTTTTCAGGGCGGTCCTAATGCTGGTCACTCGTTGCATTTTGGCGATACGAGTTTCGTGTTGCGTACAGTGCCGTCGGGTATTTTCCGCGAGGGCTCTATTAATATAATCGGTAATGGCGTGGTTGTAGACCCCGTTAGTTTGACCGAGGAGTTGACAAGCATTGCGGCGCAGGGCATTGATGTGAAGAGCAAACTCTTCATCTCGAAGAAGGCTCACCTCATTTTGCCTACTCACCGTCAGTTGGATGCTGCAAGCGAGGCTGCAAAGGGTAAGTCGAAGATTGGTTCGACGTTGCGTGGTATCGGCCCTACTTATATGGATAAGACAGGTCGTAATGGTTTGCGTTTCGGCGATGTGTTGGCGGTTGATTTCATCGACCGTTACAACCGTTTGAAGAGCAAGCATACCGAGATGTTGGCTCAATTCGAGGGCTTCGAGTATGATATTACCGAGTATGAGCAGAAGTGGATGGAAGGCATCGAGTATCTGCGTGGTTTCCGCTTTATCGATAGCGAGCACGAGGTAAACCAGTACATCGAGCAGGATGTTGCTATCCTGGCCGAGGGTGCACAGGGCTCTATGTTGGATGTCGATTTCGGTACTTATCCCTTCGTTACATCGTCTAATACTGTATGTGCTGGTGTATGTACAGGTTTGGGCGTTGCTCCTACGAAGATTGGTGATGTGTATGGTATCTTCAAGGCATATTGTACTCGCGTAGGTAGTGGTCCGTTCCCTACAGAGTTGTTTGACGAAACAGGTAAGGAGTTGGCTCGTATTGGTCACGAGTTTGGTGCCGTTACAGGTCGTCCTCGCCGTTGCGGTTGGTTGGACTTGGTAGCGTTGAAGTATGCTGTTATGGTTGATGGCGTTACAGGACTTATTATGATGAAGTCGGATGTTATGGACGATTTCGATGTTGTTAAAGTTGCTACGGCTTACAAGGTTGGCGGTGAGATTGTTGACCATTTGCCTTACGAACTTAACGATGAGATTGAGCCAGTATATACCGAGTTCAAGGGTTGGAAGACAAAGATTAGCGGCGTACGTCGCTATGAGGATTTCCCCGCAGAGTTTAAGACCTATGTAGAGTTTATCGAGCGCGAGACAGGTGTGCCCGTCAAGATTATCTCGGTAGGTCCCGACCGCGAGGAGACTATCGTAAGATAATAAACTGAATAGAAGAGTGCGTAAAAGCAATATTCTTTGAAATATATATCCGAAAATGCTCAAATATGTCGCGTATATTGGGCGTTTTCGGATATTTTTTATGGTGAGATATGCTGTTGAGGCATCATCTTGCGTTAATTTTCAAGACGTGTTGTTGTCGCGGCAAGGCGTCGAGTGAGTAACTAAATTTTGATAAATGAACAAAGCATTAAAAATTGTTGTGTTGGCCAAACAAGTCCCCGATACCCGCAATATGGGCGAGGAGGCTATGACGGCAGAAGGTACAGTTAATCGTGCTGCGTTGCCTGCTATATTTAATCCCGATGACTTGAAGGCGTTGGAATTGGCTTTGCGTTTGAAGGATGAGAGAATAGGTTCTACGGTGTACGTCTTGACTATGGGGCCTTTGCGTGCTGCCGATATAATCCGCGACGCTATGTTTCGTGGCGCTGATGGCGGATATTTGTTGACTGATAGAAGATTTGCAGGCTCTGATACCCTGGCAACGTCGTACGCTCTATCGTGCGCATTGCGTAAGATAGGAGCCGATGTGGTTGTGGCAGGCCGTCAGGCGATTGACGGCGATACGGCTCAAGTAGGCCCGCAGGTTGCAGGTTGGTTGGGCTTGCCGCAGGTGACTTATGCCGAAGAGGTGGAGAAGATTAACGAATCATCGTTCGTAGTGCGCCGTCGTTTGGAGCGAGGCATAGAGAGGGTGGAGTGTCCGCTGCCTATGTTGCTTACGGTTAATTCGTCTGCAGCAGAGGTGCGTCCGCAGAATGCGATGCTGATGATGAAATATAAGTATGCCGTAAGCCCATCGGAAGTCGCGGCCGAGCCAGAGGCTTTGAATGCAAAGATGGCGAGTCAGCGTGAGTACTTAAATATCGTGGAGTGGACTGCCGATGATGTCGATTGCGAGATGTCGATATTGGGCTTGGCGGGGTCGCCCACCAAAGTCAAGGGTGTTGAGGCAGTAGTATTTCAGGATAAGCAGGTGCGAAGCCTAACCTCATCGAGCGAGGATATAAATCAATTGATGGTTGAACTTATAGCAAGCCATACGCTTGGTTAATCGAAACATAGAGAGATGAATAATATATTTGTATATATAGAAATCGAGGATGGGGCGATTGCTGATGTGAGTCTGGAATTGCTTACCAAAGGTCGTGAGTTGGCCTCGAAACTTGGAGTGAAGTTGGAGGCTGTAGTATTGGGCCATAATGTGTCGTGTATCGAGGCGGAGTTGTCAGCCTACGGTGCTGAGACGATATGGGTGGCGGATGATGAGGTGTTTGCTCCATACCGCACGTTGCCTTTTACGTCGGTGTTGAGTGGCTTAATCAAGGCCGAGCAACCTCAAATTGTTTTGTTTGGTGCTACATCACTGGGCCGTGATTTAGCCCCGCGTGTGTCGTCTACGCTGAAGACGGGTTTGACGGCAGATTGTACACAGTTGGAGATTGGTGCGTATGTAGATGAGAATACAGGACACGAGTACGACAATCTGTTGTATCAGATAGGCCCTGCGTTTGGTGGAAACGTCATTGCTACGATAATTTGCCCCGATAACCGCCCGCAGATGGCTACGGTGCGTGAGGGTGTAATGTGTAAGCGACCGACAGAAGAGAAGGTTGTGACGGAGGTGAAGCCAATTGCTTGGCGTGATTATATTTCGCCTGCGGATTTGGCTGTGGTTATTTTGGATAGAAAACTCGAGGAGCGCAAGATTAATCTCAAGGGCGCAAATGTTGTTGTGGCTGGAGGTTATGGTATGGGCTCGAAAGAGGGCTTTAAGTTGTGTTACGATTTGGCCGAGGCGCTCGGTGCCGAGGTGGGAGCGAGCCGTGCTGCTACCGATGCTGGGTATTGCGAACACGAGAGAATGATTGGACAGACGGGTATTACGGTGCGTCCGAAGTTGTATATTGCTTGTGGAATATCGGGCCAGGTGCAACATACCGTAGGTATGGACTCGTCGTCGATTATCGTGTCTATTAATAGCGATGCCGATGCTCCGATTAACAAGATTGCCGACTATGCTATTGTTGGTAAGGTCGAGGAGGTAATTCCCAAGATGATTAAGTATTACAAGCAAAACTCGAAGTAACGATGGCTAATTTCTTTTTAGATAATAAGGATTTGCACTACCACCTTGAGCATCCGCTGATGCGAAAGATTGTGGAGTTAAAGGAGCGTAACTTCTCTGAAAAGGATAGTTATGATTTTGCTCCTCAGAACTTTGAGGATGCAATGGACTCTTATCGTCGCATAATGTCGCTCGTGGGTGAGGTTTGTGGCGAGGTGATAGCCCCCAATGCCGAGGGTGTGGACCACGAAGGCCCGCGTGTGGTGAACGACAGAGTGGAGTACGCTTCGGGTACGGTCGAAAATATGAAGGCAGTAAAGGCTGCTGGTTTGAATGGATTGACTCTACCACGCCGATTTGGCGGTTTGAACTTCCCTTTGACCTGCTTTGTGATGGCAAACGAGATGGTGGCGCGTGCTGATACAGGTTTCGAAAATATATGGGGCTTGCAGGATTGTGCCGAGACGCTTAATGAGTTTGCCAGCGAGGAGCAGAAACAGAAGTATCTGCCGTGGGTGTGTGAGGGCGCTACCTGCGCAATGGATTTGACGGAGCCTGATGCGGGTTCGGATTTGGGCGCTGCGATGCTGAAGGCGACGTGGTCGGAGGAGAAACAGACGTGGTTGCTTAATGGCGTGAAGCGCTTTATCACAAACGGCGACGGCGATGTGTCGTTGGTGCTGGCTCGAACAGAAGAGGGTACGGTTGATGCCCGAGGTTTGTCGATGTTCGTATATGATAAGCGAAACGGCGGAATGAAGGTGCGTCGCATAGAGAGCAAATTGGGTATTAAAGGCTCGCCGACTTGTGAGTTGGTGTTTACGGATGCGCCTGCCGAGTTGGTCGGTGATAGAAGAATGGGCCTTATCAAATACGTTATGTCGTTGATGAATGCTGCTCGATTGGGCATTGGTGCACAGTCGGTAGGTTTGAGTGAGGCGGCATATCGTGAGGCTTTGAAATATGCTCACGAGCGTCGTCAGTTTGGTAAGGATATCATTCAGTTCCCTGCTATATCGGAGATGTTGTCGAATATGCGTGCGCGTCTGCGCGGAGTGCGGGCATTGCTCTATGAGACGAGCCGTTTTGTGGAGATTTACAAGCAATATACTCATATCTCGCACGAGCGTTCACTTGAGGGTGAGGAGCGTCAGCAGATGAAGTATTACAATCGTCTGGCCGATGCTTATACGCCGCTTGTGAAGTTGCTTGCGTCGGAGTTTGCCAATATGATTGCCTACGATTCGATTCAGATTCACGGTGGCTCGGGTTATATGAAGGACTACGCTTGTGAGAGATTGTATCGCGACGCAAGAGTGCTGAATATATATGAGGGTACATCGCAGTTGCAGGTCGTAGCGGCTATAAATGGTGTTACGAAAGGCGTGTATATGGAGCAGATTTCGCTCTACGAATCGTTGCCCTACTCGGAGCAGATGCAGCCCGTAGTCGAGAAGTTGAAGGCTCTGCGTTCGAGGGTTGAGGCTATGATTGAGCGAGTGGAGACGATAAACAAGGAGTTTCCGCAGTATAAGGATTTCCACGCACGTCGTCTGGTCGAGAGCGTAGGTCATATAATCATCACCTATCTGTTGGCACAGCAGGCCTCGCAGGTTGAGGAGTATACGTCGGATGCCAAGTTGTTCTTGAAGTTGGCGGAGGCTTACATAGCATCGGCCGAGGCTTATGTGAACTCTTCGGAGGGTGAGGATGTGGCCTTGATAAGCGAGGTGCAGGAACAGAAGTAATAAGAATGCTATTAAATAGCGCCCCCGGGGTTATTTTAGCATAGACGTATGTGCTGAATGATAGTGGGGAGAAAAGATGGAGGGTTGTTTCATTTGCGTGAAACAACCCTCTTGTTTAATCCTTGTTTTCGTAAAACTCTCGTTGGCGTTTGGCAATGATTGTAGATAGGCGTTTGTAGAGCGCTTGGTCTTGCTCGGTGCCGTATTTGAGTAGATACCAAGTGTCATTACCTTGATAGTAGGCCAAGTTCTTCTCACTAAAGACGCCGTTACGCTCATAGGAATCAATGTAGGCGGTCATACGCGCGGCCCAATTGCCTTGTTGCTCTAATGCTCGTTCGTCGAACTCCATCTCAAGCGACATATTGGCGGCTTTGGCTAAAGCACAAGTCTCGTCAATGCGAGAGTCGGGAATATAGTTGTGAAAGAAATGGTTGGGCTGCAGATAGGCGTGGTCGAATCCAAATTCGGCCCAACGCTCATAGCCATCGGCCTTGAAGTAGGGTATCCAATAGAAATCCAAATCGAGTTGATGGATGTAGTCGGCTATGCTTTTAACGAATGTTTGAGTCTCGGTAGCGTGCTCGGCTAACCAATAAAAACCGCATAACTGTATATTCTCCAGATTGGCCGCCTTGACCTTCTCGATTAATAAGTCGATATACCATTTGCAGGCCTTGATGCGGTCCTCGTCGTTGTTGAAGTCGAGCGCTTTGCCATCCAATTCGCCCCAATCGGTCTGTCCCAAAACCGGCTCGGGCAGCGAAAGAACTATCTTGCGTCGGTGAAATTCACCCTTGATATTCTTGCGGGCATCGGCAATGGCATCGTTCAAGGCCGCAATGTCACGTCCGGGAGTGAGATAGGTATCAATCAGGTTTACCCATTGCTCCTTCTGTACTCCTTGCTTGCGTAGGCCTGTGGCATAACCACGATTTTCGTCGTGGAAGATTTCAAGGAATAGGAATCCATCAAAAAGCCATTCGGCTTGAGTCGTGGCAGTCGGTTCGGTGGCAACATAGGGTGCAAATTTCTCTTTGTTCCAATCGATAGTACGGTGTGTACCTCCGTCGTAGATTAAAACCAGGTCACGTACTTCGGCGCGGCCAACTATCGATTTTGAGCAAGAGGATAGGGCGGTTGCTAATAATGTAGCAATAATAATAAAAGTAATTCGTTTCATAAGTGATGTGTTTTTCGATATAGCAAAATTAATAAAAATAATCTTTCGTTTGGTGGCGTTGATAATTTTAGTACGATTTTTTAAGCAGAATCGTTATTCTATGCGAGGAAACTATTATTTTTGTATAACCAATTATGATGTTTTATGAAACGATATTTTTTAGGTCTATTTTATATAGTACTTGTTGCGTGTGGTGTAATGTCGTGTGGTCGAGGTGCTAATAACTCGGCTGCTACAACTGAAATTGTCACAGAGAACGAGAGCGGACAACAGGCTGCTACACCGCGAGTATTTGTTCCTCAGTTGGCTCCTGCGATGATGCCGCAAGAGGAGAAGATAACATATATGGCCGAACATTATTGGGATAAATTCGATTTTGCCGATACTGTTTTTATTGCCGAGATAGACTCTACGCGTATGCTTACGGCGATGGCTGTATATGCGCGAGGTTATGTGCCCGACTCTTTGGTGCAGCGCTCGATGTCGAGTCTTATGCAGAAGGCATCGACCTCGAAACGTATGTTTGAGTATTTTCTGATGCTGGCAGATGGTGTGTTGCACGACCCTAACTCTCCATTGCGTGATGATGAGCGATATATTCCCGTATTGGAGGCGGCTATTGCATCGCCTCTGCTTGATGAGTATGAGAAGATGCCCTATGAGTATGACTTGAAAATTGCGCTTCAAAATCGTGTGGGGCGCGAGGCAAATGATTTTTATTATACTACGGCGGACGACAAGCGTCATCGTATGTATGATTTGAAAGCGGAATACCTTATTATATTTATAAGTAATCCTGGTTGCCCGATGTGTCGTGAAGTAAAGGAGGCGTTACTTGCATCGCCGCAACTTAATGAACTTACCGAGCGCGGAAAATTGAAAGTACTGGTGCTCTATCCCGACAAGGATTTGGATGCTTGGCGCGAGCATTTGGGCGATTATCCCGATGCGTGGATAAATGGTTACGATGCTAATCAAAGCATAACAAAAGAGAATCTTTACGACCTGCGGGCCATACCGTCGTTATATCTGCTCGATAGAGCGAAACACGTTATGGCGAAGGATTGTACCGATGTTCAGTATATAGAGTCATTGATTTTGGGTGCGGAGCAATCTTGATGCTATAAGCACTACTTATGATATGATAAATAAATATTATAAATTCTCTATTGCAAATAATCGAAATGACTCTATCTTTGCATTAGGAAATAAAAACAAACAATAATAAAACAAACAAACTTAAATAGACAGAATTATGGCAAAGAAATTTCGTTGTACAGTATGTGGTTATATCCACGAGGGTGATGCGGCTCCCGCACAGTGTCCACTTTGTAAGGTAGGTGCAGATAAATTTGTAGAGATTGAGGAGCAGGATGGCGATTTGACTTTTGCAACAGAGCATAAGATTGGTGATGGCAAGGGTGCCAGCGAGGAGTTGTGGAAGGGTTTGCAGGACCACTTTATGGGTGAGTGCACCGAGGTGGGTATGTACTTGGCAATGAGTCGCCAGGCTGACCGCGAGGGCTATCCCGAAATTGCAGAGGCTTACAAGCGTTATGCAATTGAGGAGGCAGAGCACGCTTCAAAGTTTGCAGAGTTGATTGGCGAGGTTGTATGGGATACAAAGACAAACCTCTACAAGAGAATGAATGCCGAGAGCGGCGCTTGCGAGGATAAGTTGCGTTTGGCAGTTTTGGCAAAGGAGCAGGGCTTGGATGCTGTTCACGACACAGTTCACGAGATGGCAAAGGATGAGGCTCGTCACGGCGCAGGTTTCCAGGGCTTGTACAAGCGTTACTTCGGTAAATAAAGAATAAACTTAATACAAAGAGTAAGGGGTTGTTGCAACATAATTGTTGGACAACCCCTTTTTGCAATTACTTAAGCCATTGGTCCAATATCGATTCTGCGAATCGCATAATTACCCCATACCCCTTGCGGGCAGCGTATGCTACATCGCTGATGGTCGTAAGACGCTCGTTGATGTCCTCAATCGCTCTGCGCGCCGACAGAAAATAGATTAGTCGTGACAATAGCAGAAAGAGTAGTCCTACAATAAATGCTGCCAATGCTCTCGATTCGACATATTCCGAGAGCCACGCAACAAGTGCAGCCACGAATAGAACAATCGACGTTATTATTGCCGCTATGTAAACTATAATCGAAACCAACATTTGGAGGGGTGTTTAGTGTCGCGGGGATGTATGTGCTATGGACCTGTGGGCAGATTACTTGTCGTTACATTGGCAACGAATCTTGTCGGCCTCCTGGTCAACGTAATCGCGGATTTTACTGCGCAGTTCCGGGCCAGACTGCGGTGTTACGAGCATTGTTACTACCGAGCCGACCAACATACCGCCCAGAAAAGAGACTAAAGTGCAAACAGAGTGTTTCATAATGTTTAATTTTAATAAATTCGTAGGGTAGAGTTGCAAAATCCAGGCCATATAGGTAAATTTGTGTTATGGATTTTATAAAAAATAGGAGTGTCGCATTTTCGGGCCATCGTACATATCGGGGAGAGGCCGATGAGGAGTTGCGAGGCGTCGTTGCCCGACTATATGACGAGGGTTATCGCCGCTTTCTGTGCGGGATGGCGTGGGGCTTTGATTTGGCGGCAGGTGAGGCGGTGGCGGAACTGAAACGAACGCATTCGGATGTGGAGTTAATAGCCGCTCTGCCGTATCGTAACTTTTCGAAACTTTTTCACGCCGATGATGCCGAGCAATATAAGCGAGTGGCTGATGCTGCCGATGCGGTTGTTGCAGTAAGTGAAGATGAGAGCCGAGCCGCATATCGTATGCGTAACGATTATTTGGTGGATAATTCATCGGTGTTGGTTGCGTGGTTTGATGGCCAGCCGCGAGGCGGTACAGCTTATACCGCTCGTCGGGCACGTCGCAAAGGTGTTAGGGTTGAGAACATGTATCCGCAGGTACAAATGGAGTTGGAATTCTGATTTTTTTAGTTTGTGATTGGGAGATTTTGGCAAAAAATGTATATTTGTATCAACGGAATTTTTCTTGTCGGGAAATAATACTAACTAAAACTATTTATATTATGAAAAAAGTATTTGCTTTGGCTGTCGCAGTAGTGGCCACTATGGGCGCTTCTGCACAACTCTATTATCAGGATGCTACGAATGTCGATATGATGCGTCATTCGCAGAGAAGTGAGGCTCATCGCCGTGAGATTATTATCCCACAGGTTAATGGTTATACGGTATATAAGGCCGATTTGCACACTCATACTATCTACTCGGATGGTAGCGTTACACCCGAATATCGTGTGCGTGAGGCTTGGATGGATGGTCTGGATGTAATGGCTTGTACCGAGCACTTGGAGTATCGCCGTTGGGAGGGCCAATTCCTGCAGTTCCTGAAGGGCCACGTTGCTGAGGGTACAAAGGCGTCGGGCAATAAGGATGCAAAGGTGGATTTCAATCTTGCAAACAAACTCGAAAAGGATGCTGCTGTTAGTTACGGTATTACAATTATTCCAGGTGTGGAAATTACCCGTACTCCCGAGACTATTGGTCACTACAACGCATTGTTTGTTAAGGATGCCAATACTATTTGGGACGAGGACCCCGAGAAGGCTATCCGCAATGCGCGTGAGCAGGGTGCTGTGATTATGCATAACCACCCAGGCTGGCGTCGTAAGAACTTGCAGATGCAGGAGTTTGAGAAGAAGGTCTATGATGCTGACCTGATTGATGGTGTGGAGATTATGAATGGCTCGGAGTTTTATCCTACGGTTGTTACTCGCGCTCAGGAGCGAGGCCTGTTTATGTCGGCTAATACCGATATTCACGGCACTACATCTATGGACTATCAAGGAATCGGCCAGATGCGTAATATGACATTCGTTTTGGCTAAAGACCAGACCCTGCCCTCGTTGAAGGAGGCTCTGTTGGCTCGCCGTACATTGGCTTACTCGTTTGGCGCTATTGCTGGCGATGAGCAGTTGGTTAAGGATTTCTTTATGGCTTGCGTAGAGTTTAAGGTGGTTGTCAAGAATTCGAATGGTACAACTACTATGCGTTTGGTGAATAATAGTTCTATTGACTATGTTTTGCGTTTTGGTGGTAATCCCGTACCGCTGAATGCTTTCCAATCTCGTAATGTAACTGTAGCAAAGGATGGTTCGATTAAGTTTACGGTAGAGAATATGTGGATTCCTGGCGAGAAGCAGCACCCCGAAATCAAACTTAAGTTCTAAAATCGTCTAATAAGGATATTTTTGCGTTACGCTTGTGCTCTAAATGCTCATTTACGCCAAGTAAACTCCGCTTTATCGCACTTCGCAAGCCTTAAAATATCTCTTATTATACAATTTTCTTATTCGTAGGTGTTATGCCATAAAGGAAAAAGGCTGTCAAAACTGACAGCCTTTTCTGTTATTGTAATTGTGGATTACCACTCCAAAATCTTCTTGAAGTCGTAAGCCTCGGGATTAGCAACGTAAGCCTTTGCAGCCTCGTAATCCTCCTCGGTAACGTAGTGCAAGAGGTTGTTGATAACCTGCTGAATCTTGTCTGACTCGATGTTTACCAAACGGGGAGGAATCTTGCCTGTTGTGGGGTCCTGCAAATCCTTCAAGTAGAGAGGCGATACGAAACCATCCTGTGAGATGTAAACCATACAGCCTGTCTTACCCTCTGCGAAGAGTTTGTAAACACCCATACCCAACTCTGAGCAATATACCAAGTCGTAAGCGATAGGAGTCTGGCAACGTACCTCGTAACCAATCTCTACGGGACGAGACTTAACCTTGATACCCAAAGCCTTCAACTTGTTCTCCAACAACTCGTTGAAGATGTTAGCCTTTGATACCTTACCCAACTCGGGGTGACCGTGGTCGTCGTATGTGAAGTGGATACCAGAGTTCTTAATCTCCTCGTCAGAAAGTGCGTGGAATACGCCCTCTGAAATCATTGCAACACCGTAGTCGATACCCATAATCTTACGCTTGATGATAGATGAAACAACCAAGTTTACAATCTTCTCGATAGTAATCTCAGTCTTGTTGAACATCTCGGGGATAACAATCATAGGATAGTGGCAAGCCGAACCGATACCGAATGCAAGGTGACCTGCTGAACGACCCATAGCGGCAACAACAAACCAGTTAGCCGATGTGCGAGCGTCGTTATAAACGGCACGACCGATAACTGTACCACCCTCCTTGGCTGACTGATAACCGAATGTGGGGCTACCAGCGGGCAACGGAAGGTCGTTGTCGATAGTCTTGGGAACGTGGATGTTAGCAATAGGATACTGCTTTGCCTCCAAGAACTTTGCAATGCGGTTAGCTGTAGATGCAGTGTCATCACCACCAACAGTTACCAACAACTTGATGTTGTTCTCCTGGAAGAATGAAAGGTTGAAGTTCTCCTCGAAATCCTTGTCAGTGGGCTTGAAACGGCTCATTGTCAAATATGAACCACCCTGATTGAAGATGAAGTCAGCCTTTACGAAATCCATATCCTCATAGCGGGGATTTGAATTGAAAAGACCTGAATAACCATAGTGCAAACCGATTACACGATAACCCTTTGCAAGGAATGTCTTAGCAACGCTGCCGACAACGGTGTTCATACCCGGTGCCGGGCCGCCACCTGTAAGAATAGCAATAGCCTCTTTCATAGTGTTTTATAATATTTAATAGATTAATGTGTCTAAATTTTGGCAAAAATAGTAAAAATAAAACGAAAAAGAAATATTTTGGCTCCGAAAACTCGGTAAATAGGTTTGTTGTCTCGACAGAAAAGGCGGCTGGGAGGATTAAAAGTGTAAATTGTGGAATTAAGATAACTTATATTCGAATATAATTCGTATATTTGCTGAACAATTCATATTGTGATTTTAGGAAGCGGAAATTTTAACTAAAAAAATAACATTTTAAGATGAAGAAGATTGTTAATTTCGTTGTTGTCGCTATGGTGGCAATGTCGTTGATGGTTTCTTGTGGCTCGGAGCCTGCGCCTGTAAAGAAGCAGACAGGTATTCAACTCTATTCTGCTCGTCAGGCGTATAGCGATATTGAGGCTACGCTTGCCAAGGTTGCCGAGGCAGGTTATTCGGCTGTGGAGACTTTGGGTGGCCCTACTTGCTTTGGTCTTGAGGCGGCTGATTTCAAGGCATTGTGCGATAAGTATGGTTTGCGCATTGCATCTACTCACGCTGTTGTGCCTTACAACCCTGCCGATTTGGAGGGTACTATGGAGGGCTGGCGCAAGTTGTTCGAGGGACTCAAGACTATGGGTGCCAAGTATTGCGTTATCCCAGGTATGAGTTTCGGCTCTACACTTGCCGAGATGGAGGCCTGCTGTGCATTTATCAATCAGGTGGGTGTCGTAGCAAAAGAGTATGGTTTGATGTTCGGTTACCACAATCATAAGGGTGATTTCGCTCAGGTTGAGGGTCAGACAATCTTGGACTATGTTATCGCTCACACCGATGCCGATAAGTTCTTTATCGAGTTGGACGTATGTAAGACCAATATGGGTGATGTTGACCCTATGCACTATTTGAAGACCTACGGTGACCGCATCAAGGTGTTGCACGCCAAGGATGAGGGTGTGTTGGGCACAAGCGGCGACATCGACTTCAAGGAGGTGTTTGAGACTTTCTACGCAAACGGTGCGATTGACTGCTTCGTAGAGTATGAGTTGCCTTTCGAGATTGGTGAGGATGCTGCAGCAAACGAGCGCAACTTGGCTGCTATGTGGCAGGGTATTGCCGATTGCAACAAGTTCTTGCAGGAGTCTGACTTCGTACGTTCTTGCGAGTATTAATAGAAATTGTCTAATAAGGTGTTTTCTGCGTTACACCCGCCCTCAAAATGCTCATTTACGCCAAGTAAACTGCGCCTTTTCGGGTGTCGTAAGCCTTGAAAACCCACTTATGATACAATTTCTAAATTGTAGAGGTTGGATAACCTTTTGAAAGTAATGAATTTACAGATTTTTTTTAATAAAACACTAAACTTAATTAAAACTATGAAAAAGATTCTTTTGATTGTTTTGGCAGCATTGGTTGCGATGCCTATGTGTGTTGAGGCAAAGTCAAAGTCGAAGAAGAACATCGGCTTGCAACTCTATTCTATCCATTCAGATATGGGTAACGTTGATGCATCGTTGAAGAAGGTTGCTGATGCAGGTTATACTGTAGTTGAGACTTTGGGTAGCCCCACTTGCTTCGGTATGGACGCTGCTGCATTCAAGGCATTGTGCGACAAGCACGGTTTGTCAATCGTATCTACTCACACATCTATCGGTATGGACCCCAACAACGAGGCTGGCGTTATGGCTCAGTGGCGTAAGGTTTTCGAGGGCTTGAAGACTATGGGTGCCAAGTATTGCGTTATCCCTGGCTTTGGTTTGGGTAGCAACTTGAAGGAGTTGAAGGCCGTTTGTGATTACTTCAACAAGGTTGGTAAACTCGGTAAGGAGTACGGCATTATGTTGGGTTACCACAACCACGCTCACGAGTATGAGGTACGCGAGGGTAAGTGCGTATGGGAGTATATGATTGAGAATACTGACCCCGATTGCGTATTCTTCCAGATGGACGTATATTGGACAACTCGTGGCGGTCACAATCCTGTTGATTATTTGAAGCAGTATCCCGACCGTATCAAGATGTTGCACATCAAGGACGATTTCGTAATTGGCGAGAGCGGTAAGATTGATTTCGAGGCTATCTTCAAGCAGTTCTACAAGAACGGTTACAAGGATTTCGTAGTTGAGCAGGAGGGTGCTCCTGGTAACTCACAGGCAGAGCGTTTCGCAAAGATGTGGGACGGTGTTGCAAAGAGTGCAAACTACCTCGAGACTGCAAAGTTCGTAAAGAAGAAGTAATTTTTCGGATTTGAATATCGTGTGATGTCGGACTCTCGTCGGAGTCCGACATCTTTTTTGTAGAAATAGTGTCAGGAGAGATTGTAAATGTAGTCGATTTGGGAAAAAATAACGCAAAGTAAAGAATGATTATTATTTATTTTGTAACTTTGTACAAATTTAGTCCTATTTTGTAAATGGAGAATATTTTGGCGACATATAACACCTTCTTGTGGGTGATGGCTGCTGTGGCTGTCGTGGTTTTCGTGGCCCTGCAATTTTTTGAGGCAGGGTATGGCTATCTCTTCGACAAGCGCTATGGCCCGCCCGTAAACAATAAGGTGGGATGGGTGCTGATGGAGTCGCCGGTATTTGTCGCAATGTGTATCCTCTGGGCGATGTCGGATAGACAGTGGGATGCTGTTCCGTTGGTGCTATTCTCGATTTTTCAGTTGCACTATTTTCAGCGTTCGTTCATCTTTCCGTTGTTGATGCGCGGTAATTCGAAGATGCCGCTCGGAATAGTATTGATGGGTATGATATTCAATACGCTCAACGCATTGATGCAGGGCGGTTGGATATTCTATATTGCCCCCGATGGTTATTATGCCGATTGGTTTGCACGACCATTTATCTATGTCGGGGTGTTGCTTTTTTTTGCAGGTATGTTTATCAATATGCAGTCGGACTATATTATCCGTCATCTGCGCAAGGAGGGCGATACACGCCACTATATCCCACGAGGAGGAATGTTCCGCTATGTCTCGTCGGCTAACTACTTTGGCGAGTTGTTGGAGTGGACGGGATTTGCTATAGCCTCGTGGTCGTGGGCAGGTGCGGTGTTCGTTTTGTGGACATTTGCTAATTTGGCTCCACGTTCGGCTTCGCTCTACAAGTGTTATGAGAAGGAGTTTGGCGAGGAATTCACTGCGCTCGGTCGTAAGCGTATAATACCGTTCATCTATTAAATAAAGCAAGCAATTAAACCATATATGAAAGAATTAAAAGATTCAAAACTCTTTACGCCCTATCAGATGGGCCCTGTGACGCTGCGTAATCGTACGATACGCTCGGCTGCTTTTGAGTCGATGGGTAAGGATTTCGGGCCCACACAGGCGTTGAAGGATTACCACGTCAGTGTGGCGCGTGGAGGGGTTGGAATGACGACGTTGGCTTACGCCTCGGTTAATCGTAGCGGAGTGTCGTTCAACTCGCAGTTGTGGTTGCGTGATGAGATAGTGCCAGCGTTGAAAGATATAACCGATGCTGTACATAATGAGGGTGCGGCAGTAAGTGTGCAGATTGGCCACTGTGGTAATATGACACACTGGTTGACTGCAGGTTGTTTCCCAGTGTCGGCATCCAACGGCTTTAACCTCTATTCCCCTACATTCCACCGTCGTCTGCGTAGGAGTGAGTTGCCCGAAATGGCGCGAGATTTTGGACGTGCAGTGGTAACGGCTCACGAGGCGGGGTTTGATAGTGTTGAGGTGCACGCAGGTCACGGTTATTTGATTTCGCAGTTCCTTTCACCCTGGACCAATCGCCGACGCGATGAGTATGGAGGCTCGTTGCAGAATCGTATGCGTTTTATGAATATGTGTCTGGAGGAGGTGATGGAGCAGGCTGCCAAATATAAGATGGCGGTTTTGGTGAAACATAATATGGAGGATGGTTTCCGCAGCGGTATCCAGATTCCTGAATCCATCGAAATAGCCAAGCAGATAGAATCCTTCGGAGTAAATGGTGTTGTCCTCTCTTCGGGTTTTGTTTCGCGTGCGCCTATGGCCGTTATGCGAGGTCGTATCCCGACAAAGACAATGGGATATTATATGCCGTGGAGTCAGTGGCCGCAGAAGATTGTAGTGTCGTTGTTTGGTCAGTGGATGATTAAGCAGTATGATTTCGAGGAGTGCTTCTTCTTGGAGAATGCCCGTAAGTTCCGTGCAGCGCTGAAGGGACCATTGGTTTATGTGGGCGGTATCGTGTCACGTGAGGGAATAGAGCGAGTGTTGGATGCTGGTTTTGAGATGGTGCAGATTGCGCGAGCGTTGGTTAATGACCCTGCGTTTGTGAATAAGATGCGTGAGGGCGATATTACGACGCGCTCAGGTTGCGATAATAAGGATTACTGCATAGCGCGTATGTACTCCGTTGATATGAAGTGTTGCCATCATTGCGACAATCTTCCCGATGTTATTCGTAAAGAATTAAAGTTATAGACAGAATGGCGCGTAGAGGAGTTGTAGAGTCGGGTAGTAAGACTGCACTTGTAACGGGAGCATCGAAAGGCATAGGTCGTTGCTTTGCACTGCGTTTGGCCTCAATGGGGTATAATGTGGTGATGGTTTCGTTGTCGGCTAACGATTTGGAGGCTACGGCTAAAGAGGTGAGCGCCGTAAACGATAGGGTTTGGGTGCGCCACTTGGTCAAGGATATGGCCGAGATGACCTCTGCCGAGGAGTTGTTTGCGTGGACCGAGGAGCAGGGTATTAAGGTCGATGTGCTGATAAACAACGCGGGAATGTTCTCGTTCTGCGATGTGCTGAATACCCCCGTGGAGCGTATCGAGCGCACGATTCTGTTGCACGATATGACGGCCACGAAGATGTGCCGCTTGTATGCGCAGGATATGGCCGCGAGAGGTGGTGGATATATCCTCAATATGTCGTCGTATTCAATCTGGATGCCTTATCCGGGATTGTCGTTGTATAGTGCCAGCAAGGCCTATTTGAAAAGTTTCTCGGTCGCTTTCTCGAAGGAGGTGCGCGATAAAAAGGTATATGTTACGGCTATCTGCCCTGCGGGTATTGCGACTGATTTGTATGGCCTTTCGCCTCGCTTGCAACGCTTTGGGCTGAAGTTGGGCGCTTTGATGAGCCCCGATAGTTGCGCTCGCCGCTCGCTGAACGGTCTGTTCCGCAAGCAACGCTGCAAAGTTCCCGATTGGTGGTTTAGGCTGCTTATCCCCGTGTGTCAGATGTTGGGCGGAGCGCCTATGAGATGGTTGCGCAACTTTACGATGCAATTTCAGAAATAAGTAATTTTGTTAGATATAGTTTATGGCGACGTGTTGATATGCGTCGCCATTTTCTTTGTCAGTCGTGTGAAATAACTGATAAATCGGATAAAAAACCATATAAATAGGTATTGTCTGCAAAAAAATAACTATTTTTGTAAATTAATATGGATTATAAACTAATAAACGATATATAATGGCTTTACAATGTGGTATAGTTGGTCTGCCCAATGTGGGTAAATCGACTCTTTTCAACTGCTTGTCTAACGCAAAGGCACAGGCGGCTAATTTCCCTTTCTGTACAATCGAGCCCAATGTGGGCGTTATCACAGTGCCTGATGAGCGCTTGGTGAAGTTGGCCGAGATTGACAATCCAAAGAAGGTTATCCCGACAACAATCGAGATTGTAGATATTGCTGGTCTGGTTAAGGGCGCGTCAAAGGGCGAAGGCCTGGGTAACAAGTTCTTGGGAAATATTCGTAACACAAACGCTATTATCCACGTTCTGCGCTGCTTCGATAATGGCAATATTACTCACGTCGATGGTACGATTGACCCCGTGCGTGATAAGGGTATTATCGATACAGAGTTGCAGTTGAAGGACTTGGAGACTGTTGAAAACAACATAGGTAAGTGCCAAAAGCAGGCTGTAGCGGGCGATAAGACCGCAAAGCGCCGCTATGATTTGTTGGTGCAGTTTAAGGAGGCTTTGGAGCAGGGCCGCTCGGCTCGCACTGTCGAGACCGATAAGGAGGAACGTAAGTTGGTTGCTGACCTTAATCTCTTGACCGACAAGCCTGTACTCTATGTTTGTAATGTAGATGAGGCAAGCGCCGTGAGCGGTAATGCACACACCGAGGCCGTGAAGGCAGCTATTGCTGATGAGAATGCCGAGATGTTGATTGTGGCAGCTGCTACCGAGGCCGATATTGCCGAGTTGGAGGATTATGAGGAGCGTCAGAGGTTCCTGCAGGATATGGGCTTGGAGGAGTGGGGTGTGGCACGATTAATCAAGGCGGCATATAAGTTGCTCAACTTGCAGACATTCTTCACTACGGGTGCCGACGAGAGCCGTGCTTGGACTTTCGTTAAGGGTATGAAGGCGCCGCAGACGGCAGGTGTTATCCATACCGATTTTGAGCGCGGATTTATTCGTGCCGAGGTTATTAAGTATGACGATTACGTAGTGCTTGGCTCGTAGAAGGCTTGCCGTGATGTGGGTAAGATTGGCATCGAGGGCAAAGAGTATGTGGTTCAAGATGGAGATATTATGCACTTCCTCTTCAATGTGTAAACCATTTGCCTTGTGGGCTGTTTTGGCATCTTGCTCGCGTTGAGAATGCTCACATACGTAGTGTATGCTCCGCTTCTCAACACTTCGGCAATCTTCAAAACATCCTCACAAATCAAAATGGTTTAGGGGTGTTGAAGTAGGGCTTGAAATAATCTCACAAAACAATTATTAAGAATAAAATTTTGAATTGCTCTGTGCTATGAAGACAAACGTGAAATACATTATCATCGCGTTGGCCATTGTTGTGGCGGCGTGGCTATTGGGCCGAGCCTACACCTATAAGTATCGTTCTCAGGATACTATCGTTGTGACGGGCTTGGGTGAGACGGAGTTTGTGTCGGACTTGATTGTGTGGGATGGTGAGATTGTCTATGAGACGCAGGATGTAGCATCGGGCTATGCCCAGTTGGAGCGTAATAAGCAAAAGGTCTTGGAGTTTATTACTTCACGCGGTGTGGCTACCGAGCAGGTGGTGTTTAAGTTTGTGAATGTATATAAGCAGACCGAGCCTGTTTACAACGCTGCGGGTAATTATGCGGGCCAGCGTTTTACGGGTTATCGTTTGAGTCAAGGTTTTTCGATAGAGTCTTCGGAGGTCGATAAGGTGGAGAATATCTCACGCGAGATATCATCACTTATCGCGCAGGGTGTTTCGATTGAGGCTTTCCAGCCGTCGTACTATTATACGAAGTTGGACGATGTGAAACTCTCGCTCATAGAGCGTGCATCGGCTGATGCTCGTACGCGCGCCGAGAAGATAGCCGAGAATGCGGGTACGGCGATTGGTCGTGTGGCCTCGGCAAAGATGGGTGTGTTCCAGATTACGGGAGCAAATTCCAATGAGGAGTTTTCGGCAGGAGGCTCGTTTAATACCACAAGCCGCCAGAAGAAGGCGCGAATAACTATGCGAGTAGAATATCGTGTGAAGTAATCTTTAGAAATTACTTATTGCTATGGATATTTGGAGAATATTTCAGATTGTTGCAGGCGTTTTTGCCGCAGTTGCTACGGCACTGACCATTGTTGCATTCTATTTCCCCGCTACGGTGTATTTGGCGATGTGGATGTGGACCTTTACACTGTGGCAGATACAGTTTTTAGTGCCGATGCCCGTAATCGAGCGCAACAAGAATGATAATAAGATTTTGTATTCTTTGTCGTTTTTCGTGTCAGTGTGTCTTGCGGTAGATGCCAATACGTTGTTGCAAGAGCAGTGTCCTGCGACTCACGGTTTCAGTAGAGGCGTGCTTGTATATTCTCTTGCCTATTTGGTGGTAGCGCTCCTATTGGCAGGTTGGCTAAAGATTAAAGAAAAGAAGAAAAATAAATAAGAAACTAAAAATATAAGAAAACTATGTCAAGAGAAGTTCGTGTGCGTTTTGCGCCAAGTCCTACGGGCCCCCTGCATATGGGTGGTGTGCGTACAGCACTTTACAACTATTTGTTTGCGCGCCGTCACGGCGGTAAGATGATTCTGCGTATCGAGGATACCGATTCACAGCGTTTTGTGCCTGGTGCCGAAGAGTATATCATCGAGTCGCTCAAGTGGTGCGGTATCGAAATTGACGAGGGTGTTGGCGTTGGCGGCCCTCACGCTCCATATCGCCAGAGCGAGCGCAAGGAAATTTATTTGAAGTATGCCAAGCAGCTTGTTGAGGCTGGTTGGGCTTATTACGCTTTCGACACTTCTGAGGAGTTGGATGCTTTGCGTAAGGAGGCCGAGGCTGCTGGTCAGACATTCGCTTACAATTATACAGTGCGCGAGAAGTTGCCCACATCGTTGAGCCTATCGAAGGAGGAGGTTGAGGAGCGTATTGCACGCGGAGATATTTGGGTTGTACGTTTCAAGATGCCCGAGAATGAGATTGTCGAGATGGACGATTTGATTCGTGGCCACGTTAAGGTAAATACATCCACGTTGGACGACAAGGTACTTTATAAGAGTGCCGATGCGCTACCTACATACCACTTGGCAAATATCGTTGATGACCACTTGATGGAGATTTCGCACGTTATTCGTGGCGAGGAGTGGTTGCCGTCGTTGCCGTTGCACTATTTACTTTATAAGGCTTTTGGTTGGACCGATTCGCAGCCGCAGTTTGCGCACTTGCCTCTGTTGTTGAAGCCAACGGGTGGCGGTAAACTCTCGAAGCGTGATGGAGACAAGATGGGCTTCCCTGTGTTCCCCTTGTTCTGGACCTCACCCACGACGGGCGAGACGGCTCACGGCTATCGTGAGGATGGTTACTTTGCCGAGGCTTTTGTTAATATGTTGGCTCTGCTTGGATGGAACCCAGGTACTGAGCAGGAGTTGTTCTCGATGCAGGAGTTGATTGATAACTTCTCGTTGGACCGTGTATCGAAGTCGGGTGCTCGTTTCCAGCCCGATAAGGCAAAGTGGTTCAATGCTCAATATATGCACCACAAGAGCGACGAGGAGTTGGCCGAGTTGTTCCAACCCATCTTGCGTGAGAATGGAGTAGAGACTACCGACTGTTTGGCGGGCAAGGCTGCTGGCATTATGAAGGAGCGTGCTACGTTTATCAGCGACTTGTGGGATTTGACTTCATACTTCTTTGTTGCACCTACAGCCTATGAGGAGAAGCAGACCAAGAAGTATTGGAAGGGCGAGAATCCTGCACGTTTGAAGGAGTTGCGTGAGGTGTTGGCTTCAATTGAGGATTTCTCGAAGGAGAATACCGAGGCCGTAGTTGGCGCTTGGATTGCCGAGAAGGAGTATGGTATGGGTCAGATTATGAATACATTGCGTTTGGCGTTGGTTGGCGCAGGTAAGGGCCCTGGTATGTACGACGTAACCGCTTTTATCGGTAAGGATGAGTGCTTGAAGCGTATTGACTATATTTTGGAAAACCTAAAACCTATCGAATAATGGAGATTTTGCAACACATCTGGGGCGCAACGCCCGAAGGAGAGGCTATCGTAATCTATACGATTCGTAATGCCAACGGCTGCGAGGTGCAGTTGTGTAATATTGGAGCATCTATAGTATCAGTAAAAGCACCCGACCGCGACGGTAATATCGACGATATCGTGTTGGGCTACAAGGATGCTATGAGTTATTTTGGCGATGGTGCGGCCAGCGGTAAGAGCGTAGGTCGTGTTGCCAATCGTATTGCCAAAGGCAAGATGACGGTTGATGGTGTAGAGTATACGCTGGAAATCAATAATGGCCCTAACCACTTGCACGGCGGCTCAAAGGGTTTTGCCAATCAGTTGTGGGAGAGCCGAGTTGAGACCAATCGCATAGTCTTCTCTCGTACTTCACCCGATGGCGAGCAGAACTATCCTGGAGAGTTGTATGTCGAGGCTGGTTATTATTTCAGCGATGACAACGAGTTGGAAATTACCTATATGGCTCGTACCGATAAAACGACTGTCGTAAACCTTACAAACCACGTATATTGGAACTTGGCAGGCGAGGGTAGTGGCAAGGATATTCTTGACCACGAGTTGCGTTTGAACTGTTCACGTGTTTTGGAGATGGATTCAACGCAGATTCCTACAGGTAAGTATCTCGACGTAAAGGGTACGCCGCAGGATTTCACTTCGTGGCGTAAGTTCGGCGATGAGATTCTCTCAGAGTTTAATTATATGAAGGATTTCAAGGGCTATGACCACTTCTTTGTGTTGGATGGCTGGAAGCCCAATATCTTGGCACAGGTGGGCGAGTTGCGTTGCGAGGCTACAGGCCGCAAGGTGGAGGTGCTCTCATCGCAGGCTGGTGCTATGGTATATACAGGCAACTGGTTGGAGGGCGGATGTCCCATCACCAAGTCGGGTAGCCGATATAAGGATTATGCGGGTGTGGCGATTGAGTGTCAGAACTATCCCAATGCTGTGAATGAGCCATCGTTCCCGTCGGTTGTGTTGCAGCCTGAGGAGACTTATTGTCAGAAGATTGTGTTTAAGTTGTCAACATTCTAAAATGGAGCAGACAGAACTTGAATTTTTGAACTCGTTTACCGAGAAGTTGTCCGACACACTGGTTAAGCAGTGTACTGCCGACAAGATGTTGGATGGCAAGATGTTGTTGGTGGAGGAGTTAAACGAGAAGTGGCGCACATCGGCCCCCGAATATATGGTCGATGCCGTTCCGCAGATTGCTGAATATCCTTCGGCTGCGATTGCTTGGGCCTGCTATGTGGGTATGGGTGCCGCAGTGCTGTGGGATAAGTCGTGGGGCGATTATAAAGATACAGAAGACTGGTATACGCTGATGGCCAAACCTCGCGGATTCGATGCTTTGGACGAGTATGTCGTTGAGTGCTTGGTGGGTTATAAGTTGGATAGTGAGGAGAATCAAAAACTTGAATCTACAATTCGCAAGTGCGCTCATACTGCACAGACAATGATTCGCAAGGAGGGTATCGAACCGCAGAGCGTGATGGCGTTCCATCTGTTTGCCCGCGTGGTTAAGGTATTCTTCGAGTTGGGTGTGTCGTTGGAGTTGCACCACCGAGGATACAAGTATGTTAAGGTAAACCTTAATGTCGAGGGCGAGGCTCCTGTGTCATAGTCGAAAGGATGAATAGACTACATTTAGTATATGGAGAGGCGGGCGCAGGAACACTGCGCCTTGCTTTGTCTACGGAAGGCTCGAAAAGTTGTGTCGTGGCTTTTCCTGCTGTATTGAATTATGCACCACTGTTTCCGTCGTTTGATGATGCGGAGATAGAGGAGTATGTTGCTCGGTGTGGCGAGATATTTCACTCTTCGGAGGAGTATATTAATAAACTGTATGGCGATATACTCTCTTTTGTTAAGCACGATTTTTCGGCCTATGATGAAGTGGTTGTTTGGCGAGGTACATCGGTTGGCGATATACTCTTTTATTATATGATATGTTCGCTGGTTGATGCGCCATTGTGTGAGGTCGATTTGACTCCATTACGTCAGATGCTGCCAAACAAAAATGTGGGGGCACTTTCGATGAGTATCTGCTCAAAAGAAAATGTCGATTATCTCTTAACTCGTGTGCGACCAATGGGCGTGGAGCAGAAAGAGGAGGCTGCAAAGCAGTGGGCGGAGTGGTCGAAATCAGAGGCTGCATTGCGAGTGCTTGATGGGTCGGGTGAAATCGTTGAGGCTGAGGAGGAGGTTTACGATGATGCTATACTCTCGTTGTGCCGAGGTGAGTGGGTGAAAGCACCCATAGTTGTTGGTCGTCTGCTTTGTGATGTCGATTTTGGTATTGGCGATAGTTTCCTGCATCACCGACTCATAAGTCTTGCACGTTGTGGCAGACTTCAGGTCAGAGCAAATGCTCGATGTTTTAACGGCTCGGAGTGCATTGTCGAGCGTTATGCTCTGTCGCATATAGTTGACGGAGTGGACCTCGGAGAGTTGCGATTATTCGAGGTGAAATCATAAAACGTGCATCTATATTCATAAAAAATGGCGAATAATTAATTTTTTTGCATAAAAGTGAATAATAATAAAGATTAATTTGTATATTTGCTAAAACAAAAAGCACATTATGACTAACTTGCTAAATATTCACCATCATCACCATATCTTGCGAAAGATGCGGTAGGTCGTGGAGTATAGCATAGTACAACTCATATAAAGGCCCTACCAATTTTATAGGTAGGCCTTTTTTATTGATGCAAAAGCCTCCTTGCGGGGGTTGTAATGATTGAAAATTCGAAATAAATAAGTTAGGTTATGTTGAGAATTGCTATCCAAACCAAAGGACGATTGAATGAGCAGAGTACAGCGCTCTTGCACGAGATAGGTATTGATATTGAGGGTGCAAAGCGTAAGTTCCTTTCCAAAGCGGCAAATTTCCCTATTGAGGTGTTGTATCTGCGTGATGATGATATTCCGCAGGTCGTAGAAAATGGTACGGCAACTTTGGGAATCGTTGGCCTAAATGAGGTTGCCGAGCGAGGGTGTGATGTCGAGGTCGTGGCGAAGTTGGGATTCGGAGGATGCCGTATATCGTTGGCTATTCCAAAGGGTGATGAGTATAATGGCGTAGAGTATTTCGAGGGTAAGCGTATCGCTACATCATATCCCGTAGTGCTGCGTAAGTTCTTGGCCGAGCGTGGCGTTACGGCGCAGATTGAGGTCATTACAGGCTCTGTTGAGATAGCCCCTGCGGCTGGTATTGCCGATGCAATTTTTGATATCGTGTCGTCGGGCGGTACGCTTGTGACAAATGGTCTTAAGGAGGTTGAGCGAGTGTTTGAGTCGGAGGCGGTTTTGATTGCCAACCGCAATCTTTCGGATGAGGAGCGCGAGGTGCTTAACGAGTTGTTGTTCCGCATAGAGTCGGAACGCGTGAGCCGAGGCAAGAAGTATCTGCTGATGAACATCCCGACAGCGGCGTTGGATGAGGCTGTAAAGATTCTGCCTGCGATGCGAAGCCCGACGGTTATGCCGTTGGCTGTTGAGAGGTGGTGCTCGCTCCACTCGGTTGTTGATGCAGTCGATTTGTGGGATAAGGTACGCCAGTTGAAGGCCATTGGAGCCGAGGGTATATTGGTGTTGACGTTGGATAAGATAATTCCGTAGTGATATGAATATTTATCAAAATCCGCCACGAGAGGAGTGGGCGGCGTTGTGCCGTCGTGCCGAGCAGGATAATAGCCAGATTGCAGAACGTGTTGAGGCCATAGTTGAGCGTGTGGCGCGTGAGGGCGATGCGGCACTGTATGCGTTGGTCGAAGAGATTGATGGCGTTAGACTTACTGCACTTGCTGTAACTGATGAGGAGTTTGCTGAGGCGGAAAGCAAGGTAAGTGATGACGTGAAAACTGCGATAGAAGTTGCCGTTAAAAATATTTCGGCGTTTCATCAGGCGCAGTTACCACGAGAAATTCGAGTTGCGACGCAGTCGGGCGTGGAGTGTGTTCAGCGACCTGTGGCTATGCGCCGAGTGGGTTTGTATATTCCTGGTGGAACGGCTCCTTTGTTCTCTACGGTTTTGATGTTGGCTTTGCCAGCCTCGATAGCAGGGTGTGGCGAGATTATATTGTGCACTCCGACTAATAAGCAGGGACGTGTGGCTGCAGAGGTGTTGTATGCGGCTCGCCGATGTGGTGTGACAAAAGTCTTTAAGGCGGGAGGTGCGCAGGCCATAGCGGCTATGGCTTATGGTACGGAATCTATTCCGAAGGTAGATAAGATTTTCGGCCCAGGTAACCGCTATGTTACGATGGCCAAGCAGATGGTGGCGGCTCGTAATACGGCTATAGATATGCCCGCAGGGCCATCCGAGGTGATGGTTATGGCTGATGAATCGGCTAATCCTCGATTTGTTGCTGCCGATATGTTGTCGCAGGCGGAACACGGCAGAGATAGTCAGGCTATGGTGGTTTGCGATAGTATGGCTTTGGCCGAGAGTATTGCAGCAGAGGTGGAGCGTCAGCGAGAGTTGCTTTCGCGAGCGGATTATGTTGCCGAGTCACTTGCTAATAGCCGAGCAATAGTATTTGACGATAGAGCCGAGATGATAGCCTTTGCCAATGAGTATGCAGCCGAGCATCTTATCATATCGATGGCTGATGCGTGGGGCGTGGCAGCAGAGATTACTGCTGCGGGAAGTATCTTTATTGGAAACTACTCTCCCGAGAGTGCCGGCGATTATGCGTCTGGCACTAATCACACTCTCCCCACATCGGGCTGGGCTCATTCGTGTAGCGGAGTGAATATTGATAGTTTTGTGCGTAAGATAACAATTCAAGAGATATCTCAAGAGGGTATAAGTTCGCTTGCTCCAACAATTATTGCTATGGCCGAGGCCGAAGGTCTGGAGGCACACGCCGCTGCTGTAAAGGTCAGAATCGAATAAATGAGAAGTTATGAAGAGTAAAACAATAGAGTCGCTTGTTAGGGCAAATATCGCGGCCCTTCAACCATATTCGACCGCGCGAGATGAATATGAGGGCGAGTTGGGTGTGTTTTTGGATGCCAACGAGAGTCCTTTCAATAATGGCTATAATCGCTATCCCGACCCACATCAAAAGCAACTTAAGGAGCGCTTGTCGGAGATAAAGGGGGTGCCGAGCCGAAATATATTTATCGGAAATGGTAGCGATGAGGCTATAGATTTGGTCTTTAGAGTCTTCTGCGAGCCTCGCAAGGATAATGTTGTGGCTATCACGCCGAGTTACGGTATGTATAAGGTGGCGGCGGCGATGAACGATGTTGAGTTGCGCGAGGTGGCATTGAGAGAGAATTTTGCCTTGCCTACAGAGGAGTTGCTGGCTGCGGCTGACGAACATACGAAGGCGATATTCCTATGCTCACCGAACAATCCTACGGGTAATTCGTTCCCGCGCGAGGAGATGCTCCGATTGGTAGATGAGTTTAAGGGGCTGGTAGTGGTTGATGAGGCGTATATTGATTTTGCGGAGGCCGAGAGCCTTAAATCGGAGATTTTCGAGCGCAAAAACATCATCATCCTGCAAACCTTGTCGAAGGCGTGGGCTATGGCGGGCTTGCGATTGGGATTGGCTTTGGCTGATGAGCGCATTGTGGCGCTGTTCTCGCAGGTTAAATATCCATATAATATAAATATTGCGGCACAGCAGATTGTGATGCAACTATTGATGTATCCCATCGATGAGGATTTGGCAGAGATAAAGTCGCAACGTGCGGAGGTAGCCGAGGAACTTGCAAAGTTGCCGTTCGTTAAGCGTATATATCCAAGTGATGCGAATTTCCTGCTTGTCAAAGTAGATGATGCCGATGCGGTGTATAACCATCTTATTGCCGATAAGATTATTGTGCGCAACCGCAATCGAGTGAAGGGCTGTGAGGGTTGTTTGCGTATAACAATCGGCCTCGGTGGAGAGAATGTGAAACTTATAGAGTCGCTCAAGAGATATGAAAAATAGAGTGTTGTTTATTGACCGTGACGGAACGATTTTGGTAGAGCCGCCCGAGGATTTTCAGGTGGATTCGCTCGAGAAGTTGGAGTTTGTAGCGGGTGCTATTTCGGGTATGAAATCGCTTGCGGAACTCGATTATGAGTTGGTTCTGGCCTCTAATCAAGATGGATTGGGTACGGATGCCTTTCCCGAGGAGACTTTCTGGCCTGCGCATACCAAGATGTTGCGTACGTTGGCTGGCGAGGGCGTTTTCTTTGATGACCAACTTATTGACCCCACTTTCCCGCAGGAGAATGCTCCGACTCGAAAGCCGCAGACGGGTATGTTCGGCAAGTATCTCTCTGGGGATTACGATATGTCGCAGAGTTATGTGATTGGCGACAGAGCAACCGATGTGGAGTTGGCCTATAACCTCGGTGCGAAGGCTATCTTGTTGCAACAAGTATCTGTGGGAGAGAAGATGCTTGAGGGCAAGTTGTTTGCCGAGAGTTGCGTGCTCATAACACCTCGCTGGAGCGATGTGGCAGAATATCTGCGTCGCACCGAGCGTAGTGCCGAGATAAACCGAGTAACATCGGAGACTGCGATACAGGTAAAATTGGACCTTGATGGCGCAGGCGAGTCAAATATCTCTACGGGTTTGAACTTCTTTGACCATATGCTTTGGCAGTTGCCGCACCACGCTGGTGTGTCGCTAAAGTTGGAGTGTAAGGGCGATTTGCAGGTCGATGAACATCATACGATAGAGGATGTTGCTATAGTGTTGGGTGAGGCCATTTACAAGGCGCTTGGCTCGAAGCGAGGCATCGACCGTTACGGCTTTGTCCTGCCTATGGATGAGTGCCGTGCTATGGTGTTGATTGACTTCGGTGGCCGTGCTGATTTCGTGTGGGATGTGCCGTTTACTCGCGAGATGGTAGGGGATGTGCCGACGGAGATGTTCAAGCACTTCTTTAAGTCGATGTGCGTGGCTATGCGATGCAATTTGCACATTGAGGCCAAAGGCGAGAACAATCACCACTTGATAGAGGGCGTGTTTAAGGCCTTTGCCCGCGCACTGAAGATGGCCGTTAGACGAGATGTGTTCAAGTATGATTTACCCTCAAGCAAAGGTGTGTTATGATAGCGATAGTAGATTACAAGATGGGCAATCTCCGCTCTGTTGAGAATGCCTTGAAACGCCTTGGTGCCGAGTTTACGGTAACATCTGATGCCGCGGTTATTCGCTCCGCTGACAGAGTGTTGATGCCCGGCGTGGGTAATGCTGCTGAGGCTATGGAGAATTTGCGAGCAGCCTCGTTGGTTGATGTAGTGCGCTCGTTGCGCCGTCCGGTGTTGGGTATATGTGTCGGTATGCAGGTGATGTGTCGTCATAGTGAGGAGGGTGATGTTGATTGCCTTAATCTGTTCGATGCTCGTGTTAAACGCTTTGTGCCTTCTGCTGATTTGAAGGTGCCACATATGGGTTGGAATACGATTGGTAATCTGGAATCGAAACTCTTTAAGGGAATCGATGGTGGCGAATATGTCTATTTCGTTCACTCCTATTATCCAGAACTCTGCCCCGATACAATCGCCACATCGCGTCACGGAGTGATGTTTAGTGCGGCGTTGAAGTATGAGAACTTCTATGGAACGCAATTCCATCCAGAGAAGAGTGGCGATGTGGGCGAGCGAATAATTGAGAACTTTTTGAGGCTGTAAGGTCTAAAATGACAACTTAAAGTTATGGTTGAGATAATTCCTGCAATTGATATTATAGAAGGGCGTTGCGTGCGCCTATCGCAAGGCGACTATGACCAGCGCAAGGTGTATGATGCTTCGCCCATAGATATGGCCAAACGCTATGCCGATTGTGGTGTCAAGCGTATCCACGTAGTGGATTTGGATGGAGCAAAATCTTCGTCGCCGAAGAATCTTAAGACGTTGGAGCGTATGGCCGTAGGTGCTGCGGTTGAGATAGAGTGGGGTGGAGGCTTGAAGAGTGAGGAGGCGTTGAGAGCCATATTCGACTATGGTGCTACGTATGCTATCGTGGGAAGTGTCGCCGCACAAAAGCAAGAACTCTTTGCCGAATGGTTGGATATGTTTGGCGGGGAGAGAATGGTATTGGGCGCGGATGTGCGTAACGGTAAGGTCTCGGTGAATGGCTGGCTTGAGGATTTGGCCCTTTCAATCGAAGAGTTGATAGAGTTCTTTAAGCCTTATGGATTGTCGCAGGTTATCTGTACCGATATTACAAAAGATGGAATGTTGAAAGGCCCATCGTTTGAATTGTATACCGATTTGCAGAGCCGTTACGAACAGGTCGATTTTACTGTGTCGGGTGGTATAGCATCGATGGCCGATATTGAGCGGGCCGAGGAGTTACATCTGCGTCGGGTGATTGTGGGTAAGGCCATTTATGAGAATCGTATAACATTAAAAGAGATTGAACAATGGTTGCTAAACGCATAATTCCCTGCCTTGATGTTAAGGAGGGGCGTACCGTTAAGGGCGTGAACTTTGTCGATTTGCGTGATGTGGGTGATGCGGTCGAGTTGGGGCAGTATTATGCTCGTTGTGGTGCCGATGAGTTGGTCTATCTCGATATCAGCGCTACACGTGAGGGTCGCCAGACGTTTACTAAATTGGTTGAGAGAATATCTGACGGGATAAATATCCCGTTTACCGTAGGTGGCGGAATATCTACATTGGATGATGCTGCACGTCTGCTTGATGCTGGTGCCGATAAAATCTCGATTAATAGTGCGGCAATCGCCAATCCGTCGCTTATAGACTCTATTGCGGCACGTTATGGTAGTCAATTCGTTGTTGTGGCAATTGATGCCCGATTGATGGATGATGGCGTATGGCGAGCCACAACACACGGCGGCAGTCGTCCGAGCGATAAGGAACTTTTCTCGTGGGCGCGAGAGGCGCAGGAGCGTGGTGCTGGTGAGATATTGTTTACCTCGATGAATCACGACGGAACACGCTCGGGTTATCCGTGCGATACGTTTGCACGTTTGGCCGATACGCTCTCGATACCGATTATTGCATCGGGAGGTGCAGGCTCGGTGGCAGATATTGCCGAGGTGCTGACCGTAGGCAAGGCTGATGCTGCTCTGGCGGCAAGTATATTCCATTTTGGGGAGATTACGGTTGGCGATTTGAAGCAGGAGTTGAAACGATTAAATATAGACGTAAGATGTTGAGATTCGATGAATTAAATCTTGAGAAGTGCGCCGATGGCTTGCTGCCCGTTGTGGTTCAGGATGCTGTTACGTTGAAGGTGCTGATGGTAGGGTATATGAATCGTGAGGCATACGATAAGACCATTGCCGAGGGGCGCGTGACATTTTATTCTCGTTCGAGAGAGTGCTTGTGGACCAAGGGTGAGACGAGCGGTAATTTCTTGACGGTTAAAGATATATATGTAGATTGCGATAAGGATACGCTTCTTATTAAGGCTATTCCTGCAGGGCCAACTTGTCATCGTGGCACTGTGAGTTGCTTTGATACACCCGACGAGGAGGGATTTATTCGTCATCTGCAAGCCGTCATTCAGCAACGTCACCGTGATATGCCCGAAGGCTCGTATACGACTAAACTATTTATTAAAGGTGTGAAAAAAATCGCTCAAAAGGTGGGCGAGGAGGCCGTAGAGAGCGTTGTTGAGGCAGTTGATGGTAACCGCGATAGGTTTATTTATGAGGCTTCGGATATGATTTATCATCTGCTGGTATTGATGGAGCAGATGGGGTGTTCGATAGAGGATTTGGAGCGAGAATTATCGTTGCGCCACAAATAAGTATAGCAGTTTGTGAGGCTTTTGTTCCGATAAAAATTGGATAAAAGAAATAAATGCCTTATTTTTGCACAGCAATTTGACTCGTAAGGTCGAATTCGGCTGGTTCCGTAGCTCAGTTGGATAGAGCAACAGCCTTCTAAGCTGTGGGTCGTGGGTTCGAATCCCGCCGGAATCACGAGCGCAGAAAAAAGCGCAAATAGCACCGCAGGTGCAGAAAATAGCAGAGAGAACAAGTTGAGTTTACTCAAAAGTGTTCTCTCTGCTGTTTTTGTTATCGCTACAAGCGATATTTGCGCGTTATTATGCCGAGGACTCCAAGAGAAAGACGAACGGCGCGATGCGGCAGCAGAGCGTAGCGAAGTCAATCCCGCTTGTGGGATGTTGCTTGCGCTATGACGTTGGAGTACAACTCCATAAGCGCCTCGGCGCAGAGCCTATTGGAATACCTCTCTTGGGCCATTGTCTTGGCATTTTCGCGTAGGTCGTTGTATAGTTTCTTATCGGTTAGCACCTGCTCCAATGCGTTGGCCAAGCCTGTGGCACTCTCGTCATCATATAGCACACCCGCATCGCCAACAATCTCGGGGAAAGAGCCTCGGCGAGGCTCAACTACGGGGCGCGAAGTGGCATACGCCTCGCAGATATATATACCTACGCCCTCGTCAAAACGTAAGGGCACGCTGATGAGGGACACCTCGCTGTAGAACTTATGATGTAGGGCGGGTGAGTAATCATCTTCAAAGATAACGTCATCAATGTAGGGGCGTAGTATCTCCTTTACGCGAGATAAAAACTTCTTGTCAGAGTCGGTGTAGCCACCCCCAATGCGTAGTTTGAGGTTGGGTATCGTAGCGCGTTTTTTCAACATCACGAAAGCCTCGGCAAGAGTATCCAGGCCGTCGTGTTCGTTTGTGCGGTAGAAAAAGCCGATGGTCGGGCAGCCGGGTAGTGTGTCGTTATAATACTTGTCGATGTTGATGCCTGGGTATATAACCTTTGGAGACAACGAGGGCATCTTTTTGTCAATGATGGCTTTGTAGTAGTGGCTTGTAGTAACAAAAGCATCCACTCCAGCCGAGTTGGCGATGATAGCCTCCCACGCAATATTAGACCATTTATCCTTTAGGGAGTCAATCCATACCTCCTCGTCCTGCAATGAACATATCACAGGTACTCCCAACTCCTCTTTTAAGGGTGTGGCAATGCCGATTAGAAGCGAAGAGGACAGATGAACGATGTCGGGTACACCATCCTTTTTTACCCATTCTATCATATCGGCAAGATTGCGCTTGAAGGCTCCATCGTTGCCCGTAATCATCGACATTGTCATATTTTCCATCCCATTGGCCGACGTTGAGCCAGACATTGATGCTGCCAAGTCGAGAAACATCTTCGATGAGGCGAATTTGCTTAACCATTTGGGTATGTTGCCTTTGCGGAACATCGCCTGCTCGATGTAGTATGATACAGCAGGGAAGAAAATAGGCACACCTTCGGTGGCGTGGTGCATAGGCAGATATAGAGGCAAGATGGTTACATCATTCCCCGCCTTGATTAGTGCTGATGCTTGCAATGAATCACGGAAACAGTTGCCACAATAGAACGAATCACCCGCTCCTGGACCTATGATTAAAATTTTCATTCTGCTGTTGGATAAAAGTTTGGTTTACTTCTCTTGTCTTGATAGGCTACGCTATTAAGACAAGCGTAATTTACGCAAAAGTAATGATATATCTGGATTATATAAACATTTTTATGGTTTTTTATAAGG